>DASPQK010000329.1:0-3804 GCA_035624985.1 Syntrophobacteraceae bacterium | reverse complement strand
TATCGACCGGCTGGCCGTGATCGCCGCAGAGCTTGAAACACTTATTCCGCCGGATTTTCTGTCTTGTTTTTCAGATCGCCGAGTGAGACTCTTGCCACGCTACCTCAAGGGGCTTAGAATTCGGGCGGAGCGAGCCTATGTGTCCCCGGAAAAGGACCGTGCCAAAGAAGCTCGGTTCGGTGTAT
This sequence comes from Syntrophobacteraceae bacterium, assembly GCA_035624985.1. Lineage (GTDB taxonomy): Bacteria > Desulfobacterota > Syntrophobacteria > Syntrophobacterales > Syntrophobacteraceae > SbD1. Next base: position 3,619 of record DASPQK010000329.1, on the reverse strand, counting down.
ACAGGGCCGAACTCGATGAGATCAGAAAGCGGATTCTTTCCCGGCCCACGCAAGAGGGGCTTGATTTTATAGAGGATGTCGGCCAAATGGTCGAGGAATTCAAAATCAGCCTGTTTGCTCCCGAAATAAAGACCCTGTTTCCGATCTCGGGCAAACGCATAGAGAAAAAGCTGCACGGGTTTCCGACATGAACAGCCCGCCTGCCGACCTGAACCTGGTATTCGATGCCGCCGCTTTGCGGGAGCGCGTGCTCAGCGTGCTCTCAAAGTTCGGCGGCATGGAGACCCTTTTCCAAAACGAGGATTGCCGGTACGGCGTGCCCACGTCAAGCGTATTGCTCCTACTTGGGTGGCTTTTCCCCCAACAAGGCGGCATACCCGAGATCGGCATTATCCTGAACAAACGCTCAAAAGAGGTCAGACAGCCTGGAGACCTGTGCTGCCCCGGCGGAGCCATTGAAAAACTCGACCATTTTCTTGCCCGTCTTCTGGCGTTTCGGGGTTCAAGCCTTTCGAGATGGCCCTGTTGGAGCGCATTGAAAACAGAACAGCCGCAAAATGCCGACTTTCTCTCACTACTTTATGCGGCGGGGCTCCGAGAGGCATGGGAAGAAATGGGTCTTAATCCTTTCGGGCTGACTTTCCTTGGCCCGCTTCCCACGCAGTGCCTCGTTCTCTATCGCCGGTCAGTCCATCCGATGGTTGCATGGGTTTCCTACCAGAAAAGATTTCATTTGAGTTCGGAAGTTGAAAGGATCGTGCGGTTTCCTTTGCGCGCTCTTCTCAACCCGTTTAACTACGCCGTTTACAGGAGGTTCGTTCCTCCCCATCTTGAGTGGAGATTCAGAGAGGCGGCCGTGGATTTCCCATGTTTTGTTTATAAAATCGGGGAGCGGGCCGAACTCTTGTGGGGAGTAACCTTCAAGATCGTTACTCAGTTCATGGAGATGATCTTCGGGTTCCGGGTCCCGGACATCGAAAAGCTGCCCATGGTCCCGGCAAGCCTGGACGAGGAATACGTGACCGGACGGACGCGAAACGGCGCTCGTCAAAATCATCTGTCCTATATGCCGCTGGATCATTGAACCAACGGGCAAAATCGCCGGTCCGGACACATTCCTTTCCGAATAAGGTGTCTACTGATTTTAACAGGTCCAAAGCGGACCAAACAACCGTAGGTTACCGGCAGGCATTGATGACCAAAGTTGGGGACGTCGTTCTCGTATATATGGATAACAACCCGAGCTTTTTTGCAAGAGTCGACGAAATATCCGCCGACGTAAAGCCGGGTTGGTTTAACGTGAAACTATTGGTGCTCCAGGTCCCTCTGCTGGTGGTAACCTGGATTTTGCGCGAGCCATATTACAACGGCGGGGAATTCACGATGGGTGGCCGGGCAATGCGAATTGAAAAAGTGAACACTCCCGCCGAAGAACATTCGCAAAGGAAGCCTGAGGACACAAGAAAAAGCCCGGCAAAACCCGAATTGGTCGTGCACAAAAAACAGAAAGACGAAAAAACCGGCAAGCAGGGTAAAGTGATATCGATATCCGATCACCGAAAGAAAGACCCCGAATAGTTATCAAAATTATTCTTCGGGATCTTTCCCCCACCACTCATCGTGTCCTTTGAACCACCAGTCTGTTGAATCGGTCGTCAGGATTTCTTGGGCGATCTCTTTAGCAATGGAAGTAATCAGACGCTGTCTGGCAAAGTGTATCCATTTTGCGGCGTAGGAATTTCCGAGGTCATTTTGTTCCTTGAGTTCCAAAATAAGGTCAAGCTGGTCGGCATCGTGAACGAGTCCGGCTTCAACTGTCCCGGAATCCCTGTACTCTTTGAGAAGCTCCATTATCTCGTCCCCAAAGGGAAGTGAGCCGGCAAGATCGGCTATTGCACCGGTTTCGTCTACTGTGACATATCTCTTATTGACATAGTTGCGGTCCCCGGTGCGTGCTTCCGCCAGATCGTGAACCAGGCACATGCAAATGACCTTGAACGGGTCAACGTTTGAGTCCATTCGCGCGAGAGCAAAGCCGATCATTGCCACACGGAACGAATGGTCGGCAACGGATTCGCGGCCGGAACCCAGAAACTGAAAACCCGAGCGGGGGGTTTTTTTGAGCATCCCCAGTTCGAAAAAGAAGTTGATGATTTTAGCGTAGCCCAATTGAATCTCCTCGTATTATAGACTAATAAACAACCCTGTGCGATGTCCGCCGCGTAGCGCCGAAGGCATCCCCGCAAGGGTCTATCGTGCGCTTTGGGCGGTCGCGGGATGCCTTCATCGCGCAAAGGTTTTGAATCTATTGCGCTTTAAAAGCTCAGTCAATGTTGATATATTTCGTCCAAGCCATGTAAATTCAACATGCTTCCAAAACTCAGCCGGAGGTTTCAAATAAATGGATAAGCACACCCTTTCTGTGCTGGTGGAGAACGCTCCAGGTGTTCTGACTCGAGTTGCAGGCCTATTTGCACGCCGCGGCTTCAATATCGACAGTCTTGCGGTGGGTCGCACCGACAGAGATGATGTCTCCCGGATGACCATTGTAGTAGAGGGAGACAAACCCCTGATAGAGCAGGTTACCAAGCAACTCCACAAGCTTATCGATGTTATCAAGATCAGTAATATAACGGAAGACGAATATGTCGACCGGGAACTGGTCATGATCAAGGTTGCGGCCGAACCGAGCCAGCGCGTTGAGATCATGCACATCGCCGGGATATTCCGGGCTCGTGTCGTTGACCTGGGCAGGAAGACCATGACTTTCGAATGTACCGGGAATGAGGGCAAAATAAACGCACTGGAAGAATCCTTTCGTCCGTATGGAATCAAGGAACTCGTTCGCACAGGAAAGATAGCCATGCTTCGGGGAAGCAAATTCGTAGCCCTGGGCGGGGGCGCCCCGGCGCGGGAAGTGGAAGACGATTAGAACTTAGTCCTCAGTCCCCAGTCCCCAGTCCTGCTTTAGGGAGGTGTTTTCGTGGAAATGACGGTTGCCGAGGCCCTGGTTGAGTGCCTCGAAAGAGAGAATGTGGAAATTGTGTTCGGCTATCCGGGCGGGGCAATCCTTCCGGTTTACGACGCGCTGTATCATTCGACCAAAATTAAGCACGTGCTCGTGCGGCACGAACAGGGGGCTGTGCATGCTGCCGATGGATACGCCAGGGTTACCGGCGGCGTAGGTGTGTGTATTGCGACTTCCGGCCCAGGGGCTACCAATCTGGTTACGGGCATTGCAAACGCGTATATGGATTCGGTCCCGCTCGTTTTGTTCACCGGACAGGTTCCTACGATCCAGATTGGAACGGACTCATTCCAGGAAGTGGATATCACCGGTATTACAATGCCGATTACCAAGCATAATTACCTTCTAAAGGACCCGAACAAACTGCCGGCCGTGGTGAAGAACGCGTTCCATATCGCATCGACCGGCCGGCCGGGCCCGGTACTCATAGATATTCCAAAGGACGTGGCTCAGGCCAGGATTAGTTTCAAATACCCGTCGACAGTGCGGCTGAGAGGCTACAGACCGACCTATAAAGGGCATCCGGCCAAAATAAGCGAAATCGCCGGGCTCATAGCAAAAGCCAGAAGGCCGGTTATCTATGCGGGAGGA
>DASPQK010000328.1:0-3294 GCA_035624985.1 Syntrophobacteraceae bacterium | reverse complement strand
TCACAGAAAAATGAAAGAGCTTCCGGTTTATACCTTGTCAGTTAGCAAGACCGGCCCGAAGCTCACGAAAGGGGATCCGAACGGTGTTCCCATACTGCATTTCGGGGTGTTGGGAACTCTGCACGCTACCAACGCGACTATGGCCGATTTCACTCAGGCAATGCAAGCGGTTGCTCTCGACAGGCCGGTTATTGATCAAACAGGACTCGAGGGGAGGTTCGATTTTGACCTAAACTGGAAGCGCGATGACTCGCAGTTCTCTGGCATTGAAGCCACGATCCCTCCCCTGGCAGATGCGCCGCCTTTGTACACAGCCATCCAGGAGCAGCTCGGACTCAAACTGGATGCTACCAATGCGCGTGTGGAGGTTCTCGTCATTGATCATGTCGAGAAACCTTCCGAGAAATGACCGTTAAATGCATCAGTGCCGATGGCGACGATGAAGAGCACATGCGCATGGTATTAAGAGACCATCTGGAGGAGAGGATCAATAAATTGAAAAACTGATACAGCGAATTCGTTGCAGTTCATTTCGCTGGTCGAGTGACTGGCTAGGTATCGACCGGTCATTTTTTGAAGCCTCTGAACAATGTTTTAAGAGGAGGAGATCCTAATGCGTAATGCAATGCTTTTGCTGGCTGTTTTGGGATTGGCAGGTTCGTTGTGGGCGGCTAATCCGTTTGTCGGAACATGGAAAATGAATCCGGCTAAGTCTAAGACAAGCTATCCACTGGAGGGGAGCTTCACAACGAAAGTCGATGGGCAGGGTAACGGAATCAAGGTTGTCGAAGATCTGGTTCCGGCCAATGGGAATACCGTTCAACGAAGGTGGACTGCAAAATTTGATGGCAAGGACTACCCCATAGAAGGAGATCCCATGATGGACTCAATTTCCTTACGAAAGGCCACCTCTAAAATGATCAATTACGTGGTCGAAAAGAGTGGGAAACAAGTTGCCAGCGGGAAATGGGTTGTCTCCAAAGATGGGAAGACCAGTATGGATACCGGGAGCGCAAAAATCGGGGACCAGGTTTTCACCTATAACCTTTCCCTCGAGAAACAGTAGCCGGAACTGGTTCACAATTGCGCAGGGAGGGGCCGCTCTTCGGGGCGGCCTTCTATTCCTATGGCACCATTTGTCGAGTTCCGTTATGTGGAATAGATAGCATCCGGAGAAAGATAGGGCTGGCGAAAATACCAAGTCGCCAGTAACGGATCCATGGCAGCTTCTCTTCAACTTCCCTGCCCGTTTCTCGGGATTTACTCCAAATCCACTTGTCCGGTAAAGCGTCCAATCAAGACCACCAAGCTGCAACCGTGTAATTTCACCATAACAGCGATTCTGCGAGGGGGCATTTACATAGAGGAGCGTCCTAGGATCTGTCCAGCAGAATTATAATCAATTCATAAGTAAGTAGACATAGAACCCAGCATGTGATATATTAGCGCCATGCCGAAAAATGATGCGCGCAAGCTGGATCACAAGACTCTGGAAGCAATTCGAATTCGTGCTATTGAACAAGTCCAAGCCGGTGAAAGTCCCGAAGTGGTTATAAAAGCTCTGGGGTTTTCCCGTAGTTGCATCTATGAATGGCTTTCCCGGTATCGGTCCGGTGGTTGGCAAGCCTTGCGAGCGGTGCCGCTCAATGGCCGCCCGCGCAAGATCACCGGCCCGCAAATGAAATGGATCTACAACACCGTCACACGGAAAAATCCACTGCAACTGAAGTTCGAATTTGCACTCTGGACGCGTGGAATGATTCAGATTTTGATTAAGGAAAAGTTCGGTATCCAACTTAGTCTGACCTCGGTGGGCAGGTTGCTGGCGCAACTGGGGTTGACCTGCCAGAAGCCGTTGATGCGCGCTTTCCAGCAGAATCCCTCGCTGGTGGAGAAATGGCTTAAGGAGGAGTTTCCGGCCATCCGCGTCCAGGCAAAGAAAGTCGGAGCCGAGATCTTCTTCGCTGATGAGGCGGGGATCCGATCTGATTTTCATTCCGGGAAGACCTGGGCACCTCGAGGCCAGACTCCCATCGTGAGCGTCACTGGGGCCCGGTTCGGGTTCAACCTGCTTTCGGCTGTTACCGCCAAGGGACATATGCGGTTTATGGTGGTGAAAGGCAAAATTGATGCAGCGGTTTTTTGCGAGTTTCTCAAGAGGCTGGTTTTCAAGGCTGAAAGGCCTGTTTTCCTGATACTGGATGGTCATCCGGTGCATCGCTCTGCAAAGGTCAAACAACTCCTCGATCGTTTGACAGACAAATTGCGGGTATTTTTCCTTCCCCCATATTCTCCAGAATTGAACCCGGATGAACATGTTTGGAATGAGCTCAAAAACAATGGAATCGGCCGCATGTCTATCGCTGGCCCCGATGACATGAAGAACAAGGCGGTGGACTATTTGAAACGAATGCAGCGAACTCCGGAACTGATTCAGTCTTTCTTCCAAGCACCAGATACAAGATACGCTGCATAACTATGTCTACTTATTAATGAACTGATTATATGTAACGTCATAATAGTTTGCATATTAATGAAATTCGAGTTACCATTGCCTTGTTTGGGTGAGACAATTGGAGGCAATGGCTATGCGCAGAATCGAATTTCGGAATCCCAATGAGGTGAAGGAATCTTTGCGCAAGGAGATTCGTCGCAGCGATGACGCTCGATACGATCACCGGCTCCATGCCGTGCTTTTGGCCGTTGATGGGCAAAGTCCGTACGATATCGCTGATTTGCTCGGCGATTCGCCGCGCAGCATTTACAACTGGGTTACCAGCTTTCGCAAGAACGGGCTTGATGGTCTTCGTGAAGAGGATCGACCGGGACGGACCGGGCGCTTGACGGATAAACAGATCAAGGCATTGGAAAGAGATCTTGTGCGGTCGCCTTCGGAATTCGGTTACGGCCAGCCAATCTGGGATGGCGCTATTCTCAGTTACCATGTCGAGAGAAGGTTTGGTGTTTCTCTGGGAGTGCGGCAGTGTCAAAGGGTTTTTCATAAACTGGACATGCGCCTGCTCAGGCCAAGAACGTTTCCCAAAGGAGCTGATCCGGAAAAGCAAGCCGACTTTAAAAAAAACTGATCGCGATTTTGAGAGATTCGGACATGAGTATCTGGGCAGAGGATGAAGTGCACTTCCAACAAAGAACCAGTATCGTGCGAATGTGGTGGCCGCGAGGATCTCAGCCAGAAATCCCTTCTGCGGCAAATCGCAAGCAGATTGGCTATTGGGGCGCCGTCAACATTCGAAGTGGCAGCCTTTGTGCCCAGCTTCAGGAAGGGAAGTTTAA
>DASPQK010000327.1:0-5440 GCA_035624985.1 Syntrophobacteraceae bacterium | reverse complement strand
TTGCTCGATTACAATTGGGATAAGTCCCACTGGAATTTCCTCCTCTACGAGATCATCATGCAGGCTCCGGTTCTTCGGCGCCGCTGTCGGCTTCGGGGGTTTTTGCCTCATCAGGCGTATCCACCAAAACAGCCTGGCTTTCTATGAACCTGACCACCTTGTATTGAAGTTTTCCATCTTTTTCCTTTTCGACAATGGCGCTGTCCGCATAATCCTTCCTGACCTTGTCCGGGTCCATGCGGAAGGCGGCGGCTATATCTCTGAAAACCTGTTCCTCTTCCTGAGCATCGAGCGATATGGCTTCGGCTTCAGCTATCTTTTCAAGCACCAGCCTGGTCCGGATGGCTATTTGGGCCTGTAATCGCGTGCCTGTCTTGTATTCGGCCTTATTGAAGGCATCCGTGTCAATATTGAGTCCCTGGCTATCGAACTGCATTTTAAGGTTCTGGAGGATCCTGTCGGATTCCCTTTCTATCACTTTAGGCGAAAGTTCAAAGTCGACTTTATCGAGGAGCTTCTGAAGTATCTGAGCGCGCACTTTTTCAAAGGCTTCCGACTCCTCCCGTTCGAGGAGTCTTTTGCGAAATTCTTCCTTCAAAGACTCAATTGTATCGAACTGTCCCGACCCGATGGACTGGGCAAACTCGTCGTTGAGTTCGGGCACTTCCTTTTCTTTGATCCGCTTTACAGTGAGGTCAAAGCGAACCCTTTTCCCCGCCAGTTCCTTGGTATGAGAGTCCTGGGGATAGTCAAGTTCGAATGAGAAACTCTCCGCCGCTCTTCGCCCCAGCAGGTGCCGGTCAAAATCCGGGTGGAGGCTGTTTTTGCCGATTTCCACCATAAAATCCTGAGTTTTGCCCTTCTCGAACAGCAGACCGTCTAAGAAAGGCGTGAAATCGACGATCGCCACGTCTCCTTGACCAATTGGGCGGTCGGTCTCGATGCCGCGGAGTTGGGCATGAGCCTGGGCAAGCTTATCCAATTCGGCCTGTATCTGCTCGTCGGTGACTTCCACTGCGGGCCTATAGATTTTCAAGCCCTTGTAGTCAGGCAAGTCGAAGGGCGGGCAGACATCGACCAGGGCCGTATATGAGAAGGCGCCGCCCTCTTCGAAATGGGACTCGCTCACATCAGCCTGGGTGAGAGGTTTGAGATCGGCTTCCCTGAGCGCATCGGGGAAGGTATCCTGGATGAATTGGGAGGAAACCTCCTGTTCGACACTTTTTCCATAATAGGACTTGATTATGCTCAGAGGCGCTTTGCCCGGCCGGAAGCCTTTGATCCTGGAGTTTTTTGCCAGATCTCGATATTTCTTGTTCAACTCTTTGGCGACCCTGGATTGCGGGATTTCCACCCGGATTTTTTTCTGACTGGGGCTGATGTCGGTTAAGGAAACGCTGATTTCCACTCTTGTCACCTTTCTGATGTAGTTATTTTCTGCATCCTCCGCGTTTCAGGGTCTGTTTGCCTGGTGCGAGAGGGGGGATTTGAACCCCCAAGGGTTGCCCCGCCGGCTCCTAAGGCCGGTGCGTATGCCATTTTCGCCACTCTCGCTTCCGCTAAGGGCGCCGCTCCACAGCCACGCTCATGGCAGGCAATCCCGCGAGCCGCGGGAAGCGGGGTACGGGAGCGTGGGTTGGGATGGGCGGTTTGGTCCGAACCCTGCTGGAATATCCCTCAAAATTTTTAAGTTATCGCTTTTCTGTCAGTTTGTGAAGTATAAGCTAAGAGTTTTCCGCTCTTTTTTCCACCTGATGTAATGCCACCACCAACCAGGAATTACGAATTCTTCTCACTCATACCAATTTGCGCCCAAGATGGATGTCCCGGGAGGGCATACAGCGCTGCACTCCCCCTCCCCTAGGTAGGGGCGGGGTTCATCCCCGCCCGATCTTGAACGCGAATTGGTCTCAGTCCTCAGTCCCCGGATCAGGTCCGGGGCAGGCTTCCAGCACTGAGTCCCTGATGAGCCGCCGTGTCCCGTCAGGTTCCTCCAAAACCCTGAATCCGAACAGAGTGCACATGCGGGTGAAGCTCCTGCCCAACAGCAGTTCCATATTCCGGGGCGGAATGTTGAACTTTTCACTCACAAACTGCCTGAAATGCTCCTCATAGGAAAGCAGCCCGAGCACCTTGTCGATGTTTGCTCCATTACTGCGGCTCAACTCTTCAAACGAGGAGCAAAGGGACTCGAACCCGCACCGGCTTTCATGCTGGGAAATTATCTGCAACAGCACATCGACGCCTTCGAAAACATGCTCCCTGAGCAAAAAGGGCAATTGTGCGGTCTCGCGAGCGGGGATGGGGTCCCAACACGCCTGGGCCCGACACTGCACTGGCCGGTCGCAATATATGGAGCACTCCGTCTCCCCGCCTGCCGTTTCGCCTGCCAGGAATACGCATTCGTTCCGACCGTCCTTTTCCCTGACCTTTATTCTCTCCTCGGTAAGGACAAAAGGCCTCCCATCGAAGGGCGAGCGCGCAGGCTCGCCTTTTCTGAGCGTTAGGATCTGATCCCACGGGATTTTGCCGGACTGAAGGAGCGGGAGATCTTCCCGGTGAAGGGTGGGGCTTCCCATACGACAGCACTCGCCGCACTGGAGGCAGGCGGACAGCATCACACGGCAGGCATCCTCGGCGGCCAGCAGCAAGCGCTTCCAGGCATCGAGCCGATGCGGTCCTTCGATAGCCGGCCAATTAGAGGCAACTTCCCGGAAGACCGGGGTCTGCTCGATTTGGCGACGGAGACGCCTGGAAGGCACCAGCGAGCCGGCTTCTTCCCGCAGCAGAGCTTCCAGAAAGGCTGTCCAGTTAGCCTGAAACTCATCGGCATCCCACTCGGCAGGGTGATTTATGGAAAGGCCGGATAAACGTTCTGACTCTTTTTTCATGGTTCAAACTCATTTGTATGTCGTATTAGATGCCGGAGATGAAAACTCGAGCATCTGAAAACCAGTCTTGGGGTTTTTCGTTCGAAATCCTCCAATTCCCTGGATTTCCAGCATAATCACTTCGCCGATCAGCCACACTTCCACTCCTGCTCTGGTGCAGCCAACCGTGGCCCTACCCTCTCTGCCTGCGGCGGCGTGCATATGAAGCGCCGGTTGCCCGTTTTCATCGGGAAAGAGAGTTCCCAGGGCAGCGACCTCCTGAATTCCTCCCAACTCGTGAACCAGCGGTATGATTTCTTCTCCGGTGTTTTCCCTCGGGCCGACGACAAGGCGACTGGCACCACCTGCCCCTCCGACATAGATAACCATCGCGCTGCGGATTGCATGCTCGCGGGCAAAATCCACCACCGCATCGGGGAGTTTCTCGCCTGTTTCGAGTTTCAGGGCAAAAATGCGTCCGACGGTTCCTTCGCTATACTGCATATATGTTCCTTTGTTCACAGACAAAGAATTGAGACAAAAAATCCCGGGCCAAAACCCGGGATTTTACATTCTTAACATTACATGGCAGGGATTGATAATACCCGCACAGGCCCAACAGGATTGGCAAAAGTCATGCCGATCGCATCATGCGACGTTCGCGGCGCTGGATGCGCTTTATTGCTTTTTTCTTCTTGATTCGCCTGCGCTCTCCTTTAGAGAGGTAGTAGTTGTGCCTGCGTAAGACGGGTTGAACGTTTTTCTGAAAATCTTTTCGGAGCTTTCGAATCTTTTTTTCTATGTTTTCTTTCGGTTCGGTCTCCGTGCTTACCAATAAATTTCACCTGCCTTTCGAAACGGCCCCGCGTCCCAGGCCGGCCAGATAGTCCCGGCGGCGTTCAACCCGACCGGAAGCAGTGAAATGTATATCAGCATATGAATTAAATCAAGCAAAATAGCATGAGCGATTCACAGGCGGTGTTCCTGCTGGGAAGCAAGATCGTAATGAGAGAAGTGCATGGAAAAGATTGCCCGCCCCTGGGTTGAGGACCTGAGGGAGGTGGAGTAGCCAAACATTTTCGACAAGGGCACGACGGCCCTGACCACCTGGATTGCCTTGCGCGCCGTTATGCTTTCGACCCTTCCTTTCCTCATGTTAATGTCGCCCAGCACTTCTCCGAGGAATTCATCGGGCGTGAGGATTTCGACTGACATGAATGGTTCGAGCAGTGTTGGGGCAGCCTGTTCGAAGCCATTTCTGAATGCCATCGAGGCGGCCACCCGGAAGGCGAGTTCGCTTGAAGCGGCTTCCAGAAAAGTCCCGGTGAAAACGGTTGTGGCAACATCGACGACAGGGTAGCCGGAAAGAGTTCCGCTGCTCATGGCTTCCTTTATGCCCTGCTCGATTGCGGGGAAGAAGACTTCCGGAATTGAGCCGTCACGAACCCTGTTGGTTATTGTATCGCCATCTCCTCTCTTCCTTGGGTCAAGGTGCAGAGAGATTTCGGCAAAATGCCTTACCCCTCCGATTTCCCGGTCGAACAGGCCGGTTCCCTCCGCCGGCCGGCTGATGGTTTCCCGATAGACGACCTGCGGTTTTCCGCAATTCACCTGAACGCGGTAGTCTCGATAGAGTCTGTTAAGCACAATTTCCAGGTGCAGTTCGCCCATTCCACCAACGATTATCTGGCCCGTATCGGGGTTCTCATTGAACCGGAAGGTAGGGTCCTCCTCGGAAAGCTTTTGCAAGCTGTCGAAGAGCTTCTCCTGGTCCGCCCTGGTTTGAGCTTCGACGGACATCGAGATTACCGGCTCGTAGGCTTCCACGGGCTCCAGCAGCAAAGGGCGGTCCGGGTCGCAGATGGAGTCGCCGGTGGTGGCCGTCTTAAGGCCCAGGACGGCGACAAGGCTGCCGGCCCCGGATTTTTCGATCCGCTCCCGCTTGTTTGCGTGCATCTGAAATATGCGGGACACCTTCTCGCGAGTTCCTTTGGAAACATTGAGCACGTCGGCGCCAACCCGAAGGACCCCGGAGTAAATGCGCAGATATGTAAGCTTTCGGCCCTGATCCATGAATATCTTGAAAGCAAGGGCCCCCAGAGGTCCCTGTTCATCGGGCCTGCGCTGCTCAATGGCGCCCGTCCGGGGATTAACGCCCTCGATCGCCGGCACATCGAGGGGCGAAGGGAGAAAATCGACGATGGCGTCCAGAAGCGGCTGGACACCCTTGTTTTTCAAGGCGCTGCCGCAAAGCACGGGAACGGCTTTAAGCTCAAGCGTAAGACGCCTCATCGCGGAGATGAGATGGGGCGCGTCAATCTGCTCACCTCCAAGATAGCGCTCCATAAGCTCATCATCGAATTCGCCCAGCTTGGCTACCAGGTCCTCCCTCGCCTCGCGCGCCGCAGGCATTAGATCGGGGGATATCTCCTCAACTCTGAATTCGGCCCCCAGGGTCTCATCGAACCAGAAGATCCGCTTCATCGAAACGAGGTCGATGACGCCCCTGAAGTCCGATTCAGCCCCGAGAGGCAACTGTATGGGCAGCGGGACGGTCTTGAACTTTTCCT
>DASPQK010000326.1:0-20536 GCA_035624985.1 Syntrophobacteraceae bacterium | reverse complement strand
AAGCGCGACGGACTTGGTCGAATGAGGCGTGCAAGGGAGCACAAAGCGGCCCAGATGGATTTTCTGCGCTTCCAGATCGCGGAGCTTGAATCGGCGAAAATTTTGCCTAATGAGGACTACGAGCTGAGTAAGGAGCGGGAGATCCTGAAGAACGCCGCCGCGTTGAGTTGCGCGTCTCAAAGGGCCGTCCATGCGCTCTACTCTGAGAAAGGCGCCGTTTTGGAGCGGCTCTCGGAAGTGGAAAAAGACCTTGGTGCGATCTTGAATGCCGACCCGTCTCAGAGCGGGCTTGGCGAAAACCTCCAGCAGGCCCGCATACACCTCCAGGAGATGACCCACGCATTGCAGCGCTATGCCGAGCGGATAGTCTTCGATCCTTTGAGGCTTGCGGCGGCAGAGGAGCGGCTTGCATTCCTGGGAAGGCTCGCAAAGAAATACGGGCCGACCGCAAACGAGATGCTGGCCAGATTGGAAGATCTGCGCAAAACGGCGGGGGCGGGCGAGGAAGCGGCGCTTGGGGAAGAGGCGATGGAAAGGGAGATTGAATCCCTTCGCCTCGCCTACCTGGAGAAGGCCGGCGATCTTTCGCGCAAACGGCGCGAGGCGGCTGAAAGGCTTTCCGGGGAAGTCTCGAACAATCTGGCCGATCTCGATATGCCGCGGGCGCGCTTTTGCGTGCGCTTTTCGGAAGGGGACGGAAATGCTCCATTAGTCTCCCCAACGGGTCTTGACCGGATAGAGTTCCTGCTCTCCGCCAATCCGGGAGAAGAGTTGAAACCGCTGGTCAGGATAGCCTCGGGAGGGGAGCTTTCCAGGATTCTCCTTGCCCTCAAGACTCTTCTGGGCAGAAAGGAAGAAGCCGAGACGCTCATCTTCGACGAGGTTGACGCAGGAATCGGCGGCCGCACGGCAGAGATGGTCGGGATTCAATTAAATAAACTCTCAAAGCGGCATCAAATCATCTGCATTACTCACCTGCCCCAAATCGCCTGCTACGGCAAATTCCACTATTATGTAAAGAAGCACGCCGAAGGAAACGAAACCTCAACCACGATCAGCATGTTGAGCGAATCGGAGCGCCTGGAGGAACTCGCACGCATGCTGGGAGGGATTTCGATATCCGAGAAGGTGCGAGAGCATGCAAAAGAGCTTCTGAGACACGGATGGACGCCGCGTCGTGTCTGAATGGGACCTTCCATGGCAGTTCTCGTAGACGCTGAAAAACGCGCCAGGGCGCTCGACCCGGCCGTCAGGTTTCACCTCACTGCTCCTGCCGGTTCAGGTAAAACCTTTCTTCTGGTGGCCCGGTTTCTTCGCCTCCTGGGGATTGTAGGCCATCCCGGGCAGGTCCTTGCCCTTACCTTCACCAACAAGGCTGCAGCCGAAATGCGTGAAAGAATAAGGGGCTGTCTCGACCGGGCAAAGAGGGGCGCACGCACCGAGGAGCCTGCGGAGGCCGAGCTGCTCGAATATGCGTCAAAAGCCCTTGCCGTTCACAAAAAGCTCGAAGACCTCCTGCTAGCGGGAGAGATTCTCCAGATCCGCACTTTTCACTCCTTTTGCTACGCAATTGCCTCGCGTGCGCCCTTCGAGGCCGGGATCACGCCGGGGTCGACCCTCATGGACGAAAACGAGCAGGAGTTTTTCCTCCACGAGGTCGTTAGTGAAGCCCTTGAGCAAATCGCCTCCCGCAAGGAAAGCGATGCGGCGCGGGACGCCCTGATGAACCGCCTCCTTTATCTGAATAATTCCTGGCGGTCCCTGGTAATTGAGATGAGGGAACTGGTAGAAAGAAGAGGGGCGCTGGGCGACCTGGTAGAGGCGCTTAGCCGGGACCGCGCGTCCGGCTGCCTTGCGCAAAGGGTCCGCGAACTGGTTGAAGCGGAACTCAAGGGGATCAGGGCCGGGTTCGAGGCATGTGAGCTGGGGCGTGGATGGAGTGGATTCATAGAGCAGGGCAGGGAAGCGGGTGCAGAGGCCGTGCGTGCGCTTCCAACCCGCATTCCCGGAGCGCGTTGGGAGGACCTCCCGCAGTGGGTTTGCCTGGCGGAGACCTTCCTCACCAGGGAAGGCGGTATCAGGAGCCGGTTTGGACCGAAAACAGGGTTCTACGAGGGATTTGCCAAAACTATGTGGGGCTGCGCCATTCAGAATATTCCGGTCCAAGTCGCTCAAAAGCTTCACGAGGTTCGTCAGCTTCCCGTTCACGACGCGCCGGTGACGGACCCCGATACTCTCTGGGACCTGGTAGTTCTGCTTAATTCGATCCTAGAAATTTATGACTCGAAGCTGCGCGCAAAAAGAGCGCTCGATTATTCCGCCATAGAGCTCGCCGCCCTGCGTCTTTTCGACGCTGCCGATCCTTCCGACCTTCAGTTGACTCTCGATCAGCAGATACGGCACATACTGGTCGATGAGTTCCAGGATACAAGCCGCGAGCAGTGGCGGCTTTTGCACAAGCTTTGTTCCGGCTGGTCCGATGGTGACGGGCGAACCCTCTTCGTGGTTGGCGACCCTAAACAGTCCATTTATGCTTTCCGTAAAGCGGAAGTGAGGCTTTTCATGGAAGCCGGTCTCGGGCTTCCCATCGAGGGCGGAGGAAGCCTGAGCATGGAGCCTGTAACACTCGATACCAACTTTCGCTCCAAGCCGGAGTTGATCGACTGGTGCAACAGGCTTTTCGGAAACACGGTTATGGCTGATCCCAAGCTCGAATTCGACGAAGTTCCTTTCAGCCCGGCAAAGTGCGGTATCGGGTGTCAGGCGTCAGATGCCGGAGTTCCCATAGACGATACCCGATACCCCACACACGATACCCGATATCCGCCACCCGATGTCCGATACCCGCCCGTGGAGCTTGCCCTGTTCATGGAGTGGCCTGACGGCGGCAGCGCGAGGAAAAGAGAAGCTCAGTGGCTGGCTCGACGACTGGCCTTGCGTCTTGCACAACACGGACCGTGTTCGCAGACGGCGATCCTTCTTTTTTCGCGCACCCATCTGCCGGTCTACCTGGAGGCGCTCCAACAAGAGAAGGTTCCGGTTCAGGTGAAGGAGGGATTGAAGATTGAGGAAAGGCCCGAAGTCTTCTACCTGTGGCAGCTTTGCCGGGGGATAGTCATGCCTCATGACGACATCGCGTGGGCGGCCCAGCTTCGAAGTCCCTGGTTCAGCCTCGATTTCGACCGAATCTACGCCATATCGCGCGAAGGACCGCCTCTGTGGGTTGAGAAAATCGAGGCATTTTCGGAACGCGACGAGCAGGCAGGCCGACTGCGGCAGGCGCTGACCGGTGCGTGGCGGCATGTGGGACACCTGCCGCTTGCCGATGTCGTGGAATCGGCGTGGCTGGAACTGGAAGGGGCACGTGCGGTGGCTTCGAGGTGGGGGAGCAGAGGTCTTAACTGCTGCCGGCGTTTTCTCCAACTGTTAAGGGAGGCTGAACTGGGGGAGCCGGTTCGCACACTTGCCAGGCTGGAGCAACTCCTGCCAAGGACATATGAACCTGTGGACCCGGATACCGCCCACTCGAACATCGTTCTTTCCACTGTCCACGGCGCCAAGGGGCTGGAATTCGACGTGGTATTCATCCCGTTCATGGACTGGAACCCGGAGAGCCGGAGAAAAGAGCTGCCGCCCCCCTATATTCTCGAACGTTCACCCTGTTCGGGCGATTACCTTCTGGCCTCACGACCTGACCGTCTGAGGGGCGAAAAAGACCCGCTGTATGCCCGGCTTAGGAAACTGCGCTCGAGGAGGCATTTGGGTGAAGCCAGGAGGCTTTTTTATGTGGCCGTTACCCGTGCGCGGCACGAACTTGTTATGAGCGGACTGGTGCGAAAGAGGGCAAATTCCTTTTCAAGTTCGGGGGAAAGTCCGCTCGGATGGCTCGACAAACATTATGGGATCGATGAGCTTTGCGGAATAGAGCGGGTCTTGCGCCCGGAACAAACCGGCGGCCCTGCCGCTGGAGCGGGCCCCGCGATCGAGTCCGGGGCGGGCTTTGCCGGCGATTTGCAGGCCGAGTATGGAATTTATCGGGGGGCAATCCCGCGCTGTGTGGGACCGCTCCCGCAGGAAGCGCAACTTTTAGAGTGGAGAAGGTCCGCCCGCGCCCGAGATGGTATGCGTGTTGATCTCGAACCCGCCGGCGGCGCAGATGACCATGTCCGGGATGGGCGCTGGAAACCGGACGGGAACGAGGTTCCGG
The DNA here is from genome assembly GCA_035624985.1 of Syntrophobacteraceae bacterium. GTDB lineage: Bacteria > Desulfobacterota > Syntrophobacteria > Syntrophobacterales > Syntrophobacteraceae > SbD1. The sequence goes on along the minus strand of DASPQK010000326.1, from coordinate 16,329 downwards.
TCGGGGGGCACGGGCGCGCCGGTGTACTGCCGGAGGCGCTGGAGCGAAGTTGTGAGGTCTCAGCGCCCGAACTTGCGCCTGCGCAATTCGAACGGGAAAGGCCCGTTTTCACCGTTGTCTCACCATCCGGGCTGAGAGTTTTTGGGAGTGCTCACGAATCTGCATCCCTTTTTTTCAAAGGGGGCTGGGGGGACAATTGGGAAGTTGGAGAGGCGGGCGAACAAGCGGACCGCGGCCCTGCCGCCTGCCCTCCGAATGTGTGGGGTACGCTCGTTCACCGGCTCCTTGCCGATTTCGGCAAGACGGGGAGCCTGCCCTCGGATAAGAGGGTAAGCGCAGTTTTGAGCCGAATTGGAAGTCCAAAGTCCCTGGAAATTGCCCGGCAAGCTCTTTCGGAGGTCAAATCATGCCTGAACGATCCCTGGCTCCAGACCTTTTACAGCATACCGCCCGAACACCGCAGAATAGAATGGTCGGCGGAGTGCGCCCACGAGGGCGACGTACTCTATTCGGGCGTAATCGATCTTGCTGCCGAGATCGATGGGAAATGGCTCCTGGTTGATTTTAAGACATCCAGACCCCTGGAAGGCGAAGATGTCGGAGATTTCCTGCTAAGAGAAGTGGAAGCCTATCGGCCTCAGATTCTTGCATATTGCGAAATATGGGCAAAACTTGCCAAAACGGACCCTGCCCACATTGAGGCTTTTATTTATTGGACCGCCTTGCGGGAAAGAAGGGCGATTTTGGTGGAAATCGGACGTTAGACCGCGCGAAAAAGAGAAATGCGATTTTCTTCCCCATCTATACACAGCGTCATAAATAATTGCGTAATGAATTCGATTCCGTCATTCCGGCGAAAGCCGGAATCCCGTGCTTTTCCAGTTACTTAATGTCTGGACCCCGACTTTCGTCGGGGTGACGTAAAGCTCAGATATTATCTTCGCTGTGTATAATTCCAGGCTGTATCGGAACCAAGCCGGGCTACAGTTGGCTTAACACCACCAGCAGATGTCCAACCTCGCTTAAAGGAGCGTTCAGGTTAGCCCGGTGGTTGGCGAAAAATCCATCCAGATCGGCGTCGAGAATTATCCAAGGGTCTATTTTTTCGGCTGAAGACAGTTCGTGGAGCACCTCGTCCATTATGTCGGCCCCATGCATGGTGGCCAACTGATTCCTGAATCCAACCCGGCAGACTTTCAGGATTTCATAGTAAGCGTGGGCCACACCTCTGGCGTAATAGAAATAGTCGGCGCTCTTCCACCATCCAACCTGCGTGACAAGGGTCCTGTTGACGTTTCCGATCTGGTCCCTGTAAGTTGAAAGAAGCGCGACGAGTGTGTCGCGCCGGTAATAGAAGTTTCGCTGGCCCCTCTCCAGTTTTATCTTGAATCTTTGCAGGTGTTCAACAGCCTGCCTGTATGAACTCTCAGCCGATGGGAACCACCATGAGGCGGCGCTGATGTAAAAGTCGTTGAGCGCCTGCTCCAGGTCCGGATCGTACGAATCGGCCTCGCCCAGCCTGGTAAGGCTGTCTTTGAGTCGAAGAGTGGTAAACCGAACGGCTTCGAGCACCCCCAACTGATAATTATTTATGTCGTAGGTAAAGCGGCAGATAAAGATGCCGTTGGGCCTCCAGCCCAAAAACCTGGTGTTGAGCTCGTAGTCCATCAACCGGATCAGGGTATCGACAAAAGTTACACCGGCCACGGGGGAAATCTCGGGAAGTTCGACGTGTTCTTCTCCATGGCCTCCGCCACGCGCCTCGCCGTGCACCGATCCATGCACCTGCCCGCCGGGAGCCTGCGCTTCACCCGGATGTGGCTCCGCTTTGGGCAGCGCTGCTTCCCCATACGCCGGCGGCGCTTCAGGCCGCTTGTGCTCCTTTTCGTGAGCGGGAGCTTTTTCCTGCGCCGCAGGCTGTTGCTCTCGATCGGCCTGAGCGGTCAACACGGCCTGTGCCGGCTCCAGTGCAGGTCTTTGGAGCGCGCGCCCTGCTGTTGGCGCCCCGAAGATCAGGAGGAAAAAGATCGCAGGAAAGGACAACCAAGCCCGCGGCCGCATAAGACGGCATACAAAACACCTTCGGGTCCTTTCATCGATAACTCCCATCGGCAGGCTCCTTCATACAAAAGAAAGTCAGCAACCGGTTGTGAGTCTACAGGCAGACGCCTTTTTCAGACCACTGACCGCTATTTTTTGCTCACAACTGACGACCGACCACTGAAGACTCACGACTCCATATATGTGGCGCACGCGTCGGCGGATTCCCAGGCGGATACGCTGTGAAGCCTCGCAGTATCGGTATTTAGTTCCGCCGAAAGCCTTTCAAACAGGAATCGGGCAATGTTTTCCGAGGAGGGGTTGTTCTGCGAAAAGAAAGGCAACTCGTTGAGATACTTATGATCCACTTCGTCCAAAGCCTCTCTGATTGCGGCCTTTATTTCCCCGAAATCGACAAGTATGCCGTTTGCCTGCAAAGATCTCCCACGCAGAACGACTTCAACTTTCCAGTTATGCCCGTGGAGATTTTCGCACTTGCCGCGAAAGTCCCTTAAATTATGAGCAGCCGCAAAACTACCGATCACTTTTAGTTCAAACAGCCTCTGGTTCAATATCTGATCTCCCTGACCACTGCCGGAGCAAAAAAGATTGCCGAAAAAGCTCTTTTCATCAATGACTTAAAGACATTTACCCGAAGGGTTCATATTTGTCAAACTCAATCGGGAAACCTTCCATACCGACCCGCTCCGGCAAGCTGGAATCCTATTGACTCGTATGCCGATTTCATTTAAGAATTTAAAGTTCCAGGGCGGTGTAGCTCAGGTGGTAGAGCATACGGCTCATATCCGTAGCGTCCGGGGTTCGAAACCCTGCACCGCCATAAAAACAGTCCTCAGTTGTTGGACGTGTTCGTGCAGCGGGAGCACAACCCGTCGAAGCCTTTCGTTCCGACTAATGTCGTCAGCCCCGCTTTTCCACAAAAGAGTCACACCGGGGCTGGCGATGAAAACAACTTACAACCTTTTAAGGAATCCTTCCTGTCTGGTAAAATCCCGGCAGGCATTTTATTTTCGTATCAGAATTCCAATTTACTCACGCAAGCGCCAGCAGACTGCTTCAGAAGGAGTGAACCGGGCATCTCGCTCCTGACCGGCCCAGTGATAGAAACCAGATTCCGCAGCCTTCGAACGGCGGCGCTCGTTTGGAAACTGTTCCGTTGCATCTGGGCCCGAAAAAGGCTTCTCATGGATCTGGACCTAAAAGAGCTCAAGCGCATGCTTAGAGCCGAGCTATCAAAAAAGTGGAAGCCTCGGAAGCAATCAATGTGCTAATGTCTTCGCGTGTGTCATATGATGAGGACTATGAAGCCGAAGAGATGGAAGCCGAAGTCGAAAGCCTGCGCGAACGACTCAGTCAAGGAGATTACAGCGAGGTTGTACTCCCGGTGAAGGGATGGCTCGAAGCGAAGGGAATAAGCATGGATGAGAATTCCATGACATTCAAAAGGCCTTGCGACCAACTGTTAATAGATGGCATTGATTTTTATGAAATTGAGGCAAAACGCGCCAGAGGCGACTACGCTTTTGAGCGGAACCTGTTGCTAACTCACAAGATCGATTCTGCCGTTGCTTCCTTTCAGGCTGGATCTTCGATCAAGTGCAGCCGATTCAGTAAGGTTGCAGAAGAGTTCATTGGTGACTTGAGGTGCAACATCAAGCAGCAAGGCAAATGGGAAAGGCGCTGGAGACACGGCAAAGCCTCGATCGAGCGAATTGCAAATAAGGTCGGAGCAGACTTTTATCTTCAAGACCACATGTCGGAGAAGAGGCGCGGCTCTTGGGAGTTTATAGACTTCAATTTGCGATTGCTGAAAAAGTCACATGGCAAACAAAGTATTCACCAAGGTTGAAAACTGGCATGCCAGCGCGTTAAGCCTCTTGGGGCGCTGAACAGTCTACTCCGCGCACCTAGCAACATCCCCCGCCCCGAGTCCCGCACTTGGGAATAGGCTTTTTTCGACCCGGCCGTAGTCATGTATTAGGTGAATAGCCTACCGTTCCACCCTCCATCCGCTATGATCCAAAAAAATGACCGGCGGCTTCATACAACCCCTCAGTCGAGACGTTGCAGATTTCCGAGCCGATATCAGGAGGTTCTCTGGTTCACAAATTCCTCTTTTTCACATCTTGATGCTCATCATAATCTGAACAATTGAGTGGAGGTCAGCGAACGCGCAGCCAGATAAAACTCCAGACCCGACTCAGGTTATTGATTTCTGGAAATTCAACGGCGCATACCTATCAAGATGGCACTCCATGCAGCGATAGCGCTAAAAACAGAAGCGACCGAAGCCGTCAACGCAACCAGCCAGAGACATGACTCACGGTAACTTCTTGCTGCTTCTTGGATACGTCTGATAATTTCCTGTCCGTCGTGTTTCCCGGTATTTGGATTAACAGTTGCAGCGAGGCTGCAACCAAGTTGTTCAGCAAATAACCGGAGGTCGGTTTCCTTGCTTGGGCTGGCCATTATCTTCTTAAGGCGGCTCTGAGCAGTAACTGCTCTGAAACATTGTTTGCCCCATTCCATTATGTCAACACCTCCGATTTTGAATATGCTCTGGAAACTCAAGTGGCCTAATTGCCCTGTTGTTTGGAAAACCCAAAGAGCACCCACCGCAAACAGAACCCAAGGACAAGGATGGCGACCGGTATTAGGATGACCACCACCAACCAAACGGAGAACTCCCTTGCGGACAAGCCGGGGGTAGCCTCAAGCGTTTTTTCGGCCCTAAGTAATAGATTTTCGGCAATAAGTACAGAGAGCTGAAGTTCCGCCAACTTTGAAAGCCTTGAAGCAAGAGTGGACTCGTTGTCAGATAATTTTGGGCCTCGGCTGGATGAGAGAATAGTCCCTTTCGCTCCTTGCTCTATTTGAGACCCTGTGAACGGGTCAAACATAACTCCTACAGGCGGCAAACCGATAATCTCGGCGGGCTTCTGGAGTTGCTCTTTCCATTCTCTCGGGGTGGCCGGCAATCCGCCCGACCCAAGTCCATGCTTAAACACATTATCGAGGTCAGTCAAATCGGGCGGTGTGGGTAAATACCACACAAAGGACACGGTAACCCCTGTTTGGGATTCCTTTGCTTTGTAAACTTTATAGTGAGAGGGTGGAACCGGCTGGCCTCCGGCGTTAACTTCGGGCTTAGTGATGTGTTCTTCTGTCAACGCATAGTTAACGAGTGCCCTCAAGGTCTTCAGTTCTTTCAGTTCATTAGCGACTTTCGCTTCGTAAAGGCGGTCGGCGTGGGCACGCTCCACGGTGCGTTTCTGGTATTCGATGTATTCCCTGCGGGCCGGATATAGAAAAACAGTCGCAATTATGGCAACCCAGAGCACAGAAAGGAAAATCCACAATCGGAGAAGCCCTTTTCGCCAGTTGAAATCCCGTAGACTCATGTCTTCCCTCCAGTCTGGAAGATGGCTGTCCCATGGCACCATAGGTCTAATTTTGGTTATGCGGCATCAGTTACATGTGCTGTTCCCATTTTGAGAGAAATTCCCGTTCTTTTTTTGTATCACCGTCGAAAAGGAAATGGCACAGACTTGCAGCACAATTTAATCGTATGCGTGGAAACGAATTACCGCGTTTATCGGTATCTTTAAAAAAATCGCGTTCTTGAGGCTTTTTTCCTGATGTCTTGATCTTTAAACATAGCCATAACAGAAGAATTGCGCATCTTTCTTCAGGAATAGTTTCTTTATTGCTAGTGACAATATTCAGTATACTATCAATAATTATTGACTTGGCACCTTCAATCCCATCCTCTTTTGCTATTTTGCCGGCATATTGATTAGGGATATAGTATTTTCTTCTCAGATCATATTCCATTCTGTCTTTCTTGTCAAAAACGCCAAGCCAGCAACACACTCTGAGATAGTCGTTATAGTTTCGTATAAGGGGCTTAAATTCTTCCCTAAAGAGATATGGCCGGTTGAGTTCCTTAGTTTTGCCTACTGATCTTTCGATAAAATCTGGCAACCGCATCCAAGATGAGTGCCCTGTTAGTATTACGCTGGCGGTTAATAAGTACTCTTTAATGGGTGTCCCACGATATACATATAAATCGGACGCTATCCGATCATTGATGGCAATTTTGGTATCCCTGCCTTCATCGGCCACTTGGGCGGAACCATGGACTGCCGCTGGTGGCGACGGCACCCTCATCCAATCATCGATCTCTTGCTGGTTGAATCTCAAAATGCCGTGACTGTCATGAAATGGAATCGTGTTCTGCCTTATTTTGGAACGAATCCATTTTTCAGGAACCTGCAAGTACTTGCACACATCTTCAATTTTCATCCACGTCTCCATAGTATACCTCCTTATACCTCATAGAATTCTTTGTATCCACACTAAACCATAATATCATACGATGTCAAGCTTTTTTTTCAATTGGTCAACAGGCTCTTGGAAGGCGCATGAAACATGTGCTTGCTGGGTAAACCCGCCGTCTTCGGGGGACTTGAATCAAACCCACGGTTTTGGGCAAAACCGTCGATTCGGCGTTTCCTCTAAATCCGCTCTGATAAACGGCCTACAGGCTTTTTTTAATCGGTTCGGATGCTTTCCCCACACGTTGAATCGACGGTATAGTGTGGAATATATGCTATTAGCATCGATTACTTTTGAAACAAGAGGCCCGTCCATGAGAACGCAAAACACAAATAAAGGTGAAAATGTCACGGTCGAACCCATCCGAGACGTAGTGGCTATTGAGTCAATCAAGAAAATGGTGGCATCGAAGCCACGCGACCTTTTGCTTTTCACCATGGGCATTAACAACGCTTTGAGGACCGGCGACCTCTTGAAATTGAAGGTCTCTCAGGTCCGGCGCCTGAAAGCCGGGGACTCCATCCAGATTATCGAGTCGAAAACCGGCAAAACCAATGTGCTGGTAATCAATAAGGCGACCTACAAGGCTCTACAGGGCTACCTGAGCACCCTTAAGCCTGCCGACAATGATCACCGTCTTCGCCTCTCGTAAAGGCCGCTCTGCATTGACCACAGCATCGGTAAACGGCATGATTAAGCAATGGTGCCGCGCAATCAACCTGGCTGGCAATTTTGGCGCTCACACGCTAAGAAAAACGTTCGGTTATATCCAGAGAACCAAGTTTGGGGTTGGGTTCGAGGTATTGGCAAAGCGCTTCAACCATTCTTCGGCGGCAATCACGCAAAGGTATCTTGGAATCACGGACAAGGAGGTCGCTCTGATTTTGAACAATGAGATTTAGGAAGGAGGGATTTGCGACCCTAAAGGTCATCTTCATCCAGACCGGCCATTTTTAGGAGATGGTTGAGCAGCCCCCTTTTGAGCGGCTGGTTGCTGCGGATCGGCACCGACAGGCGAACAATGCTTCCCTCCTTTCCATAGATGTAATGACTCCCTTGAGTTCGTAACAACCGCCAGCCGTGCCGTTCGAGCACTCTTGCCAGTTCTTTTCCCGATAGGTTCTTCATACCGCGATTTCTAAGACGCGCGTTTTGCTATCCATCGGACCAAATGGCTTCAAATCCACTGACAGGCAACCTTCGACGGCTTCGTAAATATTCTTGAGGAGTTCCTCGAATGTTTCACCTTGGGTGGCACAGCCGGGAATGGATGGCACCTCTGCCCAAAACCCTCCTTCCTCGGCTTCATGGACGATGACTTTGATTTTCATGGTCGTTCCTTCCGGTTCCAACTTCACCGTAGATAACCGATTAGCGGGGTTAAAGAGAATATACCGGCATACGAACTTCACGGTCGGCTTTTCGACGGCCACGGATGCTCTCCTGCACGGACTTAAGCACATTCGCCGTGTAATATCGAGTGCCGCATTCCCTGCATACACCGGCCGGCACGTTCTCAATCATAACGTACCCCCCTTTCGTTTTGAGGTGAAGAGTAACACGTCTCTCTACAATCTTCCCTCCGCAGTGCTCACACGTTTCATTTTCCCAAAAGCTCACATGTGCTCAGCCCTTCTACCTTGTGGGTTTGTCCTCGTAGACGGTGATGAGTCGAACTCTTCCTGACATGGTCAGTTTGATTTTACTCAAAATGCCCACCCGCCGCCAAGACCGGTGTAGAAGACCATAAGCAACCCTGACTCGCATTAAGGATACCACAACCAAACGGTGTTACCCCTGAAAAATTGGGAGCCCCCGGCATCGGGCAAGAGAATTTCCGAAGCAGCTCGTGCGTGATTTCTGATTGAAAGAAGGTCACACTCTGGGTATGCACGCCGTTGTTGATGCTGATGCGGACCACAATGAAATCGAAGGCTTACAGCGCGAGGGGATTCCGTGGTTCGAAACCCTGCACCGCCATAAAAACAGTCCTCAGTCGTTGGATGTGTGGGTGTAGCGGAAGCCCAACCCGCCGAAGCCTTTCGTCCCGACTAATGTCGTCAGCCCCGCTTTTCCACAGAAGAGTCACACCGGGGCTGGCGAGGAAAACAACTTACACCCTTTTAAGGAATCCTTCCTGTCTGGTAAAATCCCGGCAGGCATTTTATTTTCGTATCAGAATTCCAATGGCTCATGGCGTCAGGCGACAACGGTTCGCATCACCATGGAAACAGCAAGTGAAATAAGAAAAGGGGGCCATCCGTGGCGCACGCCAACGCCGTCACTCAAGCGGCCCCCAACTGAAGCGGCTTCAAGGAGCCAGAATCACGGAGCCGGTAGTCCGGCGCGATTCCATGTCGCGATGGGCCATGGCCACATCGGCCAGGGGATATGTCTTGCCTATCTGCACTTTTACAATCCCGCCTTCCACTACTTCGAACAAATCCCTGGCGTGCGCAAGAAGGTCTTCGCGCCTTTGGGTATAGGTCATAAGGGTAGGGCGGGTGAGAAAAAGCGACCCTTTAACACTGAGTATTCCTATGTCAAATGGAGCAACAGGCCCGCTCGATTGTCCGAAGCTCACCATTGTGCCCATAGGTCTCAGGCAGTCCAGCGACTTCATGAAGGTCTCCCTGCCCACCGAGTCATAAACCACGTCAACGCCTCTGCCGCCTGTTATCTCCCTTACTAGGGACGTGAAATCCTCCTCCCTGTAAAGGATCGCATGGTCGCATCCGTTGCTTTTTGCAATTTCAGCTTTTTCTTTCGACCCAACCGTCCCGATTACCGTTGCGCCGAGGTGCTTTGCCCACTGGCACACAAGGGTCCCCACACCTCCCGCTGCCGCATGGATGAGAATCGTATCGTATGCTTTGACGCTGTAGCATCCGTGAAGCAGGTATCGAGCGGTCATTCCCCTTAACATCATGCCGGCGGCCTGGCGCACGGGGATGCTTTGAGGAAGCGGGACCAGGCGGTGGGCCGGGATGATCCGCACTTCCGCATAAGCCCCGGGTGGAAGCCCCGCATAGGCCACACGGTCTCCAACCGAAACCTCGCTCACCCCTTCGCCCACAGCTTCGACTATTCCCGCTCCTTCCATCCCGATCACCGCAGGCATGTGGGGCAACGGATAGAGGCCCGTCCGGTGATAGATGTCTATGAAGTTCACCCCTATTGCCTCGTGGCGCAGAAGCGCTTCACCCGGACCGGGCTTTCCCGGATCGTACTCCTGGAAGCGCAGAACCTCGGGTCCTCCAGTCTCATGGATCATTACAGCTTTCGGCATGATTTCCCCTTTGCTCTCAAACGGCCCTCAGCCATTCAAACCGGATCGAGTTGCGCTCCGAATCCTGTAGAATGTCAGCCGGCAGAAATATTTTCATACATGCGACTCTACCCGACCACCATCAGTCTCCGACCACGCTCTTAAAAAAACGGTGTCCCCGAAAGCTGAAAATTGCTCCATCCCGGGTAATTTCCTCGAGCTTGAGACCTGAGGAAATCTCTTCGCCCTCCCTTCTTTTTGACCCGTTTATGTTTATCCATCTCTGGTCGGCTTGTTTGGAGTATATCAGCATTGAAAAGGACATGTTTGGAAGGGAGTCCCGGATTTGCGGCCCAAGTTGGTGCCACTTGAGGACGGAGGCAGGTTTGCCGGAGGATGCGTCCAGTTCGGCAAGAGGTTCAATATCTGAAATGATGCCGCTGCCGGCTGCCTTCCGGGCGGGCTGATCGAACCCGGCGGGCGTTTTCTTCGCAGTATCGTGCAAGTTAGCGGTCCTTATGCCCTTTTTTGCATCGGCAGATGCCGGATCATGCGGCGCCTTTGAGGCGACGGCTTTCCCGGCTGCGGGGGCGGCTCCCCCGGATACGGCGCTGGGGCCCGGTGGAGCCGGAGTCTGCGCGGTTCGGGAGTGCCCGGTTTCCGGACCTTGCATCACTTCCTGATCCTCATACGGCATTTTGTCGCGAGCGATCTTATTGCGCGCGGCGCCCCGCGGTTGAGTTCCGGCCACGGGCGCGGCTTCGGAACGGTCTGTCACTGCATCGGGGGCTGGAGAGCGTTCTGTGGGTTCCTGCGCCTCATGTGACTGCGCCACAGTCGGCGGGGAAACTGCCGGTGCGGACTGTTGGACGTCAGGGTCGCCGGGGCCGGGTTCTCCACGACCCATCTCTCCTTCGGCGGTAGGACCGCTTGCCTGGGGCTTAGCGTCAGCGGGATTTTGATGGCGCAGCCCGCCCGTCCGTTCTGCTGAAGCTGCCGGAGCGCTTGCGCCCGTGGCGAGGCGGGAGGCAAGCTCTTCACTGGCGCTGCCCGGTGGACGGCTCGACGGACCGGGAGCTTGCCGGGGGTTCAGGCGGTAAGCGAAAACGCCAGCGCCTATAAGCAGAATGAGTGCAATGAGATATGGCCAGCGCCCGTAGCTTCTCGAAGGTTTCGAAGATGCAGGAGGTTCTTCCGGAGGTCCTTCGAGCAGCACGCGGGATTTTCGGCGTCTGCGCGCCTGTTCGGATTTTTGCAGTGCATCGAGAATGTATGACATATGTGCCTCTATGGCGACTCATGAGACTGATGAGCCTCAGTTTCCTGCTCCCGCACGGCCGAATCGGGTGCTTCAGGGTCATTTGGATACATCCCCCTGATGCTCGTCCCGGGAACCCGGGATGTTGCCGGTAGAAGTCTCAACACGCCGGCCCCACCGGTTTTGCCCGCGGCGAACAGCCTCAGCGGGTCAAAACCTCCTGAGAAATGGTAGAGCAGGCCCAGGCATATACAGACCAGGATTGCCGCGGCAAATGCAACTTTCCACCTCCGGCCGGCTGCCGGCAAATTCGCTCCGAGCACCTCGCAGGCCGCTTTTTTCAATGTGGCTCTGTCCACGGTTTCCTTTCGCTGGACAAAAGCACCCAGCAGAGCGCGGTCGCAAACCAGGTTGATCAACCTTGGGACCCCGCCTGTGTAAAGATATAAACTATCCAGTGCGGTTCGTGAAAAAAGCGTGGAAGTGTCCCGGGATGCGGGACCCACAATGGCCGTTTGGTTGGCTGCCCTTTGCGCGGATGAAGATTTGTCGAACCTCCGTTTCCTTGTTCCGCGGGCAACCGCGAGCCTGTGGTTTACGTAATTGACGACGTCGGGTTTTGAAAGCGCTTCCAGATGGCAGCGGGCCGCGATGCGCTGGGAGAGCTGCCTTAGCTCCGGTCCCGCAAGCTTGTCCCTCAGCTCGGGCTGGCCGATTAGTATTATTTGAAGCAATTTGCGTTGATTTGTCTCGAGGTTGGTCAGAAGCCGGATTTGCTCCAGAACGTCATTGCTGAGATTTTGCGCCTCGTCAATTATGAGGACGGCCTTTTTGCGTCTGGCGTTCAAATCAAGGAGGAAACCGTTTATCAGGTCAACCAGGACTTTGACGCTGGTTTTTCTGGCATAGCTTATGCCGAACTCGTCGCAAACCGTGGCGAGCAGTTCCGCAACCGAGAGGGTGGGATGTATGATGAAGGCTGCCACGATATTTTTTGCGAGCGTTTCGAGCATACGCCGGCAGATGGTTGTCTTGCCCGTGCCGACCTCTCCGGTAAGCAGCACGAACCCCCCATCGCCCCTTATTCCATAGAGCAGATGGGCCAGCGCCTCCCTGTGCTGCTCGCTCATGTAGAGATAGCGAGGATCGGGCGCTATTGAGAAAGGCGACCCTTTCATGCCGAAATATTTTCTGTACATAACTTCCCACGCTCTATGGCGGATTATACCTGAAGGCTAAAAAATCTTAACAGTTTTTTCACCTCCCGATACCTGTCCATAAAGACAACTTATCGGCTACCATATTGGCGGAATAGGTATTATATGAGGCTAACGGGTTCGCTCAAACCCGAGAGCGCTGTGAATAGATATGCTCAGGAGGGGAGTATGACAGACGGCAACAGCAGGCAGGACAGGTTTCGCGTGGAAACAGACTCCCTGGGAGAGGTCGAAGTTCCTGCCGATCGCCTGTGGGGTGCTCAGACGGAACGGTCGCGCCGCAACTTCCAGATCGGCGTGCAGGGCTATTGCTGGGGCAGATCGGTGATCCGCGCACTCGGCATCCTCAAGAAGTGCGCGGCCCTGGCCAACGGGGAACTCGGCCAGTTGCCGCCCGACAGGGTCGCACTTATCGTTCGGGCCTCGCAGGAGGTGATCGAAGGAAAGCTGGACGGTGAGTTCCCGCTCGTGGTGTTCCAGACGGGATCGGGCACTCAGACCAACATGAACGCCAACGAGGTGATCGCCAACCGGGCCATTCAACTTGCGGGAGGGACAGTAGGGTCCAAGAAGCCGATCCACCCCAACGACGATGTCAACCGTTGCCAGTCGTCCAATGACGCCTTTCCGACAGTGATGCACATTGCCACGGTCCAGATGGTGGATGAGGCGCTGATGCCTGCGGTCCGCAAGCTGCGCGATACTTTGGACGGCAAGGCCGTGGCTTTTTCCCGTGTGGTGATGATGGGCCGCACTCACCTCCAGGACGCCACGCCCTTGACCGTAGGCCAGGCGATCTCGGGCTGGGTGACACAGCTCGACGAGGCGTTGGAATCGATCTCGCTGAGCTTAAAGGGCGTCTATGCCCTTGCGATCGGCGGGACGGCGGTAGGCACCGGGATAAACGCCGCTCCGCGCTTTGGCGAGCTGACGGCGCGCAAAATCGCCGAGGAGACCGGGAAGCCGTTCTTTTCGGGGCCTAACAAGTTTGCCGCGCTGTCGGCCCACGACGCTATGGCGAACGTGAGCGCTGCTCTGCGCACTCTGGCCGGCGCCCTGATGAAGATCGCAAACGACGTGCGCTGGTACGCTTGCGGCCCCAGGGCTGGCCTGGGGGAACTCAGGATCCCGGAAAATGAACCCGGTTCGTCGATCATGCCCGGCAAGATCAACCCGACCCAGTGCGAGGCGCTCACCATGGTGGCCGTGCAAGTGTTCGGCAACGACCACGCGGCAGCCTTTGCCTGCTCGCAGGGAAACTTCCAGCTGAACGTCTACAAGCCGGTTATCCTGCACAACGTCATTGAGTCGATCCGACTGTTGGCCGATGCCGTCCTTTCGTTCAACGACCGGTGCGCAGCAGGCATCGAGGTGAACGAGAAAATCATCGGAAAACACCTGGAGGAATCGCTGATGCTGGTGACGGCGCTAAACCCCCACATCGGCTACGAGAAAGCCGCGCGGATTTCCCTTAAGGCTTACCGTGAGGACATTACGCTGCGCGAGGCCGCTCTTGCGCTGGGCTTTTTGACCGCCGAGCAATTCGACGAATGGGTGCGGCCCGAGGATATGACGCACCCGCTTTAGTGACGGGCTCACATCCGGGAGCTTGCGCAAAATGCGTATTCGGGCAGGTTTTGCGAAGTGTTTCTAGTCTCTTACTTGGTTATCAGCCCTTTTTCCATGGCAAATGCCGTAAGGGACGATGCGCTGTGCAGGTCGAGTTTCTTCATCAGGTTGGCGCGGTGTTTTTCTACGGTCTTGGCGCTGATGCACAGATAGTCGGCTATGTCCTTGTTCTTGTAGCCCTCTGCTATCATCTTTAGAATTTCTCGCTCGCGCTGGGTGAGGGTGTCCCAGGATGTGGACGACTTGACACTTTTTCTTCCCTCCAGATAGCCCTCTATCACTTTTTCGGAAATGCCGGGGCTAATGTAACTTCTACCGGAGAAAATATTATCAATGGCCAGCATCAATTCGCTGTGAGTGGCGTCTTTGAGGATATAACCGTCGGCTCCGGTCTTCAACGCGGTCAGAATGTGCTCCTCGGTCTTGTGAACGGTAAGCACGAGGATTTTTGTTAAGGGGCTCTGCTTTTTTATTTCCTGAATCGCGCCCACTCCGTTCATCCTGGGCATGGAGAGGTCCATAAGGATCAGGTCGGGCTTAAGAGAATCTATCGCACGGATGGCTTCCAGGCCGTCTCGCGCCTCACCAACCACTTCGAAGTCCGGGTTGGAGGAAAGAAGCATTCTCAGCCCTTCTCTAAGGATCGTGTGGTCTTCGGCGATTACGATCTTTTTTCTCTCTGGCATAGTTTAAGCCTTCCCTCGACTTATGACCTTGATTATTTTTTTCACTATTATATTGCATTTCCTATCTTATATCGCAAGTCCTTATTTTATCTCGCTGGAAATTGAGAGCCTTTTGCTACTGGGCACTCTTGGCTGAGAAATACAGTGTTTCCCCCCCGCAATTACTGCAAACACTGTATTTACGCCTCCATAGCCGTATGAGAAAAAAGTTTGTTTAAAATTTAACAGCAAGGATCAACAGCGCAACGCTCTTGAGAGGCGAAAATGTGCCATATCCTGCTCGTGGAAGATAATTCAGTTTTTCGTTCGTCCTTGAGAGAAATGCTGGCGATTCGATTTCCCGAGGTCAAGATTTGTGAGGCATCCGATGGAGAGGAGGCTCTTGAGCAATTTAACAGAAGTTGTCCAGCCCTCGTCTTTATGGATATCAGGTTGCCGGGTAAAAACGGCCTTGAAATCACAAGAATAATCAAGGAGGCCGATTCCGGCGTGGAGGTGGCCATTTTGACCAGCCATGACAATCCGGAATACAGGGCTGCCGCTTTGAGCAGCGGCGCGAGTCGTTTTTTCGCAAAAGGAAACGCCGGAGGCGACGAAATAGCCGATTTTGTGAAATCCGCTTTGCAGCGGAGGGGCAAAGAACCGGGGCGGTAATGCCGCCGACTTCCGGGAGAACTTTCCACTTCTCTACAGTCTGCATTCAAAAATACCGCATAAATATACCATCATTAAGTGAATCACTCTATTTCCGTTTTATTTTCTTTACTATATAGGTAGGCACATGGGCGAGGGAGATCTATAGTAGTATATATCTTGAGGCTAAGGAGGGGGCCGTGAAGATGGACGGAGCGGATGTAGCGGGTTATTTGTCAGCCGATGAAGTCAGGATGAAGATGCGGATGTCATCGGGCTTTCTGAGGTTTCAAAAATGGCTTGTAATATATAACCTGCTGGTTGACCCCAGGCCAATTGCCGAAATAGCCAGGCATACGGGCCTCACGGAATCAAGCGTGTACAGGATCATTGCCGAATATAACAGCGCAGGGCCCGAATCAATAGAATCCATTGGGAAGATGGGCCCGCAATCCTGGTTCGAACAAACCGGAACGTTTTCCGTGTGACGCAGTTTGCTTCACGTGCAGCAGATACTCGTTGTTGGAGGCAGTGAGGGCGCGGTCTGTCTTCGATGCTGAAAATGAGAGGTCAGTCCTGCCATAGTTTGTATGCAATCAGGACGGTAAAAAGCTGCATGCAGGCGATGATTCCCACGCATCCCGGCCATCCTGCCTGTTTCCAGAAAAGACCGGGAAGAATCGATCCCATACAGCCACCCACATAGTAGAAGGCAACGTAGAGACCCGCAGCGCTCGATCGGCCCTCATGTGCAGCCTTGCCAACATAGGTGGATGACGCCGGCTGGCAGGCGAATACCCCGGAGGCTTCAAGGGTCAGTCCTGCGATGATGACCGGCACATAGTGAATCATAGTTAGCAGCATCCCGGCTGTCGATATTCCGACAGCCCCCAGCAGCGCCCGGCGGTGACCGACGCGGTCCAGGATGCGTCCGGCGATCGGGGTTATCACCGCACCGATCAAGTAGACGCCGAATATCGATCCCAAAGCGGCGGACCCGAGGGAGAAGGGCTTATCGGCAAGGTAAAAGTTAACGTATGTAAACGCCCCGACCATGCAGAACAGAATGTTGAATCCCACCACGCAGGTCGCCAGGAGCTGAGGATTGCGCAGATGCGCGCGCATTGACACGGAAGCTGCGCCTGCCATGCTTTGGCGTTTGAATTTTGTGGCTCGCGGCAGCAGGCGCCACGTGACGATGGCCGAGGCCAGAGTTATTGCGCTAAGAAGCAGGAAGAC
>DASPQK010000325.1:0-2375 GCA_035624985.1 Syntrophobacteraceae bacterium | reverse complement strand
TTTCCAGGGGCTCACATGGAGGATTCAAACTGAAACCGGATTGACGGCATCATATACCTTACCTGGCATTGCTGTGATACTTATAATAGAGAGTTACGGGTAATTGGCGGTTCTGTCGAAAAAGGCCGATGTTTGCCGTTTCTCCACGTGGGAACGGATTATTCCCACTCTGATAATGGGTTTTCAATAGAATGAATTCGCCCACGATCGCCATATGCAATTTTATTCCTGATGCGGCGGCTCTCAGGCAGACGGCAGTGCAGCACGGTTTTTCCGGTGTCGACTGGACATTCGAACTGGAGGGCCTTCCTAGGAATCAAATTGAAGAATCGAGGCTTCTGCGGGATATTTCGAACCTCAAGGGGCTGGAGGTCCGGTATCATTGCGCTTTCAACAGTATCGATCTCGGCGATGAGGACGATCTCAAGGCAGGTGAGGCCATGGAAGTATTCAAAAGGGCCTGCCGGGTTGTCTCCAGGCTTGACGGCCGGTTTATGACCGTGCACCTCGGACTGGGAAGAAAATCGCCCAAAGGCCTTTCCTGGGATCGTACAATAAACGGACTGGCCGAACTTGTAAGCTATGCTCAAGAACTTGGCGTGCGCCTTTGCCTGGAGAACCTTGCCTCCGGCTGGTCGAGCAGGCCGCAGCTTTTCGAAAAACTGGTTCGAAAAACCAACGCCGGTATTACGCTCGATATCGGTCATGCCCGAGTCTGTCAGTCGGTTCAGTGCCGGATATTCGACCTCGAAGACTTCGTCATGCCCCATCCCGAACGCACTTTCAATGCACACATTTACCACGAGGAACTCTATGGCCGGCATGTGCCGCCCGCGTGCCTGGACGATGTCCGGGGCCGCCTGGACCTTCTCTCCTCGCTTTCATGTAATTGGTGGGTCCTCGAGCTTCGGGAGGAAGCTCCTCTTCTGACAACCCTGAAGATAGTTCGTGAATATCTCGAGAGCCGGGACAATGACGCGCAGTCCGGTTGAACCGCTCACGCATGACGAATGGCAAACAAAACCGTCGGACAGATTTATCCTCAAATGGATAAAGATCAATCTTTCGGCGCGTATTACCCCTCGACTCATCGATCTGCAATGGCTGCGTCCATGGATGATTACACTGTTTTCGACAACCATGGGGGTTTTTGCCGGAGTTGTTTTCGCTCTCGGTTGCGGGTGGATTGCGGGATTTCTCGCTGCTTTCGCCCAGGTGCTGGACGGGGTTGACGGGCAATTTTCGAGGCTTGCCGGCATGCAGAGCAGGGGAGGAGCTTTCCTGGATTCGGTTCTTGACCGCTACTTCGACACTGCCCTGACGATCGGGCTTGTCGTCTACCTCATAAGGAACCCTCCCGGATTGCCCCTCCCGCTGCTGCTGGTAATGGCTTTTCTTGCGGTCTCAGGCGGCAGCCTCATAAGCTACACCACCGCTCGGGCTGAAAGTCTCGGGATTCCGTTGGGCAAGCCGACGCTGGCAAGCAAAGGCACAAGGACAAGCGTTATTGTGCTTTGCGGGTGGGCGAGCTTGTTTTGGGCGCTTGCGCCCCTTCTTGGGCTGACCTATCTTGCAGTGCATCCAAACATCGTCGTCTTAATGCGCATTTTTATCGCTCACGAACACTCGGACCCTCTATGATATTCCAGGATGATTATGACAGAGACTGGTGTAGTTCACGGCCGTTTTCAGGTTTTCCATCTCGATCACCTGAAATATGTCCTGGCCGCCAGGCAGCGGTGCAGGCACCTGGTAATCGGAATCACCAACCCCGATCCCACCCTCACAAGGATCGATGCGGCCGATCCCAATCGGAGTTCGGCTGAAGCCAATCCACTCACATATTTCGAGCGCTACCGCATTATTCGGGAGGTCATGTTCGAAAGCGGTCTGGACCCTGCGGAGTTTTCCATAGTGCCCTTTCCCATAAATTTTCCGGAACTCTATCGATTCTATCTCCCGCTCGATGCCGTCTTTTATCTGACTATCTACGATGACTGGGGCAAGAGGAAATTTGATATGTTTCAGTCTCTGGGGCTGAACGTGGAACTGCTCTGGATAAAATCTCCCCAACAGAAAGGTATAAGCGCAGGGGAAGTAAGAAGACGCCTGGCCGGAGGTGAGGCATGGGAACACCTCGTGCCGCCTGCTGCGGCCTCTGTTATGAAACGGATGGGTATACCGGAGAGGCTTGGGCGCTTTAAAAACTGAGAGCAGGGAGCAGGAAGGGTGAAGAGTGATGAGTGATGAATGATGAGTGATGAGTGGAGCGGGGAGCGGGACTGAGGACTGAGTAGGTAGGGTGGGCTAAGCGGAGCGCAGCCCACCAAGCCTTTTCGCAGCAAAGGCCTCGTCATAGCCTTTTCGCAGCAAAG
>DASPQK010000324.1:0-5878 GCA_035624985.1 Syntrophobacteraceae bacterium | reverse complement strand
ACCTCCAGCCCGTGATCCCGGATAGCCCTCAAATGCTCGCCACGCGCAATAAAGACCACATCATGTCCCGATCCCGCAAGCAGTCCCCCATAGTAGCCTCCAACTCCACCCGGTCCCATTATGCCGATTTTCATGCCCGCCTCCACCGATCTAATTTGTGCCGGAGCTTACTCAGACACCTGAGTTCATAGCTATCATATACTCCTTTGCACGGGTTAGCCAAGACCAGCTGAATGAAACAGCTTATTTCAATGCGGGTGGGGCTGATGAATTTATTGTCCGACTCGATGACGCCTCTGCCGGTTGGGCAGCGTCAAGGACGAAGGGACCTGTAACCGATGCGGCGACGGCGGTTTTTTAGACAGGCGGCGAATTTTGGGGTGAGTTCTTCGGCCTGAACCTTTTTGGGTTTCATTGGGCGCGAGGGACCGCCACGTAAATCACGGCGCAGCAAGGAGCCCGCAGCAGTTGGGCTGTTTTCCCGGTCCGACCCTGCGAGCGAAAGCGACCCAGCGAGTGGGAGCAGCAACGCGGGACTGTTTTGGGATCACCTTTTGCGGGTTCGGTTTTCGGAAAAAAGGGTTGAGAGTGAAAAATTTGGAACAGCTATCAACATATTTAAGAAGGGCGGCATAGAACCACGCTGTAATCTTTGGTCCCTGCTTGAGAAAATGAATAACTTAGTCATAGATCAGATCAAAAGAAGAAAAAAACATGACAATAAGCAGATTTCTTAAGCGGTCATTAAGCGGGCTGCTGATTGTGTTGATGGTACCGTTTGGAGCGCTTTCACAGGAGACGGCAACCTCGGGCGCTGCGTTCAGCGAGGGGGAGCTTGACCGGATGCTTGCTCCGGTGGCGTTATATCCCGATTCGCTGTTGGCGCAAATCCTTATGGCTGCGACTTTCCCGAATCAGGTCGCAGAAGAGGACGGCTGGCTGAAGGGGAATCCGGACCTCAAGGGCGATGCGCTCAATGACGCCCTTGACCGGATGGACTGGGACCTGAGCGTGAAAGCGCTGGCGCCTTTCCCTCAAATAGTCGCGATGATGGCTGAGCGGTGGGAGTGGATGCAGAAGCTCGGTGATGCTTTCAAGACCCAGCAAACCGATGTGATGGCCTCCGTTCAGCGATTGCGCTCGAAGGCATATGCCGCCGGCAATCTTAAGTCGTCCCCGGAGCAAAATGTTATCGTCAGAGGTGAGGTTTACGAAATTGAGCCGACTGATCCAGACGTTGTTTATGTGCCCAGCTACGACCCGGCGGAGGTGTACGGAACCTGGGGGTGGCCCGCGTATCCTCCGTTCGCATACTACCCGGTTTGGCCTGGAGTGGCACTTGGAGTCGGCGCGTTCGGGTTTTGGGGGGCAGTAAGCGTGGGACCGGTCTGGGGTTGGGGCTGGGGATCCTGGAACTGGGGCGGCGGATTTATGAGTGTGAACGCCAATCGAAATGTTAACATCAATAGAAATGCCAACATCAATAGAAACTTCAGGACCACAAATGCCCGTAACGTAGCAGGCCGCCGCGCAGAACGCCACGCAGGCAGAGGAGGTGGAATGAACCGCAGAGGCGATCGCGGCACCGGTAGCATCGGAGGCCGCGGTGGGACCCGCGGTGGAGGAAAAGGCGGTAGTCGCAGGACCGGTAGCATCGGCGGCCGCGGCGGAACTCGCGGAGGCGGCGGTCATCGTGGCGGCGGTCACCGAAGGTAGTGCACCATCAAGGATATGATCTTGCGGAACGCAAGCGAAAGTATTTTATCGAGCCCCCTGTTCTTTTACTTATTGGTCAGGGGGCTTTTTCGCGCGAGTACAAGCCTTGTGCGGACAATGCGAGATCTTTATTGGCCTCACCGACGAGAGTCGGTGCCCAGGCGTAAGCGATTTGATTTCGCCAAATCTGTGACAAGAAGTGAATTTTGGAATGAAGGGACAATCGTTGGAATGAGGTATTTAACTGGCAATTCTCTAATAAGCTGGAAAAATGCGCTAACAGGAGGAGCTACAGGGTAATCTTTGACGTAGGCAATATAAACATCTATAAAAGTCTCCTGGTCGCGGATAGGAATAGTAACTAACTTGCCATTCTTGAGTTCACTCAATACTGCGGGCTTTGCCATAAAGGATATGCCTTCTCCACGTTGTACAAGTTGTTTGATGAACACTGTGTTACTCGTTTCCAGTAAGACATTAGGGACACGATTGTTTTTTTGAAACAGTTCATTCACAATCTTACGTGTTGCTGAACCTACCTCTTTCATTATAACAGGCTCCTTACATAATTCATCAAAATAGATTGATTTGTGTTTGGCCAAATGATGGTTAGGATGCAAAAGCAGGCATAGCTTTTCACGAGTAAAATGAACGAAACGAATATCCGGATGATCTTCAACCTTAGCTACGATAGCAACATCATTTGCATAATTAATTAGGCTATACATGATTTCCAAAGAGCTGCCTTCATTAACCTGTAAAAGAAGGCCTGGATAATCATCTTCAAAACGCTTAACAAGAAAATGCATAAAACTAGGCACCATTGTTTTGGTGACCCCGAGGCGGAGTACACCAGTTTTTAACGAGTGTATATCGCTTATGGCGATTTCTATTTCTTTTTCGTATTCAAAAACCTTTTTTGCATAGTTAAAAAGGGCTTTCCCCTCATTTGTAATAAAGACCCTATTCCTCTTCTTGTAAAAAAGCTTGACATTCCAGGAATCCTCAAGGGCCTTGACTTGGTTGGTAACGGCAGGTTGAGTAATAAACAGGTCTCGTGCAGCTTCAGAGAAGCTTAGGTTTTTGGCCACATGATAAAAAATCCGGAGTTGATGGAAATTTATCATAACTATTCTATCCAGAACTCTCAAGAACACCCGGATGAAAATGGAGGCGATGTTCCAGCGGCTGGCAAGACGGATTGAAGTTCACGTGAAGCCTTGCGTATCCCTGGTTCTGATTGAAAGAGTCGCCGAACCGGAATGCAATCAGCCCTGGTCGCGTATCTAAAGAATGCTTTTTACGCTCCAGGCAACCTAGTTTCAGACCCCCAAAGGCATTTTATCAGGGAATTGGACCCCCTTCCAGTCCGGTTTCGATACTAAAATCTCTGAATATCCCGGTGGTTAGGCCTTTCTCGGAGATCAAATCGGCACCGTCTGACACGCAGGCGCGCCTCAAATTCGAGGCCCCGTTGTAAGCCGCTGGAATCATAGCCTTTTTATAACTGCGTTCACCTACTCGGCAAAAACCCAAGTTTATCTTAATGTAAGTCAGGCTCCCGGGTCAAGAGGAGACCCTCCTCCATATTTCCGGGTGCGATATGGATAAGTTGCTAAGCGTCAATTTGGCTGCGTTGGAAAAGGTCAGAGGCAGGGCACTGAGAGTCGAGCCAAAGGGTGAAGTCTTTCCAGAGCGGGTCAGATTCTGAATGAACATAGTTTGCTGAATACCCCCATCATTAAATTGAATTTGACGTTTTCCACCAGCCACTTTAGCCTGGAATGTGCTCAAGCATGGCTGAAAAGCATATCTGCGTTCGTCCCGGGGATACCGTACTCCGGGGTAAGAGCGTTAAGCCATGCATAGACTCGATAATCAGGCGACTTGTAAAGATGGAGATCAAGGTAGTAGACCATACCCGAATGTGGTGCGTTAATATTCTGTCGCCTTTTCCGGTAACCCTGTACTATCGCATTCCATTCGCTTGAACCTCACTACCCGGACAGATGGAGAGCGAGCTATTATAACGGACGACAGAAAGCCAGCCCCCGAAGTGTATCTAATCGGGGGTCGGATGTCGGAAAACAGAGAAAAACATCCCACGGGCCGTAAGATAGTGCCAACTTTCTTTTGACGCTTGCTATAAGGCCGGACTAATCCAAAAAAAGGAGACAGCAGTGAAAAAATACTTTATTTCCGAAATCATCGATGAAATCGGCATGACGAAGTATACGATCGGAGTTTTCATTTTGGTCGGGCTTACTCTTCTTTTTGACGGCCTCGACTACATGATTGTGCCGTTCACGATGCCGCAGATCGGCAAAGAATGGGCCCTGACCAAGGTTCAAACCGGGAGCCTTGCATCGTGGAGCCTTCTTGGTCTGGGGATCGGGGCAATTTTTGCCGGGATGATATCCGATCGCATTGGAAGGAAAAGAGCCCTTGGATTAGCTTGCATTGTGTACTCGATTTTTACGCTGCCGATATATTTCGTTCAGAGCTATCCAGTTTATTCGGTACTCAGGGTCCTGGCCGGCGTTGGACTCGGCGCCTGCATACCGGTAGCAATAACGATGGCCTCGGAACTCGCACCTTCGAAGAACAGAGGGCTACTTTCGGCCGGAGTTTTGTCTTTTTTGATGCTGGGTTGGGCGCTTGCCGGATTGGTAGCCATTTATGTGGTGCCCGCGTTTGGTTGGAGAGTCTGCTATCTAATTGGCGGCATACCGGCCCTGTATGGAATATTTATACTTCTACAACCTGCCGAATCTCCCTATTGGCTGATTGCACACGGGCGCGAGCGCGAGGCGATAAAGATAGTTCAAAACTTTGAGATTTCCGGCAAAGGCAAGGCAAGGGAACTGGAACCCGGCAGTTTGCTTATTCCCCTTGCTGCCCATTCGGTCGGGGTAAAGGCTATTTTCTCCCCTGATCTCATCAAGGCCACGGCCTCTTTCTGGCTTATCTATTTCTTTGGGGCGCTTCTCATATACGGCGTCATAAGCTGGCTTCCATCGCTTCTTGTCGCAAAGGGATACGGCATCGTAAGGAGTTATTCCTTCTCGGTTGCGCAGAATCTTTTTTCCGTTATCGGCACTATGGGCACCGGGATGATGGCCGATGCGATCGGGCGCAAGAAGAATATGGCGCTGGGATTTTTCGCCACTGCCATCTCCATCATGCTGTTGGGACTTAGCGCGAACCAAGGGCAGGTGCTTGCGTGCAGCATTTTGGTGGGTATTTTGATGAACTGGGGCCTCTCCGCCGTGATGCCTCTTATGGCCGAAACTTACAGGACTGAATTCAGAAATACCGGGATTGCCTGGGCTACGGCGGCCGGGCGTGCCGGGGCGTTCTGCGGCCCAATCCTTGGCGGCGTGGTTCAGCAGCTCGGGCTCGGCTTTACCGGTGTTTTTGCATTTTTCACCTTGCCGGCATTGATCTGTACTCTTGTCACCGTCACCATAGTTACCGAAACAAAAGGCAAAGGCATCGAGGCGACCCTTGCCGCCAGCGCCAAGGCCGGCAAGATGTAAGATCGGGAATTGCGGGAAAAACGGGGCAATTACCTGGAGGGACAAGGCGGTTGCCCTTTCCCTTCCAAGGGTAGCAGGAGGTAGCTAATGATTTCAGAGGAGCGGTATTGGAATCCCGTGCTTGAGACACTGCCGCTGGAGAAACTTAGGGTGTTGCAATTAAAGAAATTCAAGGTCATCTTTAGGTGGGCATATGAAAATTCCAGGTTTCACCGGTCTCTTTATGACGAGGCAGGCATCACGCCTTCGGATGTCCAAAAATTTGAAGATATCTGCCAAGTGCCCAAAGTTGAAAAATCCATGATGCGCTGCATTCAGTGCAAAGATCCCTTTCCTTATGGGGACTGCCTTTGCCTTCCTCTGGAGGAGGTGAGCAATTTTCGTCAGACCAGCGGGACCACGGGCCAGCCGGTTTATCAGGCCGACTCCTGGCAGGACTGGGACTGGTGGGCCGAGAGCTGGGCATTTATTCTGTGGGCGCAGGGATACCGGCCCTGCGATCGCGTATTCATCCCGTTTGGATACAATATTTTTGTGGCCTTCTGGGCGGGACATTATGCCGCCGAGAAGATCGGATGCGAAGTGGTGCCGGGGGGCGTACTGGATACGCAGGCCAGGATCTT
>DASPQK010000323.1:0-15857 GCA_035624985.1 Syntrophobacteraceae bacterium | reverse complement strand
AATCCCGATAATATAGCCGGCCGCCCTGTCTTTCGGCTGCACGAAAGGCTTGGCATACTTCTTTTCCAGCCCGAAATACCGCAGAACACAGGAAATATTGCGCGGACCTGCGCTGCAACCCGCACGCCCCTGTACCTGGTCGGGCCGTTGGGCTTCCGTATCACTGATAAACTGCTCAAGCGGGCAGGCCTCGATTATTGGCCTTATGTCCGCATGAAACTTTATCCCGATTTCGAGGCCGCTCGTCAGGACATACGGCATTCACGCATGGTTTACTTTTCCGCCCGCGCTTCCAGGCTCTATTATGATTTTTCATTCCGGTCCGGAGATTGCCTGGTTTTCGGCTCCGAGACCGGGGGTTTGCCCGAAGATTTGCTTGCATCCCACGCTGAAGATGTGGTAAAGCTGCCCATTGACAGGACCAGGGTCCGGAGTTTGAATCTGGCAACCACTGTGGGAATCGCTCTTTTTGAAGCGCTGCGACAGTTGCGCCGCTAAAAAATTACTTTCTGGCAGATCCACTTCAGGCGCCGTTAAAATGCGGGGCCTGTGATTTCAGACTGTTCCTCCACCTGATTTTCAATTAGGACCTCAATGTTGAGAACTGAGGAAATCAAGTCCAGTCTGTACGAGCTTTTTCCTGAGATTCGGAAGCTGGGAATTCATCCTGTTGTGATTCAGAAAGGCAGACGCTTCTGAATCCTTCTTTTCGAAAGCAGGGACTGCTTGAGAAAAGACCCCCCCCTTAGTTCCTGTGTAGTTGTCCAGAACGAACGAAGCGATTCTTCACCCTTCGATCCCGCGTGGGAACCACTGGTGAAATGTGCGCTTTCTTTAGCGCAAGGCAAGATAAGCGACCTGAGTTCAAAGTCACCACAAAGGTTTCCGATCTCGATTCCAGGAGTTTACTCAAATGGGAAGTATCGAATGGAAAGGCGCCAAATGGGAGTCACTTGCTGGCAGCCTCACCATTGCGGAATTGCTCACAACACTGAAGGGCTTCGGACCAATGGAGCTTCTGCGGTTCGAGGTCCCGGGGCGGTTCAAGGGAGAGTTGAACCTTTGGCTGACTGAGGATGGGGTCAAGGAAGTGACCCTCTATCACCTGGAGGTGTGCGGCGAGAAGTGCGCCGGAATGGGAAGGGAAGCCCTCAGGTGGCTCAGGCAGATATTTAAGGGAACCATATCTGTTGAATTTGCCGATCCACCCGACCCTGTGACGGGTTTTTACCCATCCGCGCCGTTCTGGTTCAAGATGTACAGGGAGGGTTTGATTGACGCCGTTGATTGTGAAAACTATCGCTTGCCTCCCCATGCTACCAGCGAGCAGATCCAACAAGTCGGGCAACTTATAGAATCAGTCCTTGGCAAAAGGCCCAAGGCGCCTTAACTTCTCCCCCAAAATCACTTCAAACAGGCAGACGGGACGCATGCAAACAAATCCCTTTTCTAAGAGGCTGGAGCGTTTGCGCGGCATTATGGCGCAGCAGGGACTCGATGCTTTTTTCGTGACAGTGCCGGAAAACCGCTATTATCTCAGCGGGTTCGAAGCCGAGGACCTTCTGTTGACGGAAAGCTCGGGTTACCTTTTGATAACCCAATCGGCGCAATACCTCCTGACCGATCCGCGATATGAAGAGGCCGCAAAACAGGAGGCCCCCGGCTTCCAGGTGGCGGTTTATTCTACAGGGCTCAAGGATTTGTTGCCCGGCCTGTTCTCAGATCTCAAGTGCGAAAGGCTGGGCGTAGAGGAGCATTTCATTACCGTCAAAAGATTCAGGGAGGTGGAGGAAGCCCTTGGCAAAGTCCGCCCGGCTGCCGGGCTTATCACCGTCGAAGACTTTGTCGAGCAGCTTCGGATAATAAAAGATGAGGATGAGATCGACAAAATCCGCAGATCGATCAAACTTACCGAAGAGGCTCTGCAAAAGGTATGGAACGTTTTGGCCCCCGGCAGGACCGAAAAAGAGATGGCCTGGATGATAGAAAAGTCCATTCGAGAGGGAGGAGGCCAGGCAGTATCCTTTCCGCCCATTGTAGCCACGGGCCCAAATGCGGCCCTTCCCCATGCCGTTCCCACCGACCGGAAAATCAAAGCAGGCGAACCGGTAATCCTCGATCTGGGTTCCAAAGTGGACGGCTACTGCTCGGATATGACCAGAACGTGGGTTTGCGGGTCACCAGATTCCAAAGTCACGGAGATATACAAAACAGTCCGCGAAGCCCAGCTTGCAGCGCAGGACAAAATTCGAGACGGGATCGATTCGGTTTCCGTAGATTCGGCGGCTCGGGATCTCATCACGGATGCCGGATACGGCAACAGTTTCGGCCATGGGCTGGGGCATGGGGTTGGGCTTGCAGTCCACGAAAAGCCCGGCCTGAGAAAAGTGGACCCCACTGTGCTCGCAGAGAATATGGTGGTCACCGTAGAACCAGGAATCTACCTGCCCGGATTTGGAGGAGTGCGGCTCGAAAACATGGTTCGAGTAACCAAAACCGGCTGTGAGCTCCTCACCAGAGAAGAACTGTTCTACAACTGGTGATTATCGGACCTCATAGCCTATATTACAAACTTTCTGACTAACCGTTCCTGAGGGAAAGGATAATGCGGTTTGGCAAAAGACTTTCATATTCGGCGCTGGCCTTCTTTTTTCTGTTCCATTCGATCGTGACGGCGGCCTGGGGTTTTAAGGATGAAAGCGGTCCTCGACTGATACTATGGGCGTTTGGAGCTGTCCGCGCCTCCTCGAACTCTCCCAGGGTCGAGCCGGTCACCACAAAAATGATCCTCTCGTCCGGGGATAAGCTCAAAATGATGATCCAGATGCGGAGGAAATGCTTTGTATACCTTATCCACAGGGACTCACGCGGGGATTTTGCCATGCTTTTCCCCTACAGTCTCAAGCAGTTCGATACAGACTACCGGATCGGCTGTAATTACTATGCGCCAAGAGGAGAGGCCTGGTTTCAGCTCGACAGCAAGACCGGCAATGAGACTTTTTACCTTATTGCCTCAGACCAGCGCCTGCTCGACGTTGAATACACATACGACAGGTATGCCGCTTCCGATGAGGCCGGCAAGCACAACCTTGCCGGACAGATGATCTCGGAGTTGGACAAGATCACGGGAAAATATCTGACATCGTCAAACGAAGTTGAAAGGCTGGCCGGGAGAGAGGAGGCTGCGACACGGGGATTCGAAAGGGCGGAAGGCGCAGACCCTACCGAGATAGCCGGACTGGCCAGAGAAATCTCATTCGACCACATCTATTCCGAAACGTTCGTGATCGATCATAGATAGTGCATTATAGCATTTCTGACTGAAATCCGGCTATAGCAAGCGTCAAAAGAAAGTTGACACGATCTTACGGCCCGTGGGATGTTTTTCTCTGTTTTCCGACATCCGACCCCCGATTAGATACACTTCGGGGGCCGGGTTTCTGTCGTCCGTTATAGCGAGTCAGGGGCCTAGTACTTGCTTGCAAAAGTGAGCGTAACAATCACTCGTGTTCGTCACCCCGGCAGGGTTTTTGAGCCGGGGTCCAGGGGGTTCCTGATGTGAGATCAGAGCTGGATTCCGGCTTAAAGCATGCCGGAATGACGAGTTTCGAGTACCTCTGAGACGTTAGGCGAATTTATGCAAGCAAGTACTAACGGGAACCATACCTCAGATTATCCCCCGGTCTCGTTTCATAACATTCCGGGACAGCAACCGGCGTCCCCGACTCCAGCATTTCGCTCACGGTGACAAAATCGAAGCCCGCCTCTCTAAGTTTGGGCACAAAGAGCGGCAGGGACTCAGCCGTGCGGTGTCCCCGGCCGTTGGCATGAAAGACGACTATCGATCCGGACCTCACGCCCCCAAGGACAGTCCGGGCTATAGCCTCTGCCGAGCGACCTTTTGCGGGATCTCCCGATACAACGTCCCACTGAATCGCCGGGAGTCCCAAATCCCCAAGCAGCTTCAGCGCCTCGCGGTCGCAGGCGCCAAAAGGAAAACGGAACAGCCGGGGGACCCTTGGTATTTTCCTCGCCCCTTCTCCGACAGCATGAATACAAAGCCTTTTTTGAAGTTCCTCCCACAGCAGCTCGTATTGAGCCTGAGTCCAGAGCACCTGGTCCAGTGCTTCCGCTCTGCCGAGCTTGCGGAAGTTCCTGTGATTCCAGCTGTGATTGCCGATTTCGAAAAGCGGGTCAGCCATAAGCAGCACGGTCTTCTCAGGATGCGAGCGCATCCACTTGCCGCAGGCAAAAAAAGTGGCCTTGATCTTATTTGACCTCAGGTAATTAACGATCCCCGCATCATAGCCGCTGGTGCTGTTTTCAACTTCACAGAGATCGAAGGTCAAGGCAATGAGTTTCATGTTTTCGGGGAGCTTAACGGAGCGTATCGAATTAGCAATCTCAGGCGGCAGTGGTGGGGCGACTTCGCTGGGCCGCAGTTTTGAGGGCGGGATATTTCTCAAACCGGCTGGCGTGTGCGCTGGAATAAGACAAAAGTAAAAAGTAAAAAGGCAAAAGCAGGATAATACTTTCATTGATCCAAAGACGGCCACTGAACGCTGACGAGGGTCCCCCCGCCATCGGAAGACTCGATCTGAAATGAGCCGCCGGACAGTTCCGCCCTTCTTTTCATGCTAATTAGCCTCAGCGCGCAATCTGTGCACTCTTGAGACAAAGTTTGCAGGTCGTCGAACCCGGTCCCATCGACCGCAATACGCAGCCCGACGTGGCCGTTTTTGCCGGCCAGATTAACCTGGAGGCGACGGGATCGGCCGTGCTCCGCAACATTCTGGAAAGCGTCCTCAACTATTCGGAAAATCATCAACTTCAATTCCGCAGTTATTTCTTCCTCAGCGATATCGAATTCCGATTCTACTTCGATGTCGGGATGTTCATTCTGGAATTCCCTGCAAAACCAGTTCAGGGTCGCCAGAATTCCCAGATCGTCCAGGACCGTGGGCAACAGCTGCGTGTACATGTTGCGGACCATCTCAAGGGAGCTCTGAATACTTGGAATAAGCGCCCTCAGATTGGAGGCGCAGACTTCGTCCGGGGCAATCACCTTTAGAGCGGCTTCGATGCTAAACTTGATGGCCGCCAGGAGCTGGCCGAGTTCGTCATGCAACGCGGAAGCCAGCACTTTCCTCTCGCTTTCCTGCACTTTCAGCAGCGCAGCCGCCAGATGCCTGTTCTGCCTCTCCGACTCCTGCAGGGCATCTTTGGACTTTTTGCGGTCCATCGAGTACCGGATCGCTCTTTCGAGCATGGATTGGATTATCTGGTCCTTGACCAGATAATCCGCCGCGCCGAGTTCCATCGCTTTCAAATCTATCGAGTAATCACCCTGGCCGGTCAGAATTATTATCGGCGGGACCCTCGGGTATTCTTCAGCCTTGCGCAGAATCTCCAAGCCTGTCTTGGACCCAAGATAGTAATCGAGAAGACATACATCGTAAGTTCCCTTCTCGAGTTCCTTCAGGCCGTCCTCACAGGTCTGGATCCAGGTGACCTCATATTGAGCCAGAGGCACTTTATCCAGGAGACCGGCAAGCAGGAGACGGTCGTCCTCATCGTCTTCGATTAGAAGCACTTTGATAGGGGGAAGGTGGCTCTTGCCCATTTAGCGACGCACCGGCCTGTGAATTTGACCGCTTTGACGAGCAACCTCCGGCTTTCTTTGGCAAGTAAGTCCGAAGCCGCAAAGCCCGATTACTTTCTTATAGCACAAGAATTTCCTAAAGTAACCCTGTAAATGAGCCGATATTGATATTGAAGCCTCAAGTGATTCTTCGCTCCTCTCCAAGAACCCGGACGCAGCCCTGTCCGGGTTCGTCCTTTGTGCTCCGGTGCGACTATTCCTCGCCGATTCTTTTCAGGTACATACGTATGGATTCAAACGAACCTTGCGGGGCTGCGATAAGGTGCTCCTGTATACGCTGCCCGCCAAGATAGTCGCTCAGATGAAACTCTCGGCCGTCAAGCCTGTGTATCCTGCCGCCCGCCGCCATGAGGATAATCTGTGCCGCAGCGAGATCGCGATACGAGACGTTTGCCAGAAGAGCCCCTTCCGCACGCCCTCTGGCAACGTATATTACATGTGCGGAAGTCGCCCCCAGATTCCTGATCTTGCCCGGGAAAAAGGACTGGTATTGATTATGAAACCGCGAGTAGGTGAGCAGCACACTTTCATTGCTGATCTCGCCGGTGTCCGGGATGCTTATTTCCCGTTCGCCCCAATAGGCCTTCCGCCCGACAATGGCGTAGAAAAGGTCGCCCGTTACCGGCATGAAAGTGACCCCGAAGACCGGCCAGAAATTTTCGAGAAGAGCGAGCGAGATGCCCCATATAGGTATTCCCGCCTGAAAGTTGGCTACTCCGTCAAGAGGATCGTATATCCAGAGATATCTCTTCTCTCCGTGGACGTAGTCTTCCGCAGGCAGCGGGTCACCGAATACGCCGTGGCCTGGAAAGACGCTATTGAGCCGATCCCTGAAAAAGTTTGTAAGCGAAAGCTCTGCGGAGGTTACAAGGCCTTCATCGAACTTGACCAGCGGATTGCCCTTCCCGTATAGCTCCAGAGCTTTATTACCTGCGCTGGCGACCACTTCTTTGGCAAAACTGAGCAACTCATCGATCTCGTCATCTTCTTCCCGAAACGCCATTTGCGCCTCCTCGTTCCGGCATGAGTGTTATTCGCGGTGAACGCCCAAACAAGTGTTGACTCTTCTCACAAATCATTAGCAAAATATGCGGAATTTTGCATCATTTCTTTATCCACATCAGGAGGTCAAATACCTTGAGTTCACCCATAGTCACTCTGTTGAGCGATTTTGGACTCCAGGATGGATACGTGGCGAGCATGAAGGGGGTCATCCTCTATATATGCCCCGATGCCCGGCTTGTAGACATCTCTCACCTCATAGCCCCTCAGAACGTTCGTTCCGGGGCTTTCGTTCTCTATTCTTCTTATGAGTTTTTCCCGCACGGAACTGTTCATCTCGCGGTGGTTGACCCGGGGGTGGGAACCGAACGCGGCGCCATAGCCATCCGGACCGGCTCTTCTTTTTTTGTGGGACCCGATAACGGCCTTTTCTCGCTTGTTCTGAAAAAAGAGACTAAATGGGAAGCAAGAAGGCTCGAGAACCCCCAATTGCGTCGAAGCCCTCTGAGCAGCACGTTCCATGGCCGTGACCTGTTCGCTCCCGCCGCAGCTCACCTGGCCTGCGGCGTAAGCTTTGATACTCTGGGCCCTGCCTGCGACCCGGTCTGCGTGCAATGGAGCGAACCAATCATTGCCAAAGGAAAAGTCATAGGAGAGGTGATTCATATCGACCGCTTCGGAAACGCTGTTACCAATGTGCGGGGCGCGGTGTTGGAAAAGCAGGGTCCGGCAGACAAATGGAGGATCACCGCCGGGAAATCGGAATTTAACTCAATTGAGCAGACCTATGGCAGGCTCAAAGCCGGAGAAGCGCTCGCCTTGACTGGAAGCACGGGCTTTGTCGAGATCGCCGTTAACCAGGGAAATGCTGCATCCAAACTGGATCTGGCGCCGGGGACGAGGGTGAGCTTCGTGCTGGTGGGTTCCAAGAAGTTCAACGAAATGCCGTGAGACTATTTCCCTGTCGCGGTCGCTACGTCGACTGTTGAGAGCGTTTCGGAGCTTTTGACTCTTTAACCCCTTCAGCACGTTTCCTTGGAATGAGCTTGATAAGTGAACGCAAAGCGGTGTTCACCGATTCCGAGTCCGGAAAGTACTTTTGTACATCCGGCGCTAAAACGACCAGACCTTTGCGGGGACTCACCTCTTTAACCAATGTTTCGCCGTCAGGCTTATGGACGGTAATTGTATAGCCCGCTTGCATAGCCCGATAATGCTTCCCACGTGTTCCGCCGGTGAAGTCATATTCGGACCGCACACCGTCATCGTCTTTCCGGGCTTCCTTTGTGGATGCCTTCTTCATACTGTCTCCACTCAATTTTCGTCGCTTTGCGGCAACTGATAATGCGTATCCTTCCGGCCCGTTCTGTATAGCTCACCACCTGGATTCGACCACCTTCTGAAGCGCCAATGTCGATATAGCGCCGCTCATTCCGCGAATGATCCGGATCGTCGATGGAGATGGAAAGAGGGTCATGGAAGACGGTTACGCCTTCCTCGAAACTAACGCCATGCTTGTCATTGTTACGGGTAGCCTTCTCTTCATCCCACTCGAAGCCAAGTTTCATCCTCAGCCCCTAATGAATCATAGTATAACAAAATCCACAACGGTTTTGGGGTCACTACCTTTGGCAAAAATGTGCGCTCCAGATCTATATAATGGGACACTCAGTCTCTCGCAAATTTTGTTAAGGAATATCAAAAGTAACTCGAACCCGACTGGCGATGCTTTCCATCTCACCATTTTTACTTTTCCCCTGACGGATCCGATTCTCAACTAGAAATGGCGTGGAAACGGTGTGTTCCGGAAATAGGGAGTCCCAGACTCCTGCCCAGCATTGAATCGAGGTTGCTAATTCCACACAAAGAGCCGGCCCTAGCCATATCGCCTGTGAAGCCTGAAGAATCCTAAGGAACAGAATTTTCTCGCATGTTGGCCCTCTTCCATTTTTTCGCCGCAGTTCTTACTATGCTCTCCGAGCATAACATTCTCCGATAAAAAGAGCATTCGCTCAAAATCTTCCGATATTGCCGGATCGATTTGCATTTTTCGACCGAGGTCCGGGTTTATTTCTTGAGCAATGCTGTTAACTTATGGCACTCGAGTATGCACCGGGGCAATGCGTGGAACCGTCTGATTTATCCGGACGGACATACTTTTCTTAAGAAGGAGGAATTAAATGGCAACTCAAATCGCGCTAAATGGGTTCGGACGCATCGGACGTGCTATTTTCAGGATCATAAAGGACCGGGAGCTTTCGCTGGATGTGGTCGCCCTCAACGATTTGGCGTCCCCCTCCGAACTGGCCTATCTTTTAAAATACGACTCCGTTCACGGCATCTGGCCTCACGAGGTCCAGGGAACTGAAGATGAATTGATGGTCGATGGCAAGCCGGTTCAATGTCTCAAGATAACGGACCCTGCGCAAATGCCCTGGCGCGATCTCAAAATAGACGTGGTGCTGGAAGGCACAGGCCGCTTCACGAATCGCGAAGGGGCCGAAAAGCACCTGAGCGCCGGAGCGCGAAAAGTGATCGTTACCGCCCCAGGCAAGGGTATGGACGCAACCTTCGTGATCGGGGTAAACGAGGGCACTTATGACCCGCGCACTCACAATATCATCTCAAACGCCTCATGCACTACGAACTGCCTGGCCCCGATCGCCTCGCTGCTCCACGACAGGTTCATAATAGAGCACGGACTTATGACGACCATTCACGCCTACACGATGGATCAGCGCCTGGTCGATTCCTTGCACAGCGACCGCCGAAGGTCCAGGGCTGCCGCACTGTCGATGATTCCAACCACTACCGGAGCGGCTCGCGCCGTGGCCGAGGTAATTCCGGACCTCAAGGGCAGGCTGGACGGTCTGGCCATTCGCGTTCCCACTCCGAATGTGTCCCTGGTTGACCTGGTTTGCAGGCTCGGCCGGGAGGTAACCAAAGAAGAAGTAAACCAAGTCATGGAGGAAGCGGCGAACGGCCCTCTCAAAGGGATACTCCAATATGTGACCGAGGAACTGGTCTCCATTGATTTCAACCACACCTACTACTCATCGAGTGTGGATTCCAGGCTGACTAATGTCATGGCCGGCCGCATGGTCAAAATATTCAGCTGGTACGACAATGAGTACGGCTATTCGAGCAGGGCGGCGGATCTGGCCGTCATGCTGGGCAGCTCTCTCGAATAGCACAACCTAAAAGGATGTCTTTACCATGAAGACTCTTGACGATCTCGACCTTCGAAGTAAGCGCGTCTTCATGCGGGTCGATTTTAACGTGCCTTTGGATAAAGAGAGGCGCGTAAGAGACGATCTTCGCATCCGCGCCGTTCTGCCGAGCGTGCGTAAGGTCCTCGATTCGGGGGGAAGGCTTATCCTGGCCTCGCACCTGGGAAGACCCAAGGGTAAAGCGTCCGATGAATTTTCACTGAAACCGGTGGCCGGGCGCCTCTCGGAACTGTTGGGAAAACCAGTGCCTCTCCTCCACGATTGCGTCGGCCCCGAGGTCCAGGAGCGGGTCATGCTCCTAAAAGACGGTGAAGCGCTCCTGTTGGAGAACCTGCGTTTTCACGCTGAGGAAGAAAAGAACGACCAGGAGTTTTCCAGGCGTTTGGCCCAACTGGCCGATATTTACGTAAACGAGGCTTTTGCCGCCTCTCATCGCGCTCACGCTTCCGTCCAGGGTATAACCCGATTCGTGCCGGTGTGCGCTGCCGGTTATCAGCTTCAGCAGGAGATCGGGTATTTCAAAAAGGTCATGGACAACCCGCAGCGGCCGCTGGCAATTATTGTCGGAGGAGCGAAAGTATCGACCAAACTGGGACTGCTCGAAAATCTGGTACCCAAAGTCGATTGCCTCATCATCGGCGGAGCAATGGCAAATACGTTCCTTAAGGCGCAGGGAAAAGAAGTCGGTAAATCCTTGGTTGAAAGTGATTATATCGAAACGGCCCAAAGACTGATCGAGGAGGCAAACAAAAGAGGCGTCAAGGTATTGCTGCCTGTCGACGCCGTTGTTTCGGCAGGAGGACAGGGGGCGGCAGACGTGCGGCAGGTCAACATCGACATGGTCCCCGGAGAGGCTCAGATTTTCGATATCGGTCCTCAGTCCCTTGAGGCTTTCGAGTCGGCCCTTAAAGAATGCAGGACTATCGTCTGGAACGGCCCGATGGGGGTCTTCGAAACGCCGCCATTTGAGAAAGGCACTTTCGCTCTGGCAGAGTTCCTGGGATCGATCGGGGCGCTCACAGTTATAGGCGGCGGTGATTCGGCCGCCGCTGTCAGGCAGGCCGGGGTAGAGAACAGAGTGAGTTATATATCGACCGGGGGCGGCGCTTTTCTGGAGTTGCTCGAGGGGAAGGACCTGCCCGGCGTATCCGCCCTGGAAGGGTGTTGACGCTCTGCAGTTCCGACCGGATACTGGAAAGGATCCGGATTCCGGTCTTCACCCATTGCCGTTTGCCGTCTCGGCTGCATTATCTAACCGCGAGATGCGGAGGTCCAAAATGAACCCTGACAGAATGCCGCTTATTGCCGCCAATTGGAAAATGTTCAAGACGGTGGCCGAAGCTATATCTTTCGTTAAATCCATCCAGGAGGAAACCGGCCCCTGTGCTGACCGCGAAGTGATAATTGCGCCTGCTTTCACCGCTCTCAAAGAGGTCCGCGATAACCTGACGCAGCGCGGTTACAGCCTGGCGGCACAAAATTGCCACTGGCAGGAAAAGGGCGCTTTCACGGGCGAAATCTCGCCCGTTATGCTAAAAGAGCTTGGATGCCAGTACGTGATTGTCGGGCATTCAGAGCGGCGTCAGATGTTTGCGGAAACGGACGAAACGGTGCGCCTGAAAACGGCGGCGGTGTTCAAGGCAGGGATGGCGCCCGTTGTCTGTATAGGAGAAACCCTGGAACAGCGCGAGCAGGGCAGGACATTCGAGGTCGTCGCCGGTCAGCTCGAAGGGGCGCTCCACGGCCTTAGCCCCGAAGATGCTGAGCGGCTTGTTGTCGCATACGAACCCGTTTGGGCTATCGGCACAGGCAGGACTGCAACCCCTGGGCAGGCACAGGAAGTTCATGCCTTCATTCGTGAGAGAATCGCCTCTCTTTTTAATAAAGAGGTTGAAAGAAAACTGAGAATATTGTATGGTGGGTCAGTTAAGGTGGATAATATCGATGCGCTCATGGTTGAGCCGGATATAGACGGCGCGCTCGTTGGGGGGGCTAGCCTCGAAGTCGGCTCATTCAAACGCCTTGTAGAATTTAACCCGTAAGTTAAAGAGAAGTATCAACCCAATGGGTTTCCTGATTATTCCTCTTCATTTGATGGCCTGTGTCGCCCTGATAGCCATCGTTTTACTGCAAACCGGAAAAGGCGCCGAAATGGGAGCTGCATTCGGAGGCGCATCCCAAACGCTTTTCGGAGGATCGGGCGGCAGTTCTTTTATGAGCAAGCTGACAACGGGCGCGGCCATTGTTTTCATGATAACCTGCCTTCTACTGTCCTTTATGCACAGGCCGGGTTTTCAGGGAGGCCGGTCGGTCATGACCGAAGTTCCCCCTGTGGAACAGACCCAGGCGCCGCCTCCGACCCAGCCGCGGCAGGCAGCGCCCGAAGCCTTGCCGGTGCAACCGCAGCCCCCTCCCGAAGCCAGGCCGGTAGAACCCGAGGCCGCCCAGAAAGCCCCTGAGACGCCTCAACAGGCGCCGGCGCAGGCGGCAAAAAAACCTGCCGCTCAACAGCAATCACAACAGGGACAGAAAAAGAACCCTGCCAAGAAACAATAGGACCGACCGAGTGCAATTAGGAATTAGGAATTACGAATTAGCAATGCATGTGATTGTTATCAATTCGTAATTCCCAATTCTTAATTCCAGGTTCACAGTTACGCACAAGCAAGCGATATTGATCGGATCGGCCATGAGCCTGTGTGTTCTTCACGTCTCCATCCTCTTTCTCCTCTCGCCTATAACTATTGCATTCCGTCGGCATGAACCGCCCAACCCGGACAGACGGGCAGCGAGTAGCAAACTCCGGGGATGGAGGTTGGTTTTGGAAATGGGAAAATCATTCTTAATTAAAAATCAGTCGCATAATTTAGAATTTCAACGGATGACCCGCACAGTTTCATGATGGAGAAAAAAACATGAGAATGAAATTATTGACAACGGCCGGGACGCTGCTTTTGATGCTTTGCATGTCGCAGTGCCGGCTTCCAGCACTGTTTGCGGGTAACATTCCCGCCGAAGGCGACACGTTTCCCGAACTTAAACTCGGCCTTCCCCGGGAAATGCATGACAGGGCATATCTTAAGGTCTCCAAGGACCCGTTTCTCCTTTCCCGGGTTGATTCGAAAGTGCTGATCGTTGAAATTTTCAGCATGTACTGCCCCCATTGCCAGAAGGAAGCACCAAATGTTAACGCGCTCTACCAAGCAATTACAGCCGGAAGGAAGCTAAAATCGCGCATCAAAATGCTTGGAATCGGCGCAGGAAATTCATCATTTGAGGTAGGCGCGTTCAAGGACCACTACAAGATAGAGTTTCCGCTCGTTCCCGACGTGGATAAGACTGTTTGCGAAGGGCTGGGCGTGGTAGGAACTCCTCATTTCTTTGTGCTTTGGAAAAAACCCGGCGGCTGGCAGGTAGTATATTCGAAGTCGGGGAGCATCGGAGACCCCAAGGCTTTTCTGGAGCTGATATACGCCAGGACCGGCGGCGGCCATGGGAAATAACCGCTTATGGTCTATCTCACGAGGATATATTGTATGAACAAAACATATGTAACTCTCTCAACTTTTCTCTT
Source organism: Syntrophobacteraceae bacterium (assembly GCA_035624985.1). Taxonomy (GTDB): domain Bacteria; phylum Desulfobacterota; class Syntrophobacteria; order Syntrophobacterales; family Syntrophobacteraceae; genus SbD1. Next base: position 2,389 of record DASPQK010000323.1, on the reverse strand, counting down.
TGCGCTTATTTTGTGCGCTACAGCTTTTGCCGTATCTGAACAATACCAGGGAAGGATATACCAGCCGGGCAAGCTTAAGCCTATTGACAGCGAGTCCGCCCTGAAGGTGGGGGATAAGGCGCCTGATTTCACGTTGCCATCCCTCGCAGGCGAGCCTGTTTCACTTAGCTCTTTTGCCGGAAAGAAAAATGTCGTGATATCCTTTGTGCCCGCCGCGTGGACCCCTGTCTGCTCGGAGCAGTGGCCGGGCTACAATTTGTTGCGGACCTCTTTCGAAGCAAAAAACACTGTGTTGCTGGGAATTACGGTGGACAATCTTCCGACTCTTTTTGCCTGGACCACCGACATGGGAGGAGTCTGGTTTCCGGTCCTCTCTGATTTCTGGCCTCACGGCGAAGTAGCCCGCAAATACGGAGTGCTCCGCTCAAACGGCGTTTCCGAACGTGCACTTTTCGTAATCGACCGGAAGGGCATAGTCAGGTACATCGACGTCCACGACATAAACGAACGGCCGAAAATGGAAACGCTGATGTCTGAACTGGATAAACTGAATAACTGAGCCGGCCGGGCGGAAGGCGCTTTCAAAACCGATAATCCCGGGAACATCCTGAATTGACAGTGGGGATTACCGTGTTTATCAAAAATTTGCACGCTGTGAAATGGGCCGGGGGACGGAAGGTTCATGATCCGTCAATTTACGGCCTCAAGAGTTCTTAGCCTCAAAAAGTACGTCTTTGAGAGTGATTACAGGCCACTACATCTAATTGCAGAGGGGGTGATTTCAACCGATTGCTGAGTCATGCCGCTGTTCGATTCCCAAGAGACGGAGATCCATCCTGATGTTTTTGTTTGCCAACAAGATGATAAAGGAGCTACCAAGATGAAAATTAACAACAAGTTTTTGGCGATTTTGATCGTTTGTCTGTCGATCTGCATTTTTGGTATCGCTGGATTTCTACATGCTGCGGAAAGTGCGATGAAAACGCAGGAAGGCAAGAAGTCGATGCTGGAAGGCGCAAAGCAGATCATGGATGGAAACAAAATGATAATGGATATGATGGCCAAAAAAGGAATAAAAGACGCAGACTTGACGGCAGCCGAAAAAAAGATGGCTGAAGGCTATAAGATGGTAACCAAAGGCGACGGCATGATGACCGGCAGCACAATGGCGCAAGGCAAACAGATGATGGAAGCCGGCGCAAAAATGATGCTGGAAGCTCAGTTGGCGACCTCGGACGCCGTTGAGAAACATGGCATGACCGCCCAGTGTTCGAGCATTTTTGAAACGTGCGCGATAGGAGAAAAAAAGATACAGTTTGGTAGAGAATGGTGGGGAGATTGAGATTTATTCTTCCGCAAAACTAACTGGGAAGGAGGTGTCGATTCCATAGAACCCAAATGGTCCGGCAAGTATGTGATGTAGGTTACGGGTGCTTGTGTCATTGTGTCAATCGGTCGTGGCGCCGTCTTCGCGGTTAGTGCGCGATTTTGGCAGCCATTCCCACTTGCGTTGGCGCGGCGGAACGAAGTTACCAATTCCGGGGAGGAGGCGCGTCCTCAAAATGCGAGAATCGCTCCTATTTAAAACCCACTTGCCTACTTGCCTATTCGATGGGGAAATAGTACACTTACGAGGTCTGTCGGATTGTCCGGAGATTTTTTTAGGAAGAATCCGGCGCCAAAGTGTGGTGGGATGTATTGGGCGCAACTTTATGCATCATTCCTTTTCAGAAGGGAGAAAGCAAGATGAGCTCTAAAGAGGTTAGCCGAAGACAGTTTATCGAGAATGTGGCTAAGTATTGCGGGGCGGGCGTCGCAGCCCTGGGAATGATGGGCGTGGAGCGTGCCCATGCAGGTGCTATGGCGGTTCCGGACCTGGATGAGCCGGCGCAGTCAGGCACCTGGAGGATGAGAGACGCTCAGCTGATGCAATATGGGGAATTTATTAACAACGCTCCCATACCCAAGGACTATTTCGATAAAAAACCTGAAGATCTGATTGATGGAGGGAAACCGGTAAACTGGTCTCATCTCCATGCAAACTATTACGCCGACGACCAGAGGAGATCCCTGGTCGGGATGATCATGGCTGCCAAACTTGATAAAGACCTGCCCGGAGATATCAGGAAAGCCATGAAGCTCGTTGGAGGCTTTGAAAGATCCCTCAAGAAAACGGATAAAATTCTCATCAAGCCCAATACGAACACCGGGGATCCCTGGCCCGGAGGAGGGACAGACCAGCAATTTCTCAAGGCTCTGATTATCGTCCTGAAAGACCAGGGCTACAACAACCTGACCGTAGCGGATACCTGCGGACCCTGGGGGCCGACAGAGCGAGTATTCACCCAGTTGGGGTTTGATGCGGTATGCAAAGAAACCGGCACCCCTA
>DASPQK010000322.1:0-5599 GCA_035624985.1 Syntrophobacteraceae bacterium | reverse complement strand
GGAAGGGGTCGACTCACTGTCCGGCTTCGGCCAGATCTTCTATCGCAATGCAATTGCATCGGGAGTTGTTCCGCAGATTTCGGCCATCATGGGTCCATGCGCTGGCGGAGCCGTCTATTCGCCCGCCATGACCGACTTCGTATACATGGTCAAGGGGACGGGGCTTATGTTCATAACCGGCCCCGACGTCATCAAGTCGGTACTGGGTGAGATAATTACCCAGGAAGAGCTTGGCGGTGCGATGGCTCACAACTCCAAAAGCGGCGTGGCCCAATTCGCTGCGGAAGACGACGCTGATTGCATCGATCAGATCAAGCGGCTGCTCTCCTTTTTGCCTGACAACAACATGGAGGACCCTCCCTGTCTCGATCCCACAGACGATCCCACGCGGTTATGCCCTGAACTCGACACCATCATTCCTGACTCTGCGATGGGCGCATACGATATGAAGAGCGTGATCCGCTCGATTGTTGACAACAGGGACTTTCTCGAGGTGCACCAGTATTTCGCACAAAATATGATCGTTGGCTACGCCCGGTTGGACGGAAAGACAATCGGCATAATAGCCAACCAGCCTAAAGTGCTGGCAGGTTGTCTCGACATCGACTCATCCGACAAGGCGACCCGCTTCATCCGCACATGCGATTGCTTCAACATTCCCATGCTCACCATCGCCGATGTCCCGGGTTATCTGCCCGGCAAACAGCAGGAGTGGGGGGGCATCATTCGCCACGGGGCTAAGCTGCTCTGGTGCTATTCAGAAGCCACCGTTCCCAAGATTACCCTCATTACCCGCAAGGACTACGGCGGATCGTACTTGGCAATGTGTTCGAGCGACCTTCGGTCCGACTTTAACTATGCATGGCCAACGGCCGAAATCGCCGTAATGGGCGCCGAGGGAGCAGCAAGCATCATTTTCCGCCGCGATATCCAGGAAAGCCCAGATCCTGCGGCAAAGCGCCAGAAGATGATAGACAATTACCGCGACTTGCTCTATAACCCTTATATAGCTGCCGCCCGCGGTTATATCGACGGCGTAATAATGCCCTCCGAAACCAGGGCGCGCCTGATCGATTCCTTCCGGGTGATCCGCCACAAGCGCCAGGCTCTTCCGCCCAAAAAGCACGGCAACATTCCTCAATAACACTGCGATTCGTGATTCGTGACTGGTCCTGCGCCTCGCGGGTTTTCCATTCACGATTCACGATTCACCGTTGACCCCCGCGTTTTGCGTGGTCACTTCACTTTTTACTGGGAATCTTCGGCCTTGGAAAAGTTTCTTTTTCCAGCCATTATGCCGCCCTTTCGGCCGGTCTTCTCTCTGCTCAACGCCGAAACGACGCACTGCTTGTTTATGAAGGATTCTTTCGCCCGCTCGAAGCTCTCTGTGTCCATCAGTTGCCTAACCTGCTCGTCCGGGCATCCATCTAAGTCTTTGGAGTCACAGAGCAAGCCCGCAACGATCATTTTGAACCAGTTATCCGGCATACTGAGGGATTGACAATCGACTATCAGTTCCAGCAATCTGTAAAAAAGATCGGAATCGTAGTCGGCTTCCTGAAGTTCCCTCGAATAATTCTGCACCTCGGCAAAAATCCTGCTCTTGAAATCGCCCCTCGCACTCAAAGCAATAGCGTCCAGCAATATTTGCCTGATTTTTTCCCTGAAAAGATCATTGTTGCTGGTATTCGTTCGCATCGCTTCCCTCCGGCGTTTTGCACGCAGCGCTAAGATGCCCGCCCCGGCAAAATCGTCTCCGATTTAATCAAAATAATAGCCGGAGAGGTCAAAGTCTATCGGCAAAGCCGCCTTAGTTGCCAGACTAAATTCTTCTTGACAAGATCGTTTGCAGACTTTTTTGTTTGTCGCTATATCCTGGCGATTCAAGGAGACATATGAAACCGGTTCAAATCGACGTACTCTGTGTCGGGCTTGCCACATACGATCTGGTGTATGTAGTGGACCGCCATCCTGAAGCCGACGAGAAATGCTTCGCTGCTGGCCTGGTGACCTGCGGGGGAGGTCCGGCGGCAAACGCGGCGGTAACTGTCGCGCGGCTGGGTGGGACTGCCGCCTTCGCCGGATACTTGGGCAGGGATCTCTTCGGAAAAATGCACTTCAAGGAGCTGGTCTCCGAAGGCGTGTTGACGAGCTTGGTGGTGCGGGGAGACCAACCCTTACCAATATCGGCGATAATCGTCAAACCGGATGGAAAAAGGACGATTGTAACTCATAAGGGCTCAACGCCCGTTCTTGAGCCGGACCAGGTCGATTTCACTAAGCTCAGGCCCCGGGCGATCATGTTCGACGGACACCAGCCGGCAATCTTCGTTCCTCTGGCCGCACGCGCGCGGGAGATGAATGTCACCGTCGTCCTGGACGCCGGATCGGTTCACAGTGGTACAGTGGAACTTATGCCCCTGTGCAGCTGCCTTATTGCCTCCGAAAAATTCGCACACGATCTAACCGGTGAAAAAGATCCCGCCAGGGCCCTGAGTTTCCTCTCCCGGGTAGCCCCGGTGGCGGTTATTACCCTGGGAAAGGGGGGCCTTGTCTGGGCGTCCGGGCCCAAAAGGGGAAGCCTTGAGGCCTATGCGGTCGATACCGTGGACACGACGGGGGCCGGCGATATCTTTCACGGCGCATTTACACTTGCGGCAGCCCGCGGAGAAGGGCTCGCATTCGCCCTGCGATATGCAAGCGCCTCTGCCGCCCTGGGCTGCACCAAAATCGGCGCAAGGAGATCCATTCCCACCAAAGCGGAAGTTGAGTCCTTCCTGAGGGACTCTTGAAATGTACATCTTTCATCATAAACTAAGAAACCACCGCTCCAGCCTCGGCGGAGTTCGCAACCCACTCTTCCAGGGTGGGCGGTTGAACGAGCAACTGCGTAAGTGGCTCCCATCCGGGTCTGGCGCTCAGATCTACTCCCCTGCGTATTACCGAAACGGGCCGGTCGGACGAAACGACTATGACAATGATGTTGTCGTGATCTGTAGTGAACCTGAGGGCCGAGTTGAAACGCGCTCCTCTGGCCCTGTTCTCACCGGGGACCGACCTTCCGTCAAGCAGGCAGGCGAACCCGTGCAGATGCAGGTCCGCCCCGATATGGAGGGCCCCGTCGACCTTCGATAGCGATTTGGCCAGATCCAGCATCGTATCGTTGGTAAGATCGACGGGGTGTTCAAGTTGCTGGCCCGAGATCGCAATCGGGTCCGGGTTAAGATCGATTACCAGCGTAGCTCCATGCCGCTGCTCGCCGGCGCTCTCCACTATGCTCGCTGCAATATTGAAAAGAGCGTCCCGTTTGTGCCCTTCCAAAGGTAACCCCAGAAGGAGTTCTTCGAAATGAACCAGGCTGGGCTTGCGGTTAGATGAATGAAAATTTCCGTCCGAGAAACTGCAGACCAGGCTCCCGGAAAAACGCAGGAAGCCGTGTCCGCCTCGGAAATCAGCGGTTATGCGGCAATCGGGCAAGCGTCCCCGCGAAACTCCAAAGATTTTTCGCCCATCCGAAATAAGCCTTCTGTCTGAATCTTCAACCGCAAGGATAAGCTTGCGCACATGCTTGTAGTTGGTCAGTCTGAGCTTTTCAGGGTTAGGAAATTTTACCATGAAAGGCACCGCCTCAATCATGGCAGGATCGACGAACACCAGTATCCCGCGCGGCCAGGCGCCTTCCTCCCTGGTCTTGGAAATGCTCAGTACGGCATCGAGGATAGGGTAGACTTCGATACGGGTGTCAAGGCCGAATTTAAGGTCGAGCCGGTCCCTGATATAGTCCCTGATCGCATGCGTGGCATATTCCCGAATAACGTAGGATGAGTTGCGCGTATAGAACCATTCTTCATTGGACCAGTCATGCGCAAGGAGGCAGGCGGCATGCTCGAGCCACCTCTCGGTGGGCCCCCTCGAACACATAGTGGGATGCTCCTCGGTAAACCACATCTGGTAAAAAACTGGCTTAGCCCTGCCGCCCCTGGACAGGAGTCCCGCAAGGTCCAATCCTTTTTCCGGTACGGTTTGCCCGAAAAGCCTCATCTTAATAACATCCGGATTGTGCTTCCGCCACTCGCCGGATTTCAGGTAGATTCTCTCAATAAGCGATTCCCACCCCTCCAATAGATTTTGAGGGTCGTAGAGGCGGGGCGGATCATCGGACTTCTCGGCGTAAATCAGCGCCGCACGGCTCAGACCGGAGAAATGGCTCAGTCCGTCGCAAAGTCCGTCGTGAATATGGAAAATGCTCTGGAGCTGGGATGAAATTTCCATGTTCTCTTCAAAAGCAACGAGGTTAACACCACCTGGAAAGTCATCATGAAGGTAATATGTACAATTTCCAGCCGGTCATTGCAAGATAAATGCATCTGTCCGTTTGCATCTCCGCCATTCTACTTCTGAATTAGCGGATGTAGACCGAGAAACCAGGTCCATAGTAGTAACCGTAGCTTCATCGTAATCGTCAACCACTGCTCCATCATGACCCTGCTGTGCTCTGCCGCCCGGACGTCGGTCCACAACTGAAGGCATCCAGCCCGGTGATGTCCCGCCCGATAGCCAGAATATGGATATCCTCTGTGCCCTCGTAAGTATTTACGGTTTCAAGATTGAGCATGTGGCGGATCGGCGGATACCCGAGACTGATCCCGTTTGCGCCCAGAATGTCTCTTGCGCTCCTTGCGATCTTGAGAGCTTCGCGGGCATTGTTCATTTTTGCCAGCGAGATGTGCGTGTGGTGCGCACGGCCCTCGTCCTTGAGTCTTCCGAGGCGGATGCACAAAAGTTGTGCCTTGGTGATCTCCGTCAACATCCCAACGAGCTTTCTCTGCACCAGTTGGAAGGATGCTATGGGAGCCTGGAATTGAATTCTTGTCCTGGCGTAGTTTAGGGCAGTCTCGTAGCAGGCAATGGCGGCGCCGACGCTACCCCATGCTATGCCGTAACGGGCTTCGTTAAGGCTCATAAGGGCGCATCTCAACCCCTCGGCGCCGGGCAGAAGATTCTCCTCGGGTACCGCCACATTAACAAAGTTGAGAACGGAGGTGATTGAAGCTCGCAGTGAGAACTTGCGTTCGATCAAGCGGGTCGAAAACCCCCGCATACCCTTTTCGACCAGAAAGCCCCTGATTTGTCCGTCTTGTGTCTTTGCCCACACTACCGCCACGTCGGCGATGGACCCGTTTGTTATCCACATCTTGCGTCCATTAAGAAGATAGCCCTCCCGGTTTTTCAAAGCGGTCGTCCGCATGCTCTGAGGGTCGGACCCTGCCTCTGGCTCCGTTAAGCCGAAACAGCCGATTTTCTCACCCTTCACCAGCTCCGGCAGCCATCGCCGCTTCTGCATATCGGTCCCAAAAGTATAGATGGGGTATATTACAAGTGCGTTTATGACGGAAACAAACGAACGCAGGCCGGAATCACCGCGTTCCAGTTCCTGGCAAACGAGACCGAAAGAGACGCTGTTTTTTCCTCGTCCCCCATATTCGTTCAACTTGAACCCGAGCAGACCCAATTGCACCATTTCAGGAATCAGTTCCACCGGAAACTTCCCCTGCTCGAAATAATCGGCTGCCTTGGGAAGGTATCGCCCGTCTATCCA
>DASPQK010000321.1:0-7004 GCA_035624985.1 Syntrophobacteraceae bacterium | reverse complement strand
ATGAGATTCAACCTTTCGACAGCGTCATACTGGTAGACAGTCTTGCTCCCATTGGGGCGAGTAAGCTTCTGCACCAGCGGACTTGCCCCGGAGTAGGCGTAAGTGTAGCTCTCGGCCCCATTCTGGATATTTGTGAGGCGGCTCAGAGCATCATAGGTGTAAGTAAGCGAAGGCCCCCCCTGGACTGTGAGGCTCGATCTTCGCCCGAGAGCGTCATACTGGTAAGTGACGGCGTCACTTCCCCAGGGGCCGTCAATACTTAACAGCCGTGAATCCTTGTCGTAGCTGAAAAGGTATGTGCCGGCCGCATCATTACGTTGAACGGGACGGTTATAGTCGTCATAGGCGAAAGTGGCGCCCGGTGTGGCGTCCGAATAGCTGAGCGTCGTCAGGTTGTAGTTTTCGTCGTAACCGTATACGGTGACGATCCCGCGCGCGTTGGTGCGGGAAGTGAGAAGACCTGCCTGGTCGTAGGAAAAACCGGTGGACGTGCCGTCGGCATAAGTCTTCTTGATCATACGGTTATTCAAATCGTAGCTGAAGCTCGTGGAATTCCCGTTCGTATCGACTATGCCGGCGAGGTTTCCATTCTGATCGTAAGAGTAGCTTATCGAATCTCCTGTCGGATAGATGACTTTTGTAAGGCGTTTCATCGCGTCGTGTTCATATTGGGTGACTCGCCCCGCCCGGTCCGTCGCCTGCTCGATGAGGTTCGGGCAGCAGTCCGCATACGTGAAGGCCACGTATTTTCCGTCGCTGTAAGAGATTTTCGTTACGTTGTTAATATTGTTGTATGCGTATGTCGTAGTGGATCCAGCGGCGTCCGTGCGCCCCGACACCCGTCCCATAGTGTCGTAGCTCAGCGTGCCGGTAACGAGACCCCCTGTTGTTACCTTGTTTAGTTGGTGCTTGGGGTCGTAGGAAAAGGTCGTTGCCGTCCCGATGGGATCGGTGGCCGTTTGAGGGTGGCCGTACCCGTCATAGGTGAATTTCCACTGATTACCCGTCCGCTCCTGCACGGATATGACATCATGAGTCGAGTCGTAGGTGCGGGTGACACTCCCCAGTCCGTTGGTCGTTTCGAGGAGGTCCACGCCGTTTGCGGCGTAAGTGAACTGCGTGACGAAACCCCTGGGGTCCATGACGGAGGTCACCATGCCCATGTTGTTGTAAGTCAGGTTAGTGGTGTTATTGTCGGCGTCAGTTATGCTCGTTTGGTTTCCGTTGGCGTCATATCCGAACTTTACTTGACCACCGCCCGGATAGTTGATGGAAGAAATCGCATCGCCCTGGCCGATTATTTCAAAGAAGTATTGCGTTTGGGGGGCGCTCAGGAAATTATTGATGCTGCTGCTCACATAGGGCACATAATCTCTGGGCGATACATACCAGCTGTAGATCAAGTGGCCGTCATAATGATACTCCTGCGTGCCGCCCACAGGGTTGGTTACCGTTATCCGGTAATCCGCCCACATTGCTCCGCCGGGGCTTGGATAATCATTGGTGTTGTTAAAGATTCCATCGGCGGGCTCGGTATAAAATTGCCATGTGCCGCTCGAATTTTCTATGCCGGTAATGTAGATATCCTCGTCATAGGTCAGCTTCGCCCAATACCCTCCCATATCGGTAATTTGAATGAGATTCCTATTTGAATCGTAGATGAACGACGCCGTCCGGCCAAACGGGTCTTTGGCCTGCGTAACGAGTCCCTGCGCGTTGTATGTAAGCTTCGTCACCCGGCCCATGGCGTCCGTAATCGTTGTAAGCTGCACAGCGGAGTTGTAGCCGAAAGTGAGGCTTTGCCCGTGCGGATCGGTGATCCCTACGAGGAAGGGCTGCATCGACGATGTGCCGGCAGGGATATTATATGTGTAGACGGCGCCGTCGGGGAAATGCAATTCGTAATGATGGGGGCCTTTTTTTATGAGGTTGTTGAACACCTGAAAAGGCTGAACGTAACCGCCGCTCCCGTCCGGAGCAAACACGTCGATCCTGCCGTCCGGCATAAAGATTGTGACCGTTCCAGTGGGGTCGACCACAAGGTAGCTCGCGTAGTTGAACTGCCACTTGCTGCCGAAGGGCTCCAAATAGGTGATGGAGGACTGGGAGTTGTAATTGAGGGCGATATTGACCGGCGGGCCGATGGGGCTCGAATACCACAGGGGCGTGTCGGCAACGTTGTGGTTCAAGTTTATCATGTTCACTGACCAGGTGGGCGAGCCGTTCGGCGGACAAGCAAACCCGCCGCCCGGCCCGGCGTTCGGGCTCGGATTTCCAAGGTGATCGGGAGGCCTGGGGTGACCGCAGCAGGTGCCGAAAACCTGCTGCATCTCTGTCTTGCTCAACCGGACTCCGGGCGCCTCTTCGCCGTCTGCGCAAATAAGTGCTATCCCGCTCCACTCTCCGGCAAACTCATCGGGAGTTTGGTTGAACCTTTGCTTCGACTGCGGGTCCAGCAGTTCGATCCTTTCCTTTTCACTCCTATCCAGCACCCAGTAATGGCCGTTCTCTCCTTTGCCCTCCTTCCCCACAAAGACGATGGCAGGAAGTGGCAGCTTTGTCACATCTCCAACGGGAAGCCTTACTGCAACCATCTCCAGTCCGCTTCGGGCTGCCAGATCACAGAGGACCTCGAGTGTTATGCCGTCCAGGGTTTGCGGCTTGATGTTCGCCAGATATCGTGCGGCATCCTCTTTGCCTCGTTTTTCTAAAACATACTGAAGCGCTTTAGTCCCGCAATCGAGCAGAGCCAGCCTGTCTGCATTATAGCGGGAGAGCCTTTGTATCCAGTGGGCGGCATAAGTGCGGTGTCGCCAGTCGAAACCCTGCGCCTTGAGTTCCGCAAAAATATCCATCGCCTCTTCGAAGCGGTCCTGGGCTACCCGCAAAACGCCGAGACGAAGTCTGGCCTTGCTCAGAAGGGCCTTTTGCCCCGGCAGACTCCCGCCTAGGTTCTGCCCGATAATCCGGCTGAAGGCGTCTTCAGCGTCGCAATACCGGCCGTGGTAATATGCATAACAACCAACGTGCAACTCCGCCTCGGCGGTCCATGGACTGTCGGGGAACGCCGCAATGTGTTCCTGGAACAGTTTGGCCGCCAGATCGTATTCGTGGCCGTTCCAGGCTTGAATAGCCTTCCCGAATGACAGATTCACCCTGGCCATGTAGGTTGCATTCTTAAAAGGGCAAGTCGGATACAGTTCGCCTCCGAGCTGACCTGCGGCCATCAGTTCCTGCGTGGAAGGAGCGCGAGTGATGTCCAGAGGAGTAACCGACGGCCCCCTTTGCACGTCAGCCCGCACGGCCTGGAAGCCGGAGAAAAAGACCCATCCAAGCGCACATAGCAAAAAAGCAGTGAATGCGAACCTTGTCGAAATCTTCACAGCGTGCCTCATGACTCACTCCCGCTCATGAAGTACAAATCGAAATCTCGCATGTCTTTAAAAACCAATACAGTCTGGTCTTCAGTCCTTATTCACCCCAAGGAAGAAATAATGAGTATGTAAGCTACGAAAGCTCGTGATAGTCCACGAGAGATTAGCAGTTTACGCTGCGTCGGCGAAAAGTTATCCCCCGCAAATTATTACTTGGTTTGAATCACCCCGAACTGAACATGATTATTGTGAGGCAAAGTGTCGTAAGTGTCAATTAATTTGCCGGCGCTTATTTGCCGGCTTAAGGGCCGGACTGGGGCCAACCTTCCACGCGATGCCCACAAATAAGAAAAGAAGCAAAAAGACCGATACCGCCACTCCTTCTTTAATTTCTCCTGCTCCTTTAATACATTTACCCATTCAGCCGATTCTTTTACGGTATCTCCCCGGAAGGCGGGGTGGGGGGGACCCTGACAGCCTCGGCAGACGCAGGATAATCCCCGCGCGTGCTCGTCCATATTCCGCGCAATCCCTTGGCCTGTTTGGAAATAGCTTTCAGCTAAGCGATTGTGAGGGCCGTTTGCGCAAAACGGCCCATGAAGATGCCGGTCAGCTTTTGGCTCAGCTTCGGTTCGAAATCTTTCTGAAGTATTTCAGATCACTGTTGAAGATTGGCTGGAAAACCTGAGAGAATTGAAGATATGTTAGAGGAGAACCGGATAGGGGGCTCGATCGATTGAAGGAGAAACAATGGCGATAATAACTATTTCAAGAGGTTCCTACCATCGAGGCAGGGAAGTTGCGGAAAAGCTGGCGGTAAAGCTTGGCTATGAGTGCGTTTCACGCGAGATTCTCCTGGAAGCTTCTCAGGAATTCAATATCCCGGAAATTAAGCTGATCCGCGCCATCAAGGATGCGCCCAAGATACTTGAGCGTTTTACCAGGGAGAAAGAAAAGTACGTAAGTTACGTCCGAGCTGCCCTGCTCAAGCGCGCCCAAAGGGACAACATAGTCTATCACGGCCTGTTCGGGAACTTTTTCCTGCGGGACGTGCCCCATGTTCTCAAGGTGCGAATCGTAGGCGACCTGGATGCACGTGTCGCTGAGGAGGTTGAGCGGGCTGGGATTCCGGAGGCCAAAGCCAGAGAGATCATAATGAAAGATGACGAAGAACGGCGCAAGTGGGCCTTTCACCTTTACGGGGCAGATACTTGGGATGCGACCTTCTATGACCTTGTCATCCATCTCAAGTCGATCACGGTCGACGATGCGGTAAGTTTAATAATGCATGCCCTCCAGTTCACGCGCTTTCAAACTACGCCTGAGTCCCAGCAGATTGTCGATTCCCTTGTTGAGGCGATGCGCCTTGAGGTTTCCTCCGTGTGGTGGGAGGACTCCTCCAAGCCGAAATGACGGGGCGCCGCAAAGGAGTATTAACGCGTGAGCCACGCGAGAGAGAAAATATCCATACTGGTTGTCGCCGCACTGGGGGTCGTCTTCGGTGACATCGGCACCAGCCCCCTTTATGCGGTAAAAGTTTGCTTTACCGGCCAGCCTTCTATTTCCGCCACCCCTGAGAACGTCCTGGGGCTGGTTTCATTGATTTTCTGGTCCGTGATGCTGGTTGTAAGTCTAAAATATGCCCTTTTCATACTCCGGGCCGATGACAACGGCGAAGGAGGGGTCTTCGCCATGCTGGCCATGCTCCATAAAAAAATGGGGGCCGGCCTTGGCAGAGGATTGATCCTGGCTGGGCTGTTCGGTTCGGCCCTGCTCTACGGAGACGGCCTCATTACCCCGGTAATTTCCGTTCTGTCCGCCCTGGAAGGGCTGGAGGTCGCCACCTCCAGCGCCAGGCCGGTGGTAGTCCCCATGACCTGCTGTATCCTTGTCCTGCTTTTCTGGGCTCAAAGCCGGGGTACGGGCCGGCTAGGCAAATTCTTCGGTCCGATAATGATATTGTGGTTTGCAGTCATCGCCCTGGCCGGGGCAGCGGCCATCTCCCGCATGCCTGTCATACTGGAGGCAGTCCATCCGGTTCATGGCCTCAGGTTCTTTTCCAATAACGGGTTGCGCGGCTTTTTTTTGCTCGGTGTGGTAGTGCTTTGCGTAACCGGCTGCGAGGCCCTCTACGCAGACATGGGCCACTTCGGGGCAAAGGCCATCCGTATTTCCTGGTACTTCGTGGCCCTTCCGGCTCTTCTTTTGAACTATTTCGGACAGGGGGCGTTGATCCTGCTCGATCCAACCAAAGCCGCAGAGCCCTTCTTCGGCCTGGTTCCGCGCACTCTGCTCTACCCGATGGTCCTGCTCGCCACAACCGCTACAATAGTGGCTTCTCAGGCCATCATCTCCGGGGTGTTCTCACTGACCCGGCAGGCCATTCAACTGGGATTTCTGCCGCGTATGAGGGTCGTGCACACGTCGGGAATGGCCGAAGGGCAAGTCTACCTTCCGGACATAAACACCCTCATGATGGCGGCGGCTATTGTCCTGGCGCTGTACTTCAAAAGCTCGGACGCCTTGGCTGACGCTTACGGCATTGCAGTCACCGGGACGATGTTGATCACTTCGGTGGTGTTTTATTTCATCTCGAGGTGGATCTGGAATTGGAGCGTCATGAAGGCGCTGCCGCTGTGCCTGCTGTTCTGGGTCCTGGACTTTACCTACTTCAGCGCCTGTCTTCAAAAATTCACCAATGGAGGTTGGTTTCCTCTGTGCAGCGCCTCGCTCATCATGGTCATCATGGTCGCATGGTGGGATGGCTGGAAGAGACTGGGCCTGAAGGTGATGACCATGACCGTTCCCAGAGAAACGTTTATGCAAAAGGTGGCGGGCGGGAAATTGATACGCCTGCCCGGCACAGGGGTGTTTCTGTCAACTTTCCACAGGGAAGTGCCGCCCATGCTTATCCACTACGTCAACCAGACGGGCGCCCTTTATGAAAAACTTGTAATCCTGTCCGTCCTCACCTCCGATGTCCCTGAGATCGATGAGTCCAAAAGGATCGAGATTACGGGTTTGGGTCACGGCGTCTACAGGGTGACCGCAAATTACGGTTTCATGGAGGCCCCGGACATTCCGCAGATAATGTCCAGGGTCAAGGCAGGCGGTCTGAGCATCAATCTGGATGAGGTCACCTACTACCTTGGGCGTATAAGCCTGGTGCGCGATCACAAGAGGACCATGCCGAGGTGGAGAAGGTTCCTGTTTACCTTCATGCTTCGAAATTCGCTGAGCGGGTCTTCCTATTTGAACATTCCCCCTTCCAAGGTCATGGAAATAGGGGTCCAGATGCGGTATTGACCCTCACATTCTGCACGCCCTCACACTATCGCAAATGTGGCCCATAATATCCGAAAGGCTGATCACGCCGATGAGCATACGCCCGTCCCTGACAAACAGATAATCCTGTCCGGAGACAATCATCCGGTAAACAGCTTCGTTTATGGAACTTTCTGCATCGGCTATCCGACTCTCTTCCGGTATGATCACAAACGGTTTTATCATCGTCTCCCCAGCCTTTTGGCACAAGCCTTCCAGGGCGTCTTCCCAAAGCCCGTATTTTCGCAGCTCCGATCTTATCTGATCGAACGAGAAGCCGAGCTTCCCCGCGGATTCGACAAATTC
>DASPQK010000320.1:0-13728 GCA_035624985.1 Syntrophobacteraceae bacterium | reverse complement strand
ATCGAGAGGTAGAGAGGCCATTCCCTCCCTTTCCCAGTCTTGCGGAACAAGCACATCATCATAAAAACCCGGAAGGGCCACCGTCCCATCGGGGTTCTTGAGTTTGCGCAGAATGTCCGCCAATACCTGGGCGGGATTATGGATTATGCCCCCGAACGAACCCGAATGAAGATCGAAGCGCGGCCCCCTGATGTCCACCTGCAGATAGCTCAAGCCCCGCAAACCGTAGGTAATGGCTGGAATTCCGCGCGCAAATTGCGATCCGTCCGAAATCGCTACGGCGTCTGCCCGGAGCTCATCGCGACGATCGATGAGAAATTTTCCCAGGTTTGGGCTTCCGATTTCCTCCTCGCCTTCCGCCAGGATAATCAGATTGAGCGGAAGTTTTCGGCCCGAGCCCAACACGGATTCTACCGCCTTGATATATGTGAAAAACTGCCCCTTGTCGTCTGCCGCGCCACGCGCGTATATATAACCATCGCGAATATTGGGCGAAAAGGGAGGGGTTTGCCATTCATCGAGTGGATCGGGGGGTTGTACGTCATAATGGCCGTAGATAAGCAAAACGGGTGCGCCGGACACTTCAGGCGAACGGGCAAGCACTATCGGGTGGCGCTCTGTGGGATGGATTTTTCCGCTGAATTCACACCTGTTCAGTTGATCGAGCACCCATTCGGCAGCGCTGA
Source organism: Syntrophobacteraceae bacterium (assembly GCA_035624985.1). GTDB lineage: Bacteria > Desulfobacterota > Syntrophobacteria > Syntrophobacterales > Syntrophobacteraceae > SbD1. The sequence continues at coordinate 13,042 of DASPQK010000320.1, read as the reverse complement.
GCACATCCTCAGCGTGCTCGCTAAGAGTGCTTACGCTGGGAATCGAAAGCAACTGGGCCAGCTCCCCTATAAAAAAGTCCTGATGATCTCTGACGAATGTTGAAATTTGATCGGGAAGCATCTTGATCTCCTTGGGAGTTTCCGTGGGATATCGGGAAGTTTTTGAAGTGCAAACACACCCGGCCTTTGAAGTTATGATACAATGTAATGCGGTGTTTATCATAGAAGAGTGTGTAAAATACTACAGGAGAATGCATTCCGCCAGATGCAAAAGTGGGCAAAAATGTTCTCCCGAATTGATGAGATTCCAGCACGGGAATGGAATGGCCTCGCCCTCCGTGCAGCCCCGATGCTGGAGTTCGAATATTTCCATGCTCTTGAAAAATCCGGTTCGATCTCGACGGACAGAGGCTACAGCCCGGCACATCTGGGGCTCTACGATGGATCGGAAATGATCGCCATAGTGCCACTTTATCTGCGGGACCGCGCATGGGTGGAATTTGGAGACGGGGGGCTCATAGAGTTTCTGTCGCAGCTTACGGGTCTGCCGTTTGGTTTGGGTCTTGTAGGCAATGTCCCCTATACACCAGTGCCGGGTTATGATTTCCTGATCGGACCGCGCGGGGACGGCCCCAGGCTTTTCGCAGAACTGCTCGACAAGATAGACGAGATTTCAAAAGAACGTGGTCTTTCGACCGCCCGATTTTACTTTGTCGCCCCCGAGTCCATGCTGCACTCCATCATGGTCGAACACGGATACCTTCGGTTGAGCAGCCCTCATCTGCTATGGATTAATCGGGGGTACCGCAGTTTTGACGATTTCCTGCTCTCGTTCAAATCCAGCCGAAGGACAAAGATAAAGCGGGAGTGGCGCTCGGTGCGCAACTCCGGAATCGACCTCAGGATGGTTCAGGGTCTAAACGCTCCCGCCTCGTTTTACCAGGACCTCCACCAACTCTATAAAATCACGTGGACCAAATACATGGGACCCGGAATAAGGCCGCTTCTCAATGAGTCGTTCTTCACACAGCTGGCAAAAGACTTCAGTCACAGGTGCAGTTTCTCAGTGGCTGAGACCTCGGGCAAGCGAATCGCTATGGCCCTGTTCTACAATAAAGCCGAGAAGCTTTACGGAAGGTACTGGGGGAGCTTCCGTGAGATACCCTTCCTGCATTTTGCCGCCTGCTACTATTATCCCATAGCCTATGCCATAGAAAACGGCATTGGGCAGATCGATCCCGGTTTCGGAGGAGAGCACAAGACATTACGCGGCTTCGAGGACTCGCAGGCATACCATTACCTCAAATTCTTCAATGAGAGTCAGCGCCGCATCGCATATGCGGTGTTCGAACAGATGCGAAGTCAACTTGGCTCGAAGTGATCACGGTACCCAGTGAGGAGAAACATGGAATCGCAAAAGCGTATTCTCATTGTCGGGGGAGTAGCCGGTGGCGCCTCGTGCGCCACGCGGGCCAGAAGACTTTCCGAGGAGGCTCGAATCATCCTCTTCGATAAAGGCCCCTTTGTTTCTTTTGCCAATTGCGGACTGCCTTATTACGTGGGTGACGTAATAAAGAAGGAGGAGGCGCTTCTGGTTGCAACTCCCGATCTGTTCAGGAAGCGTTTCAATATTGAGGTCCGCCTCAATTCTGAAGTGATCTCGATAGACAGGCAAAAAAGCGAAATAGAAGTCTTGGAGTTTGCGGCTGATAGAAGCTATCGCGAGAAATACGACGCCCTCGTTTTATCGCCCGGAGCTTCGCCAATCAGGCTGCCTGTGCCGGGAGCCGAATTGCCCGGCGTGTTCACCATCCGGGATATACCGGACAGCAGGCGGATCAGGGAATGGATCGCAAAATCAGGGGCCAGGCGAGCGATGGTGGTGGGAGGCGGATTCATCGGTCTTGAAATGACGGAGAATCTGGCCGGACTTGGGCTGGAGGTGACTATAGCCGAAATGCAGCCTCAGGTTATGCCGCTGATGGACCCCGAGATGGTTGTCTTGGTCCATGATGAACTGAGACGGCACGGAGTCTCCCTGCTCCTCGGAGATGAAGTTGCGGGCTTTGAGAAACTGCGGGACGGCGCGATTTTTGTCCGCATGAAATCCGCAAAGAGCGAGAAGACCGATATAGTCATTCTGGGCGTCGGGGTGCGGCCTGAAACGAAACTTGCCCGCGATGCCGGCTTGGAGATCGGAGAGCTTGGGGGCATCAGGGTAAACGATCAAATGGTAACCAGCGATCCGAAGATCTGGGCTGTGGGAGACGCGGTGGAAGTCCGGGATTTTGTAACCGGCAAATGGGCCCTCATGCCGCTCGCCGGGCCTGCAAACCGCCAGGGACGGCTTGCTGCCGATGTCATCATGGGAAGAGACAGAAGGTTTCGAGGAAGCCAGGGGACGATTGTGTGCGGAGTGTTCGACCTGACTGTCGCTTCCGTGGGCGCAAGCGAAAAGACGTTGAGAAGGCTTGGTGTTTGGGACAAATATGAAAAAATCTACCTCTATCCCGGACACCATGCGAACTATTTCCCGGGTGCCAGACCTCTAAGTCTGAAACTGATTTTCTCGAAGGAGGACGGCCGGATCGCTGGGGCTCAGGCCGTCGGCCGGCAGGGAGTCGATAAACGCATCGACGTGATATCGATGGCAATTCAAAATAATGCAACCGTCTTCGACCTAGAGGAAGCCGAATTGTGCTACGGGCCGCAGTTTGGTTCCGCCAAGGACCCGGTCAACCTCGCGGGAATGATCGCCTCGAATGTAATTCGCGGGGATGCCGCTCTAGCTCATTGGGATGAACTGGAAGGCGCGGACGCTTTCATCCTGGATGTGCGGGAGCCTTCGGAATTTGCAAAGGGCCACCTCCACAACGCCGTCAATATTCCTCTGAACGACTTGCGCGCCGGGATGGTCGATTTGCCGAAAGATCGCGAAATCTGGGCTTACTGTCATGTCGGGCAAAGGTCCTATTATGCAGCAAGGGTCCTGTCTCAGCATCGATTTAACGTCAAAACCCTGAGCGGGGGGTATAAAACGATCATGTTAGGGCGGGACGCAATTAAACAGTGAACCTGAATGAAGAGAATGGCGCTCCCTTACCTCAAGATTCATCCCGGCTCCTGATCTCTGCTCGATACACTCCTAGCCTAAAAAGTGAAGGGTGGAGAGGGAAGCATTTAAGAGTTGTTCGCCATTGGGAACTCAAGTAAAATCCCTTCTCTTAACAAAGACCGACTACTGTTCACAGCCGATTCGGAAAGGAAGAATGGCGGCAGGTCCGGAAAAACACGCCTTCCTTATATGTGGAACGCACAGCGGGTGCGGCAAGACGACCATTACGCTGGGGCTGCTCGCCGCTTTGAAGGGCAGAGGTCTGAGCGTACAGCCTTTCAAGGTTGGACCCGACTTCATAGACCCCGGACTTCACACGCAGATAGCGGGAACTCAAAGTCGAAACCTGGACGGCTGGATGCTCAGCCGCGGCTGGAATGCGGAACTTTTCGCGCGCCTTCTCGAAGTGTCGGACGTTGGTTTGATCGAAGGCGTAATGGGACTCTTCGATGGCTACGGCGGGCAAACGGAGTCGGGCAGCAGCGCCGAGATGGCCAAATGGCTCGATGTCCCTGCCGTGCTGGTCGTAGACGCCCGGAGCATGGCAAGGAGCGCTGCCGCACTGGTATATGGATTCGTGCACTTCGATCCCGCCCTTAACTTTGCAGGGGTGATTTTCAACCAGATCGGCGGAGAGGGCCATCTGGAGTACCTGAAGGAAGCGCTGGAATCCGCATGTCCGGAAATAGCCGTTTTTGGCGGTATCCCCAGAGAGGATGCGGTGCGGATACCCGAGAGGCATCTGGGACTCGTAACTGCTGATGAAATCAGACTGGACGCCGGGTGGCAAAAGAGGCTGGCAGGTCTTTTGGAAAAGCGCCTGGATATCGGCCTGCTCCTGGAAAGAACCCGCTATTTGAGGTCCGGGACCGGTCCCGGCCGGGAAGCGCAGGTCGGGCAGACGCGCCGGGATGTTGAAACTGCCGCGCCTGGCGCCCCAGCTTTTCACTTCGACCGGATGAAAGAGTATAGACCACTGATCGCAGTGGCGCGCGACGCGGCTTTTTGCTTTTACTATCCGGATAACCTGGAACTGTTGGAAAAGGCGGGAGCGCTGCTTCATTTTTTTTCTCCACTAAGAGGTGAAACTCTCCCGGGGCAATGTTCCGGGGCGTATCTGGGCGGAGGATATCCTGAACTTTTTGCCGGGGCCATATCCGGCAATGCCGCCTTTCTTCGATCCATCCGCCAGCGCGCTGCACAAGGGATGCCGATCTATGCCGAGTGCGGAGGTCTGATGACCTTGGGCCGTTTCATAGATACGATTGAAGGGCAAAGGCATCAAATGGCGGGGATATTTCCATTTGGGACCAGAATGTTGCCCCGGCGCAAAGCGCTTGGATATACTGAAGTCGTCCTGCGCAGGAAATGTTTGCTTGGCGGTCCCGGCACGGTTATCCGGGGCCACGAATTCCACTACTCCGAAATAGTCGATCGGGGGAACGCTGGACAGGGGACAGGGAACGGAGGCACAGCAGACGGAGGACGGAGGACGGGGAACGGGGAACGAAAGACAGAAGACGGAAAATTAGAATTCGCTTACGAGCTGCGCAGCCGCAGGGGCGAAGTCAATCCCGGCCGTCCTGAAGGTTATCAGTCGGGTTCAGTTCTTGCCAGCTATATCCACCTCCACTGGGGCAGCGCCCCGGAGGCAGCCCGCCAATTCGTCAGGACCTGTACCGAGTGGGGCGTAAAGGCTGGCGAACACAGCCTGCCCCGGAGGCAGACCTGATCCGGGGTGTATGGGTGAGCTGGTGAATCGGAATCCCGCTTCGCGGGGCCAAAAACCACAAACTACAAACCAAAACTGGATTCACAATGCCCAAGACCAAGTCGCTCATGTTTTTGGGAACCGGCTCCGATGTGGGCAAAAGCATCTTGGCTGCCGCTTTCTGCCGCATTTTCAAAAACGAAGGATACCGGGTGGCTCCTTTCAAGGCGCAAAACATGGCCCTGAATTCCTTCATCACTCCTCAAGGCGCGGAAATGGGGCGCGCCCAGGTCGTCCAGGCCGAGGCCGCTGGAATCCAACCTCATGTGGACATGAACCCCATACTTCTCAAGCCGACCTCACATGTGGGCTCCCAGGTGATCGTGCTGGGCCGCGCAGTGGGGAATTTCTCGGCAAGAGGCTATTACGAATACAAAAAGGAGCTTCTTCCCATAGTGCGGGGCGCCCTTGAGAGGCTATGCGCCAAAAACGACCTCATCGTCATGGAAGGAGCAGGGAGCGCAGTCGAACTGAATCTCAAGGAACACGACCTGGTCAACATGGCCATGGCCGAAATGGCTGACGCCAAATGCATCCTGGTGGGAGACATCGACCGGGGAGGCATATTCGCGGCCCTGCTGGGAAGCTTCTCACTGCTCGAGGCCGGAGAACGAGACAGGATTATCGGCTTTATCGTAAACAAATTCAGGGGAGACCCCGACCTGTTTCAGGAAGGCATTGAAATATTGCAGTCACGCTCCGGCGTCCCGGTATTAGGTGTTGTGCCTTACTTCGAAAACATTTCCCTGCCTGAAGAAGACTCCGTGGCGCTCCGACGGCGAATGTGCGGAGCGGATAACAAGACTGACGGCTCCGCTATTCGCGTCGGCGTAGTCCGTCTACCGTTCATTTCCAACTACACGGATTTTGACCCATTCGAGAGAGACCCAAGGATCGATCTTGTCTATTTCGACAGTCCGACCGAGATTTTCGGATTCGACGCCGTGCTCATTCCCGGAAGCAAAAACACTATTGAAGACCTCGCCGCAATGCGCAAAAATGGCATGGCCGACGCCCTGAGCGCTTTTCATAAAACGGGGGGCACCGTCGTCGGGCTTTGCGGCGGTTATCAGATGATGGGCTCCATTGTGCGCGACCCTCACGGAATTGAGAGCTCGATAGAGGCCATCCCCGGTCTGGGTTTGCTGGATATGGAAACCGAGATGTACCCTGAAAAAATAACCTCCCAGGTCGAGGCCGACATTATCTCCGAGACGCTGCCCTTTCCGGGGCGCAGGGAGATGCTTTCAGGATATGAAATTCACATGGGCCGCAGCGTATCGGGCGGTCGCGCAAGACCGCTCTTCAGGATTCTGCGACGGGAGGGCAAACCGGTCGACATGGAGGACGGGCTGGCGCAACCCGACGGAAAAGCATGGGGCACGTATATCCACGGTATCTTCGACAACGACGGGTTCCGGAACATGTTCCTCGAAGATATTGGAAGAAGGTGCGGCAAGGTTTTGGCCCCAACGCCAAATTCTTTTTCCTTCCGGCTCTGGAAGGAGGAACAGTACGAGCAGCTTGCCGAACTTGTGCGCAGGCACGTCGATGTGGGACGTGTACTCGACATACTTCTCAAAGAATGATTGGGAGCGAGATGGTTTTCCTTCCCTGGCATCTGCTTTCGGCTTACCTTCTCGACCTTGCGGCAGGCGATCCTCCATGGCTTCCTCATCCAGTCCGCTGGATCGGGCGGCTCGTTGCCCGGACGGAAAAAGTGCTCTACCCCGAATCGGCCTCCCCCCTTCTTATGCGGGTTTCGGGATTAGCCCTCTGGGCTGTCGTTATTGCAATCGTCCTTTGCGCCACAAAGGTCTTTATAGCAATATCGGGCAGCGCAGGCCGGACTGTCGGGAGTCTTGCCCTGATCTGGCTCGCATACTCTACACTCGCAACTCGCAGTCTTCATATGGAATCATCCCGTGTCGCCCAAGCCCTGAGAGCCGGCGACCTTCATCTTGCCCGCATCCGCCTTTCGTTCATAGTGAGCCGTGAGACTTCACAACTCGATCGGGATGCCGTTCTGCGGGCCCTGGTGGAAACAGTTTCCGAAAACATCTCCGACGCAATTGTGGCGCCTCTCTTTTACATGGGGCTTTTCGGACCGGTTGGCGCTTTGGTGTACAAGGCAATAAACACAATGGATTCAATGCTGGGCTACAAAAACGAGCGCTACCGCTACTTCGGTTCTTTTGCGGCCCGGACCGATGATATAGCAAACTGGCTCCCGGCAAGAATCAGCGGGTGGCTCCTAGTGGGCGCCTCAGCCTGCATGGGCGGCGACTGGAGGGCTGCCTCGAATATCATGAGGAGGGATGCTCGGAAGATGAAAAGCCCCAACGCCGGATATCCGGAGGCCGCAGCGGCAGGGGCGCTTGGGGTCCAGCTCGGCGGGACCAGCTGCTATTTCGGGCAGCCTGTCGAAAAACCCCTGCTTGGCGACCCGATTAACCGGATAACACTTGAGACCTACACCAGGATGATCCGGCTCATGTATCTAAGCTCCGGCCTGGCTTTCGTGATGGCCGCCTGCATGGTGGCGATAAGGCACATATTCGGCGGACTCGGAAGATAATGACGATAATTAACGATGGGGAGAAATGTTAAAGGCGACACCTGACAGACACTCCGATGAGAGCCGCGCTGACCTCTTCTCCGAGAGCATCTATAAGCTGCTGTTGCCTGCGAACTTGCATCTCATTCCAGGGCTTAATGAAGTATACGAACTCGAACTGGCATTCTATGAAAGCAAAGTCCTCACCGACGACGAGATAATCCGTCGCGGCGCCTATTTCGCGCAGGTTGGCGAACGTCCCACATACCACAGCCTGATTTGCGGTGGTGAGGCCCTGCAACTGCCTCGGTATTCGTCTGCAAGATTGCGATCCTTCTTCGAATCAAAGCAGTTCAAGACCGGCTATGCCACACACGGTTTATTCCCCTATCGAGGCAAATTCCACCCCCAGATGATAAAAGCTCTGATCAACATAATGGGCTTGAAACCCGGTGATACCATACTGGATCCGATGATGGGCTCAGGTACTGTGCTTATTGAAGCATGCCTCATGGGAATCAGATCTCTTGGAGTGGATACAAGCCCCTTTTGCCGATTCATGGCTCAAGCGAAGCTGGACGGCCTAATCGTATCCCTTGAACCAATAAGGGCTGCTGTCAAGAACTTTAAGCTCGTTTTCCAACACTTCCAACAAAGCTACGGCCATGCTCAGCCTGGAACCAAAATTCAATCGAGAACATATTCCCAGTTCCTCCAGGAACCTTGGGCCGATTACTCGGTGTCTCCTTTACCAGGCGCCACTGCGCACGAACATTGCGAGTCAAATGCAGATCGAAATCTCCTGCTTCTCGCCTACCTGGATAGCGCCGGCTATTCCGAGCGAAGCACACGCAACTCCCCCTACGAACAGTTTCGCTCTATCCTCAAACGATACTTATTTGCAGTCGAAAAGATTCAATCAGTCTTGGAACGATTGAATTTGAAGCCGGCGCAGGCTAATCCTTTGGAGGGGGATGCAAGATGCCTTCCATTGTCGGATTCGAGCGTGGATGGTATTCTCTTTTCGCCACCATACAGTTTTGCTGTCGACTACCTTGCCAACGATTCTTTTCACCTAAAATGCCTCGGTGCGGATCTAAATGCTTTGCGAGAAAAGATGATCGGCCTTCGTGGGAAAAATGCCCGGCAGAAACTCGAGTTTTACAGATCAGATATGGAAACCGTGCTTGCCGAGTGTGCACGTGTCCTGCGCCGTGGTAGATTCTGCACCATCATAGTGGGGACCAACGACAATCAAATTGGAAGGATTCTTCAGGTTTCCCCTGGCAGTGTCCCAGGGATAGATGAAATGCTCATAGAGATAAGCGCAAGATATGGATTCCAACTTGCTCTGCGGTTAGGTCGCCAAATCACCGGAATCGCAAACACCATGCGAACCGAATACATCATAGTCCTCGAGCGAAAGTAGTATGCTTAGCCACCTGCCTACTGCAGCGCCCTCCCATTTGTGCCTTTGGAGATGCGCGCTACTGAACCACTCACTGCATCATGTTCTATTGCGATCACTACCAGAAGGCCCTCTTCAACCTGTAGTGCTCTCCAGAGTGGGAAGTATGGTTCAATTTCGGGAAAGTTGCCGATGCGGTCGGTAAGATACCTGTACATGAGACGAGTCGGCAAGACCAAAGCTCCACCTACGAATATGCCTTTCAGAATGCCGAGGGCCATTTTGTTGAGTGCTCGATGGCTCGAAGAAACATTCCCCGTTTCCCACTCCATGCAGAATAGACGGTTGCCAACCGATATGCTGGCGTCAATCGGCCCCGGTCGTTTTACTGTAGCAACGTCAACGGAGGTTTCAAGCCCCCAGCCCAGAGACCGCAGATGTTGCATACAAGCCTCTTTTATCGGTTTGACTCCGCTGCCCTTCCCCCGCTTCTTCCCTGGCTCGTCACGGAGGGTGAAAGATCCTGAATGCGGGGGCCACTGAACGGATTGGATGGCGCTTGTCAGGTGGGTTTCAATCATCTTCCACTCTTGTGAGGAAGAAAACTCGCCTACGTCGATGAGCCGTTCAATGCGCACTATCTTCATCCGATTCCGTTCCCGATTGAGCTGAGTTTTTCCCCGACGCAAAAACAAAACCCTCTACAGATAAGACCATTTCTGAAGGTAGTGTCTTTAGGGCCGCACCTAACTGGAAGATCGTCCTCAGGGAAGGGCTTTTCCGGCCCCGTTCAAGCATGCTTATGTACGTGCGATGATATCCACTCTCAAAGCCCAGTTGTTCCTGAGATAACTTGCGTGCTTTCCGCAGATCCTGTAAGGTCACTCCGAATGCTCCCTCAATGGTCAACTTTTTTCTCCCCAATTTTTTTGTATTTCGCATATTGCTTTGGCGTGTACGATGATGTAGACTAAAAATCTACAGACTATAGTATTCAAACATAATTCAGAAGGTCCAAGGAATACGGGCTTATGAGTCATTCAGATTTCTTTAAGGCACTGGGAATAGACGGCAGGGACAGATTTGCAGTAGAAAGATTTGCCGATGCATCTGGCGTACCGGCAGATCGACTGCAGCACTACGACGTCAGCAATACGTTGCCGTCAGGACGTGACTTAGATCGAATCTGCACTCTGACGGGGCTGTCCCCTGTAGAATTGATGCTCAAACTGGGAGTCCTGGATCGCCGAATACTGAAGGCGCTGAAGTCCAACGCCAGGGAAGTATTTAACCTTATTAGAGGTGACATCGAGCAGCCAAGAAACCATGCAACGCTACCCCCTGTCGTTTTCAAAACGAACTTCGGACGGCTTTATCAAGGAAATTGCCTGACCCTTATGAACAGTATGGAAAGCGACAGCATCGATTTGGTTTTTGCCGACCCGCCGTTCAACCTCAAGAAACTCTATCCTTCCGGTGTCAATGACGATCTCAATAACACCCAGTATCTGGAGTGGTGTGAGAGTTGGGCTGCCGAATGTGTTAGGTTGCTGAAGCCAGGGGGCAGTCTTTTCCTCTGGAATATTCCCAAGTGGAATACCCACATTGCGGCATACCTCAACGCCCGACTTACTTTTCGGCATTGGATAGCTGTCACTATCAAATACAGCCTCCCTATTTCGGGACGGCTTTATCCATCGCATTACTCTCTTCTGTATTACTGCAAGAGTGAAAAGCCTAGGAAGTTCCATCCGGACCGTTTGCCAATGGAGATCTGCCCCGTATGCAGAGCCGATTTGCGTGACTATGGCGGGTACAAGGACAAGATGAATCCCAAAGGGGTCAATTTGACTGATGTTTGGACGGATATCGCGCCTGTGCGTCACTCCAAGTACAAAAGACACAGGGCTTCCAACGAGCTGCCCGTTAAGCTCATGGACAGAATTATAGAAATGGCCTCCGACGAAGGCGACCTGATTTTTGATCCATTCGGGGGTTCAGGGACGACATACGTGGTTGCCGAAATCAAGCGGCGTCGGTGGATAGGGATCGAACTTGGGCCTATAGAAGATATTATGGGCCGCTTTAAGGAAATCAGCGCAGATGCAGATCTGCTAGAAAGAATCCGTCGCAATTACAACTGTCTTTTCACGGAGGGCGATTTGAGCGTTCGAAGACAGTTGGGGCTGTGGACATGCGAGTCCATGAGCAGGTCTGCGAGTAAGAGGCGATAGCCCGGAATATTGTCGCCAATTTCGTCTTTGATTCCAGACCTTTTTTCGCCAATAGGACTAACCCTTATTTGGGACTCAAACCATGATCGTTCACGGCGGAAACATCTACGAGCTTTCGGCGCGCGCCGGATGCTCTCCCGACGATATTCTGGACTTCAGCGCAAGCATAAACCCGCTCGGTCCGCCTCCCGGCCTGGCTGAGGTCATGTCCGGCTGCTTTCACCGTCTCGAAAGCTACCCGGACATTCATAACCGGCTTCTCATCGAAGCCATTTCAAAATTCCACCAAATCGATCCGGAATACATTGCGGTCGCCAACGGTTCGACCGAATTGATCTACTGGCTGCCCAGGGCGCTTGGAGCAGCCAAAGCGCTGGTGGCGCTGCCCACCTTTGGGGAATATGTCAAAGCTTTCGAGCTTCACGGAACGAGGTTGCAAAAACTGTTTTCAACGCCCGAAGACCTGTTTCAACCCCGGGTCGAAAAGTTGGAAGCCGCAATGCAAAATGACGCTTTTGACGCTGTTTTGCTAACGCACCCGGCAAGCCCCTCAGGGTCGCTTCTGGACTGTGAGGCGATCGACTGGATCGTCAAGGGAAGCGCCGCTTGCAGGCGCGCTTTGTTTGTTGTTGACGAGGTTTTTGTCGATTTTTGCGAGCAGGCTTCCCTGAAACGTTTCCTGGACCGGTCGCATAACGTGGCCATAATAAGGTCTTTCACAAAGTTCTTCGCTCTGCCCGGCTTGCGAATCGGCTACCTGCTCGCCCCGCCAGGGGTTGCCGCAAAGGTGCGGGGTTATCTTCCGCCCTGGTCGGTAAATACTCTCGCCCAGGCTGCGGGCGTATATTGCCTTACGCAGGACCGATACAGGAGCAGGACGCTGGAGCTGGTCGCAAAGGAGCGCCGGAGGCTTGCAAATGAGTTTTCAGCAATTGGCGGCCTTGAAGTTTTTCCGGCACAGGCCAATTTCCTGCTTGTCCGGATGGACCGCAGGCTCAAGCCAGCCTCTCGCCTGAAGTGGGATATTTTTGAGCGCGACCGCATTGTCATCCGCGACTGCGGGTCTTTCGAGGGACTCGACGACCGGTATTTCCGGGCGGCTGTGCGCCTCCCCGATCAGAACGACAGGTTAATCACAGCCTTGCGGCATGCGCTCTGAACGATTGTCGTCATCGTCCTTGAGAAATAACCGGTGATACTCCCTGTCGCTCAAGTGGTTTCGCATGAGTTCCAAAATCAGGGTGGATATCCGGTTTATCTCCTCATCGGAAAGGCGGGGCGCCAGAACCCTCATCAAGTCGTCATCGGAAAATTTCTGGAGGTAGCAAATCAGCGATTTTTCGTCGATTTCTCTTGAAAGCCCGAAGGCTACCATTCCATCGTACTCCTCAACGATGGTATGTTTGTGCGCCGTCATCAGGGTTTTCCTTCCACGATCGTTAGTCATGATCCGGCCTTTTGGATGCAAACGCCCACCGGACAAAACCTCAGAACCGGGCTTCCAGGTTCTGCGCCTTTGCGGCTTCAATGGCAACTGCCTTGAACTCTTTCTGCTCGCGGGAATTGGCATCCTCGACGATCACGCCATATACGCCCGGAACGAGCTTAAATACAGCAGCATCCTCACTGGTAGAGCCATCCGTCACAGGTTTCTTTTCACCCTCTTCGTCGGTTTGAACGACATAGCAGCGTGCCGAAATAGGCTTGCCGTTTCGAACAGCTTTTACCTTAAGGGTCCCGCCGGAAAACTCGGCGAGCTTTTCAACGGTTTTGCCGGCTTCGATTACAATGCCGGGAAAACTGACTTTGGGGTTGCCTATATCTTCCCTGTCTTCAACTACAAGTTCGTAGGGGCCCGGCACGAGCTTAAAGACGGCTGCCTGCTCACCGGTCCAGCCGTCTGTTATGGATTCTTTCTCTTCCTCACCCCTGGACTGGTAGATCGTGCAGCGGGCCT
>DASPQK010000319.1:0-3582 GCA_035624985.1 Syntrophobacteraceae bacterium | reverse complement strand
AAGAATGAAGATATTGTCGTGCCCAACTCCCTGATCCTGAACAGCCAGGTGATCAACTATAGTACCGAAGCTAGAGAAAGGGGTCTGATCCTACATACAACCGTGACCATTGGCTATGATGCCCCCTGGCGGAGAGTGCATGAATTACTCTTGAAGGCTGCCGAACGAACTGAGGGAGTCTTGCGCGAGCCGGCTCCTTTTATTCTACAAAAATCCCTCGACGATTTTTATGTCACCTACGAGTTGAATGTCTATACAGATAAACCCCAGGGAATGGCCCAGACCTATTCACTCCTGCATCAAAACATCCAGGATAGCTTTAACGAAGGTGGTGTGGAGATCATGTCCCCGCATTATACCCAGCTCCGCGACGGAAACAAAGTTACGATACCAAAATCTTACCTTCCCAAAGATTATGTACCGGGAGCCTTGAGAATCCTCCAGGCTGAAAATGCAGAGGAAGCCCGAGAACAAAGAGGGCCAAGATCATCAAGATGATCTCGTTTGCTTGAAAAATGGTTTTTGGGGAACGAGGGCAAAAAAATGTTCCGCCAGCATTCGAAGGCAGCAAATATTTCCTTTGATGGGCCCGGATGCATCGGAAAGGCCGAGCGCAAATCGTTGAATAGGGCCTTTTTGCCCAAAAAATACATAGATCGCCCTATATATTTTTAGAATTCCCCTCCTTAAAATCTAACGTATTAACTATCTTTACGGATCATTGCGAGCGCGGAGGGCGCGGCGATCTCTTCATTCTTGGGAAGGATTCGTCGCCGAAGTGCTCCTCGCAATGACAAGTTATTTATGGGCTTTGTATTACAGTGCTCAACCCTTACGAAGAAATAGGAAGTCAGGCTTTGCCCATTGGGATTGGCTAAAAGAGCTGATGGGTTCATGCAGAAAGAATCAAAATGAGTGAGACTAAACCCAAACTGGCGGATCTTTTGACCATAGACCGAACTCGCATGGCCGCTGATCGCACCCTCATGGGATGGATTCGAACGGCTCTTTCCATGATCAGCTTCGGGTTTACCATCTTCAAGTTTTTACAATATCTCCAAAAAGAATTGGGGATAACCGGGCTACACCCACAGGGACCACGGATCCTGGGACTCACCCTGATCGGCATCGGTACCTTCTCGCTGATTATCGGCTGCATTCAACACTGGAAATACATAAAGGGGTTAGTGCCGGATCACCATTATAAGCCATGGGACCTAGCTTTTATGGTTGCCTGCATGATTGCGATTCTTGGGCTACTTATGTTCGGGAGCATCATTCTCAGGACCGGCCCCTTCGATTGATCGTCAGGAAAGAGGGAAGACAGCAAGCTTGAGGGACTCTTGAAATCTAGCAAGAATTATCGTTCCTCGATCCTTGATCCTCTAACAGGAGAAAATGGATGGATTCTTGGGTACGCTTTCTCACGTTTCTATTTTTGATAACCGCAATGCTGGGTATTGGACTCGAGGTAACGCGGACAGAGATCCGTTCCACGCTGGGACAGCGAAGCCTGTTGGTGCGCTCCCTTCTGGCCAATTTTGTTTTCGTTCCGGCGCTCGGCCTTCTGATACTGAGAATCGTCCCCATGCCTATGGACACTGCAGTCGGCTTCCTTCTGCTGGCAGTGGCTCCCGGGGGGATGAGTGCCCTTCAGTTCACGAGTAGAGCATCGGGCGCCCTTTTCTATGGAGGGGCCTTGGCTTTTATCCTGTCTGTGCTTTCGGTCATTATCTCGCCGGCCATCGCCGCCGAGATCCTGCCTGTAGAAATGTCGTTGTCGGTGCCTTACGGGCGGGCCATCGGATTCTTGCTTCTGTTTCTCCTTCTTCCGCTGCTCCTCGGGCTGGCCGTCCACCAAAGATTCCCTAAGCTGGCAGAGAACCTGGCAAAGCCTGCGGCCATCGTCGCCGCCCTGTCCTTTGTAGCTTTCATGGTGTACCTGCTGGATATCCGAAGGCAGGCCATGGCCGAGCACAAATCAACCGTAGTGGCCGCCATGTTCCTTTTCATCGTGGGCTCGATGGTCATCGGCTGGGTTTTGGGCGGACCAGAAAGAGAGACGCGGAGGGTACTAGCGACAGCCTCGAGCATGCGCAATACGGCCCTGTGCTATCTCATTGCCACGAGGAGTTTTCCTGGGATGAACGTGGATGTCGCTGTAATTGCCTTCAGTGCCTTGATGGTTCCACCGAACACGCTCTTTACGGTTTATTCGGTCATGCAGAGCAGAAGAAAGGGGCGGGTACGGAGTTGAGGGAAGGGTTTTTCATTTCTGTTGCATGAATAATTACCTACTCTACGTCAACGGTAAGCAGGGCTGCCAATCCCAAACGAAAGGAGGTAACGCAATAAGGAAGCACCCGATGTAGGAGACACAGGATTGCATGGTGGCATCATGTTTCTGGGATGGCGGACCCATTAACCCTTACGTCGCCCCCCCGGTGACTTTACCCGAGAAAGGAGAACTGAAATGTATTACACTGACGATTCGCTATTTCCTGAGAAAATGCAGCCGTTAATTATCACGGTTGCACCATTCGGCCCGCAATGGGTGCCGGGTGACGCTGACATCCCCGTCAGTTGGGATGAACAGGTCCAAGCAGCGGTGGATTGCTATAACGCTGGTGCCACCATGTTGCACGTCCATGTGCGCGACCCCAAGACTGGTAAGGGTTCGGTAGACTTCGAACAATTCAACTATTTCCTCGGGCGTCTGAGGCAGGCCGTGCCGAAGATGATCCTCCAGGTGGGCGGCTCGATCTCGTTCGCACCGAAGACGGATGAAGCCAAAGCCAAGTGGTTGGACAACGACACGCGCCATATGCTCGCCGAGTTGGAGCCGAAGCCGGAATTCGTTACGGTCGCAATCGGCACGACCTTGTGGGATGTCGTGAGCATGATGACTGAAGATGACATCAAGGGGACCCACCTTGCTGACCCTAAGGTACAGGCGGCCTGGGCCGGCATGGTAGCCGAAGCCGGTCCCGCCTTCTACCTTGAGCACCTCAAACGGCTCCGCGAGCATCGCATTCAACCGTACTTTGTACCGGCGCACGTCCACCAGCTCGAAATCATCGAGCGGCTCATCCGCAAGGGCGTATACATGGGGCCGATGAACCTCGCCATTGCAGGTTACGGCGGCGGCACGCTCGGCCGAAATCCCTTCGACTGGATGGAGATGGTTCGCCGCGTGCCGCAGGGCTCAATCCCGACATTCTGGTCCAGCATGCGTGGATTGATTTCGCTGTCCGCGATGGCGATGGTCCTGGGTCTTCACATCCGGGTCGGCAACGAGGATAATCTCTGGGGCGCGGATCGGCGGCGCAAGACATCGGTCCAGCAGGTCGAAGGAGTTGTTCGCCTCTGTAAGGAGTTTGGTCGCAAGGTGGCGACGGCAGAAGAGGCGCGCAAAATCATGAAGGTCGGCGTCTGGTACAACAGCGTGGAAGAAACCCTGCAGAATCTCGGTCTGCCGCCGAATCGCGAGGGAGATGCCAAGGGCCTCCTGGTCTGGGACACTACCGCAAAGAAGACGGCCGCACCTATGGCGGGCGACTCGCACCCCATAGAATATTGAGT
>DASPQK010000318.1:0-13604 GCA_035624985.1 Syntrophobacteraceae bacterium | reverse complement strand
TTCATCCGGATTTATTCGATAGAATACATCCTGAAAATGCTCAGGGTCTGCGTGGATTTTTGAGACTATGGCGTTCATGAATTCGATGGCCCTGTTCTGGGTGGGGCCTCGAACAGCGAGCGCGAATGTGGTTTTATTGTGAAAATTGAATTCGTCGAGCTTCTGAGACTTAGCTATAAGGGGATGCCTTGGGGAAATGAGTTCGAGTTGATCGGTGCGCACTGTCAGTCGAACGTCAACAAGCCAGAGCGAGACGATTACGCTCAGCAATGCGGCCGCAAGAATAAAGCGTGGCCTAGGAAGGACCCAGGCCACGAGTTTTTTCGACAAGTGCGAGATAAAGTTCATTCTTGTCCTGGCTGGAGACCTGCGGCGATTCTCATACGAGTCTTAAATATGCATACATCAAAGAAGTTTTCAAGGCATATCCGTTCTCTTGCCCATAGCGTAGTCCAACCGTGCAACCGACACGTGGTAATTGTACAACGACCTGAGATATTCGCCTTGGTTTTTCCCGTAACGGTCTATGGCATCGAACATGTCCCTGGCTGTGCCGATCCCGAGATCGAAATTGGAAAAAGCCGTAATGATCCACCGGCGTGAACCCACAACCGCCTGCTCAAAAGCCACGGAGGATTTCTGCGCTTCAACGGCGTCCTGGTAGTATTTGACCACCTCTACGGGAATATTTTTTTCGGCGAACTCCTGAGTATTGCGCATCTTCTGATACTCGGCCCTTGCCTTGTCTAGCTTTCCCGTCCCTATGCCGAAATCCAGGTGCCATTGTGCCCCGGCAATCACGCCGGCGTAATTGTGATTGAACTCATCAAACATGTATGAGTTCTCGAATTTTTCTCGGCCGGGCGAACCGGCAGTCGATCCTATGGCCGCTGCAAAAAGGGAGGGGTACAGATCGGCCTTGGCGGCGTCAGCCAGTTTTGCCCTGGCGTCAGCTCCTTTTTTCACTTCAAGGATTGCGGGTCTGTTTGTCAGGGCACGCTGAATGTATTCGTCTTCAGATTCAAGGTTCGCCGTATTTTTGGGCAGCTCGGTATCCTTGATCCTGAATTCTTCATGTTCGGGCAAGCCCACTGCTGTTTTTAGAGCAGCGTAAGCCGTGTGGGCGCCTGATTCGGCCTTGGCCGCAAAAGCCTTCACCTCACCTGCAAAAGCATGCATCCTGTAAAGATCGCTTGGGTCAACGTTTTTTGCTTTCAGTTCGAGTAACTTTCTGATGCGTTTTCCGGCGTCGCTTATATACTCGTCGGCGTCCCTAGCCGCGTTCCTGCCCTGTAAGGCTATGAGATACGCGTAATAGAGTTCCTTGACGTTGAGAACGACCTTGTTTCGCTGTTCCTCCCTGGCCGCAGTTTGAGCTTCAACGCCTAATGAGGCAGCGTCCTTGCGGTCACCTATCTTTCCGAAAGTGTAAAGGGGCTGCGTGAGAACAAAGTCGAGCCTCCCAAAAATTCCGATTTTGCCTCCTTCATCCTGGGAAACGATCCTGCCGGTAGTGCTGTTTAAGATTTGGACGATGGGGAAGCGGGCATCCTGCACCGGCCCGGCTGTTCCCATTACATCGAGCTGCGGCAGCAGCCCGCCCTTGGCCTCTTTATATTCGCTTTTTGCCACGAGTATGTCCTGTTCGGCCATCTTTAACTCGGGGCTGGCCTTCAGGGCCATCTCGATAAGTTGATCCAAACTGAGGACCCTTGGTTCAGCAGCTTGGGAGGTCCCAAAGTCAAAGGTGATGATAAGAAAACAAAGAAGCATTACGGAAGAAGAGCATTCGAAAACTATCTTTTTGATCATAGCGCCAGCCTTCGTGAAGTGGATTGGATTCCAAATCATTTGGTGGAAAGCATTTATACAGTACTTGCTTGGCGATTTAAAGAATTTAATCTTTTCTCTAAAAAATTGACATTGGCCTGCTTCTCTGCTAGCGAGCCTGTATCGGGCTTCGGATTGAGGTGGACGATTATGCGGCGACACTTGATCATTAACGCCGACGATTTCGGCATGACCAGAGGTATCAATCTTGCCGTGTCCGAGTGCGCCGGTTTTGGAATGCTTCGAAGCGCCACACTCATTGCCAACGGGGAAGCTTTTGATGACGCGGTAAAAGTGGCCAAAGAGCAAGAGGGCTTGGGGACGGGAATTCATTTTGTGCTGACCGGTTTTAAGCCGCTGCTGCCAGCGGAAAAACTTTCCGGCTTTGTCAGCGCCGATGGTTTTATGCCCTCAGGACCATACGAACTGCTGATAGAATTCGCCGTGCGTAAAACGCTGCCGGATGTGATCAGAAAAGAGCTTTTTGCCCAAGCCGAAAGGGTCTTCGATGCTGGAATCACGCCCACTCACTTCGACAGCCACAAGCATGTCCATATCATTCCGGCGGTTCTCGATATCCTCATAGAAATAGCCCAGCGCTTTTCAGTGAGATGGATACGCGAACCTTTCGAAGCGGCGGGCGCGTGGAGGTTTTTGTGCGATCTTGAAAAGGGTCTGGGGGCCGGGTTTGTGAAACAGTTTACCAAGGCTCGCGCAACCATTGCGGCCCGGCCGATTTTCAGGAGACGGATTCGCGAGGCGGGAATTCAAACACCTGCCGGTTTATATGGAATTTCATCCACCGGGCTCATCAACGAAAAAATAATCGAGCGCATCTGCCGGATGCTCAAACCCGGCTTAAGCGAATTAATGACCCATCCCGGCATAGTGGACGCGGACCTTGTTGGTCGCAAGTCCCGTCTCATCGATTCCCGTGCGAGGGAAAGAGATCTTCTGGTTTCCACAAAAGTAAAAGAGCTTTTTAGAGAGCGCGAAATAACGCTCAGCCATTTCGGAGAGGTCATTTGATGGATTACAAAAGGAGACTACTCAAAGAAGCAACCAAGCACCTGTTTAAGCGAAAGCCGCAGTCATACAAAGCAATTCTGCTTGATTATCCGATTTACCCTACTCCCAGATACGGATATGGTCGCGATCCACATAATCGTTTGATAAATATCCTGAACAATAACAGACACAGGTATATCGAACTATTGAACACATTAACCACATTTCACTCATGTATTGAACGTATACCCTATACTATGAGTAACAACATCGATCCATTTTGGAACAATGGGTATTTTCCAGCGCTGGATGCATTAGCACTATATTGTGTAATTACGGCAATGAAACCTAAGCATTATATCGAAATTGGATCAGGTAACTCCACCAAATTCGCAAAGAAAGCAATCAAGGACTTTGGATTGAATACTGAGATGATATGTATAGATCCTAAACCTAGGGCCGAAATAAAAAATATAGCTGATAAAATAATATATTGTCAATGCGAAATGGCAGACCTAAGTATATTCTCCAGATTAGAGCCAAATGATATATTATTTATTGATGGATCTCATCGTTGTTTCATGAATTCGGATGTAACCACAGTATTCCTGGATATCATTCCAGAGTTGAAGAGTGGAGTCTTGATCCATTTCCATGACATTTATCTGCCGTATGACTATCCTCCCGAAATGAAAGAGTTCTTTTACTCCGAACAATACTTGCTTGCTGTCATGCTTTTGTCAATGCCTCAACCGGACGTGCTATTTCCAGCATTCTTTATTCAGAATGATCGGGAGTTAATGAATATACTTAAACCTGTTACTGAGGCGTTAAGTCGTACGGGGTTCCACGGGGGGTCATTCTGGATGCGCAAATCCGACCCCTGGGCAGGAAATCCCGCCAAATCTTGATTTTGCCTCCCTGACAAAACATTACAGAACAGGTGCGTTGCCCTTATCGTTGTGCGTCTTAATAACCGTTCAAATCAACGGTCAAACGGCTTGAGGTGAACGTGTTTTATCTCCTGATTCAGGAAAAATGTGCTTTCCTTAACTTTTTTCTCAAGCATACCCGTTGTGAAAATGAGCTTGTTGACCGCCGCAAAACTGTTAAGGCTTTTAACCGCCGCGAGTGTGACCAAAGTGTCTACGCACACGGCGTATATTATTTCGTTTTGGTCGTTGGCTGCTATAATGTCAACCGGCCGGTCCATGATTCGTGGAGGCATGTAGTCGGCGACCGTCCTTAGGCCCAGTTCCCGGATTATCCAGTAAAGCCTGCATTGCAGTGTTGTGTGAACAGCCCGTTCGCTTCGAAAAGGTTTTGGAATCTCGATCCAGGCCTTTTCGAGTTCGCTTTTCCACAAATCGAGGTTAGAGTTCAGATTCTCGCTCAATTCCACCCCTCCCGTCAGACGATCACCAGTTCTTCGGTAGCTGTATTCAAAGATTCAATGCCTTCATTGGTGACAAGATAGTCATTTTCCAGGCCGGCAATTCCTTCGCCGGGAATTATTACTTTGGGTTCGAAGGCGAAAACCATTCCCGGTTGAAGCTCCAGTTTCTGACCCTGGGCGATGAATGGGAACTCGTCGATTTCGATGCCAAGGCCGTGTCCGACAAAGGTTATCCTTGGATCTGAAAAGCCCATGAACCATGGGGCCCATCCGGCCTCGCGCGCCCACCTCCATACGGCATCATAGAGTTCGCCCGTGACGGCGCCGGGACGAGCAAGGTTCCTTAATCGCCAATGTGCGGAGCGAACAAATTCATAAGCGCCAGCCAGCCTTGGGGGAGGCGGGCCGATGCAAAAATTCCTGGTCTGGTCGTTCAGGTACCCGTTGTAAGCGACAGCCGTATCGATGCTCACAATTTCACCGGGGGCTATTTCTTTATTTCCGGCGCCCTGGCCGAATGCCGGCGAGATGCCCGGGCCCCCTGTAGGGGCATTGGCATAGGAGGGCACTGCCGCGTTGGCGCCCGAAAGGACATGGCCAAATGTCATGGCCATGTTGAAAGCCCTGGTTGGAATCATCCCGTAATTGCCCGCCCTGCGTGATATGGCCTCCAGTTCAGCCAGCAGTTCGAATTCGGTCATTCGGGGCTTGAGAATGGTCGGGACCGATTCGGCCACCAGTTTTGATATGGCCGCAGCGTCGCGCAGCACCTGGATTTCCCAGGGTGATTTTATCGTGCGCACCTGGCGAACGAGGCCGCTTATATCTACGATCTGCTGTTTTGGAAATATCTTTTCCTTGTAGGTGAAAAAAGCGTTAGCCGGCAGCACGTCGAGTTCAAAGCCAACTGTTTTGGGTTCGCCAGCCTCACAGGCTTGGAAAACGGCTTTGCGCAGGTCCGCAAGGTTTTCCATCCGGATTACGGGACGCAAGGGCGACTCTGCTTCAGCCCTGTGGAAGCTTCGCCGCACGAGGTAGACCGGGTTGCCGCGAGCCGGAACAACAAGGTGCGCATCCTGGACCGTGCCCGAGAAGTAGAACAAATCGGCATTTTGCCTTATTACCGATGAATCGATGTCCTTATTCTTAAGAAGCTCTTGCAGCGCAACGATCCTGTTTGCTATCTCGCTTCCCGGCACCTTTTGCATCTGGTTTTCCCCAAGCTCCTAAGGGTGACTTTCAGGACCTATAGGGCCTAGAGGACGTATAGGACCTGTGGGAAGTGCAAGCACCTGCAGCGCGAAACCTGCAACCCCCCGCCTGTTCAGTGAAACCCCGCTCCCGATGAATCAGCCGCGGCGCGCCGCCTTCTAAGCAATAATGTGAGGGGAATGAGAGCGGCCGTCGTGATGGCAAGTATACAAAAAGTATCGTTGAAGGCAAGTATGCTTGCCTGACGTAAAATCTCCCGGTAGAGAAATGCAAGTCCTTCCGTCGGCGCGGGGGTCCCGGAATGGTGCATCCGGAGAAGATTTTGCGCGCGCTCGAACGCCTCCCGGAAGGCGGGATTGTATGGGGTGATGCGCTCGCACAGAAAGGTCTGGTGAACCTGGGACCTCTGGGAGAGGATGGTGGTGGCGAAGGCCACCCCGAAACTGCCGCCGAGGTTTCTGACGAGGTTAAAAACCCCCGATGCGTTGCCCATCTGCTCCACGTGCACATCGGCGAACGCCGCCGCGCTCAGAGGAACAAAAAACATCCCGAGGCCAAAACCCTGGACCAGCCGGGGCAGGGCTATCGAGAAGAAGTCCCTCTCGAGGTTAAAGTCGGACATCATCCATAGAGAATAAGAGGCAATTGAGATACCGGCGGTCAGGATAAGCCATGGTTTGAGCCCTTTTTTCATCAAACTCCCGGCAAGAGGCATGACAAAAAAGCTGGCCAGACCGCCGGGTCCCAGGGCCAGACCGGCCCAAAAGGCCGTATATCCCATCAACTGTTGAGCATAGAGGGGCAGCAGGACGAAGCCTCCAAACAGGCTGAAAAAGCCCGAAAACAAAATTATGGTTCCTGCGGCAAAACTCCTGTTTTTGAAGACTCTGAGATCGACAACGGGATGTTGGGCGCCTAGTTCCACGATGATAAAAAGTACCAGGGCGAGCACGGCGATAATTGAGAGGGTCACGATAAAATTTGACTGGAACCAGTCTTCACGTTCCCCTTTATCGAGGACAATCTGAAGCGCGCCGAGGCCGAGGGCGAGAAGGAAAAGGCCCCATCTGTCGATCCGGAACATCTGCCGCTTTATATAGGCCGGATCGTAAATGAAGAGCGTCGTCATGAAGACGGCGAGGATACCGGCGGGAAGGTTGATGTAGAAAACCCATCTCCAGGACCATTCATCCGTTATCCACCCTCCGATGACAGGTCCGACTATGGGGGCCATTACGACGCCCATTCCGAAAACGGCCATTGCCATACCGTGTTCCCGGCGCGGGAAGGTTTCGAGCAAAATCGCCTGAGAAAGCGGCTGGAGTCCGCCACCTCCAAGGCCCTGGAGGACCCTCGCCAATATGAGCACCTGAAGAGAAGGCGCAGCGCCGCAAAGGATCGAGCTGGCCGTGAAAACCAGGAGGGAAAATATCAAATAGCGCTTTCTTCCGAAAACGCCGGCCAGCCAGCCGCTTATTGGAATTATAATGGCGTTGGAGACCAGATAGGAGGTAAGCACCCAGGTAACTTCGTCCATGCCGGCGTTCAGGCTCCCCTGAATATGAGGAAGGGAGACGTTGACCACGCTGGTATCCATGACCTCGATAAAGGTTGGAAGCATTACCGTGAAAGCCACAATCCATTTGTTTACCCTAGGGGGCGCGGGGCCGGTTTCGATCGATGTGGTCATGGCTTTTCTGATGAACGCAGGGGGTCCTTGGCCGAAGCCATTGGCAGCAGATGTGTACCGCTTCTGTCCGACACATTTATAGTAACTTCCAGAGAAGCTCCCACCCTCAGGGGATGGTCCTGCGGAGGCGGTTGGTCAAGTTCGATCCTGACCGGGATTCTCTGAACGATTTTGATCCAGTTGCCGGTGGCGTTTTCAGGCGGGATCAGGGAAAATGCCGCGCCTGTGCCTGCCCTGATTCCGGCCACCTTTCCCGTGTATGAGTATCCGGGATAGATATCGGCCGATACCGAAGCAGGCTGAGCTACCCGAACGTCTGTGAGTTGAGTTTCCTTGAAGTTCGCTTCAACGTAAACGCGGCTAAGCGGCACAACCGCCATCAATGCCTGACCGGGCTGAATCCGGTCGCCAACCTGGATATTCTTATTAGCTATGTAACCTTCAATCGACGCGCAGATTGTGCAGTAGGAGAGATTCAGCCGGGCCGCTTCGAGCTCGGCCGCCGATTTATCACCTTTTGCCCTTATCGCTTCGACCTCGTGTATCTGGACATCTACGTTGGCCCTCTGACTTATTGCGGACTGAAGCTGGGCCCTGGCTCGGGCCACCTGTTGAGAGGCGGCTGCAAGGGATGACTCCAGCGCGGCTATCTGGGCATCTACGGCTTTGAGTTGCGCTTTTGCCTTATCATATGCTGTTTGGGCCTGCTCCTGCTGGCGTTGGGTCCCCGCGCCCGAAGCGGAGAGAATTTCGAAGCGTTTGAAATCCCGCTCGCTTTGGATCAGCTCGGCGGCGGCGGCGGCGCGGTTGTCCTTATATTGCTCGATATTGTGCCTGGTTTGAGTCTCTGTGTCCTCGGCAGCCTTGAGCGCAGCCTCTGAAGCCTCGACCTGGGAAGATGTCTGGACATTGACCGGCGGCACCATTATCTCGGCTGATTTAAGCTTGGCTTTACCTTCTTCGAACTCAGCCTTCGCTTTGTCAAAGGCCGCCTTGTAATCGGCCGGGTCCAGTTCGACGAGGGGCTGGCCAGTGCTGACCGCAAAATCGTTATCCACGAACACCTTGAGCACGGTTCCGGGGACTCGGGCGCTCACCATCGCGCTGTCGGCCCTGGCATAGGCATCATCGGTGGTTACATAATTTCGGATGAATACCCACCAGTAGATGCCTGCCGCAACTGCTGCAACAAGCAGCACAAATCCACCGATTTTTATACGCCGCGCGCGGGCGTTGTTGTTCGACCGTTCTGGTCCGGCTGGTTGTTCGTTAGTCATGCTTCACTCGTCAAGGGGTCGGGGATGGAAGCGACCCCTCACCCCGGTTATAATTGAAAACTAAAAAACCTAAAGCTGAAAACTGCTCCCGATTGCGCGCTCCAACTCCGCCTTGGCGATTTCGTACCCGTAGAGAGCCTGATAAAAGTCTGCACGAGTCTGGGCCAGAAAGACCTGGGCGTTCAGGACTTCAAGAAATATCGCCACCTGCTCCTTGTACTGGATTGTGGTGATCCGGTCGTTTTCTTCCGCTTGCCGGACAGCGGTCCTGGTAGTCTCGATGTTTGCTTTCGCCACCTGCAACTGTTCCAAAGCGTTTTCCACCTGGAGCCGGATTTTCTGGAGAAGGTCATCGCGTCTTTTTTCGATCCCTCTCAGGCGGTATTCCCATTCGAGTTCGGAAGCCCTGGTCTTTCCGCCCTCGAAAAAGTTCCAGTCGATTCTTACGCCCACAGAGGCGTTTGCACTGTTGGTGAACGGGTTCCTATCCGCTTCGAAATTTTCACCCTCACGGTAATACTGGGCAAATGCCGACACATGGGGGTAATAGCGGCTGCGGGCCGCTGTTCTGGAGTATTCGGCCTGCTTGATCGATGCTTTTATGGTAAGGTATTCGGGCCTTTTGTCCTCGGCTGCAGCATACAAATCGGCCAGGTTGGGAACCTCGTAAGTTTTTTCTTCGATTTCCGACAGATCGATCTTTGCCTGGAGGTCGATATCGAGAAGCTGGTTCAGGTTCGAGCGAAGGATGACCAACTGCTTGACGGTGTCTCTTTCGCGCTGCACTGCCTGCGACAGGGCCACATCGGCTTTGAGCACGTCGTTTCGAGCAGCGACTCCCTGCTCGAAACCGGCCTCGGCGTTTTTTTTCTGCACTTCCAGGCTTGCCACGTTGTCACGGGCAACCTGAACCAGCCTCGCCCCGAGCAGAGTCTGGAGGTATGCGATCTGAACGTCGCGCGTCAGGTTCAGGCGGGCCTCCTCCAGTTGGTACTGGGAGATGCGCAGCCCCATCTTGTTCGCCTTGTACTGGGACTCCAGCCCGAAGCCGGTAAACAGAGGCTGAACAAGGTTGACCTCCCACCTGTTGATGGTTTGAATGGAAAAGGGAATATGCGAGTACGTCACCGAATTTGGCAGCGTTAACGATACGAAGGGCTGATCGTGGAGTTGCGAGAATGAGTATGAGCCGTCGAGCTTGGGGAAAAAGTCCGCCCTGGCCTGATCGACTTTTTCCACCGCAGCGCAAACATCTTCGAAAGCGGCCCTGTAAGCCTTGTTGTGCGCCAGCGCATATTCGACGGCGGCCCCTATGCCCAGCGGCTGGGGCAGGTCGGTGGTTTGAGCCTCTCCCCATGCGGCCGAAGGCATGAATAAGCCCAGAGCTATGAAAATGATTTTCCATCGTTTCATGGTTGCACCCGGCGCCGCCGTTTGAGCAGCGTGACGATTTCCTGGTAACTCAGTTCTGAAAGAGAGCCGATAACCTTGTCCGCTTCGGAAAGTTCAGTTACCGAAAAAGAGTTTGTAACGGCAATGACCGCAAGCCCCGCTGCTTTGGCCGAAAGAATGCCTGCATGGGTATCTTCTATCGCAATGCAATCAGAGGGGTCTAGAGGCCTGGCTCCCAGGGCCCGGCTCAGCCGCTCTATTGCAAGAAGATAGGTCTCCGGGTCGGGCTTGCTCTTCTTCACTTCGTCTGCGGACACAATAACACGAAACGCCCTGCTCAACCCCAGAGATGCCAGGAAAGCCTCGACTTCGGGCCGAAGCGCCCCGGAAGCCACGGCCATCGGGACGCCTCTGTCCATGAGTTCCTCTACCAATTCAATCACTCCCGGAAAACTTGAGACCCCCTGCCGGATGAGGCTGCCGAGCGCGGCAGCCTTGGCTTCCAGGAGCCTTTCCAGGGTTTCCGGGTCAAGTTGGCGGCCTGCTTCCCGGAAAGCGCAGATAAAAGCGTCCCTGTCGTCAAAACCGACGAAGCGATCCAGGTAGACCTCAAAACTATGTCCCAGGCCCAAAGGGACGAGCACTTCCTGAAAAGCCCTGTAATGTAGCGGCTCAGTATCCACGAGAATGCCGTCGCAGTCAAATATAACCGCCTCGAGCCGGTGATCGGAGTTGGATTTGGTACCGGTCAAACTGCTAATATTCCCGGTAGACTTCGACAGATTGCCGATCATCGAAGATGCTCCAGCCGCGAGCTCTCGAATGCCGCCCAAAGAGAACCGGGTGATATGATCGGCAACCTGTTCGATGCGCATTGGGTCGAAACTCCGCGGCCGCAGAGCCTCAATCCATTGCCTTGCGATGTGATAGTGCAAACATTGTCCAGCAATGCTGAGCGAGCTGAGGAAGGCATCATGGCTCTCCTCTGCGTCGGCGGACCTTTGTTCGTGCATCAGCTGCCTGACTATACCGGCCAGGTATGTATGAAGAGGGCGGATCGAATTTTCCAACACATCGTCAAGGGCACCGCTGGGGTCGGCGATTTCCCGCGCCATGAGCTTCCCGTGCCAGGCGGGCAGACCTTCGGCCATCAGGCTCAAAAGAAACGAGTGAATATACGCTCGAAGTTTTTCCTCCGGCGCAGCTTCCTGTGTGATCCCCAAATCGGGCGGATACTTGTTTGTCGCCAATTGGAGCGAATACTGGAAGACTGCGGCGTAAAGACCCTTTTTGTCCCTGAAGTGGTAGTTGACCGATCCCACGTTAGTGCGGGCACGGTTGCAGATTTGTCTGACAGTGGACACACGAAAGCCGTACCGCGCAAAAACCTCTCCGGCCGCCTCAAGCAGTCTTGCCTTCGTGTCCTCGTAATTTTTTGAGCCGCCTGCCATCTCCAAGCCCGGTAGCAAGAGCCAAACGTTAGTTTGGAATTCGTGTTCCAAACAAATGTTTTATACGAGTGTTCTACTTTCGTCTCGTTTTGTCAACGGAATTTTTTAGCGCAGGATAACACTGCAAAAAGTTTTCGCGATAGCCGGTTTTTGAAGTTAGAATAGCGAATTGATAACATTGCCGATTTTGCAAAGGAGCCGGATCTGCCCTCTTTCTCAAGCAGCCCGGGAGGATTTTCTTTTCTGTGCCATTGTACACTGCTTTTCAGGGAGCCCCTTAGTTGCTTGCCGTAAACGAGGTCTCCAAATATCTGGGGAAAAGGGAGCTATTCCGCAAGGTATCGCTTCACATACATCCGGGCGAGAGGATCGGCCTCATAGGTGCGAACGGCTCAGGGAAATCCACGCTGTTCGAAATACTGCTCGGCTCAATCGAGCCCGATTCCGGCAATGTCACCAGGACCCGGGGGCTTCGAATCGGACACCTTCCGCAGGAAGTGGTTCCGGCGCGTGGCAAGTCGGTTCTTGCCCGGGCAACCGATGTCCATGAAGAGGCGCAGGAGCTTCGGACCGAGTTGGAGTCGATCCAGCGGGATCTGGACAGCGAAACGGATCGTGAGCTTCTGACCAGCCTTGCAACCCGGCAAGCCATCGTGCTCGAAAAGGTCGAACACCTAGTAGGATACGACTTTGAGGCGAGAGCGGAAAAAATCCTTGAAGGTCTCGGGTTCAGGACGGACCAGTTTGGAATTCCCGTCTCGGACCTCAGCGGGGGCTGGGTGATGCGCCTTGAGCTGGGGAGGCTTCTTTTATCGGAACCTGAGCTTTTGCTTCTCGACGAACCGACGAACCACCTCGATCTGGAGTCCCTCCTGTGGCTGGAGGACTACCTTCTGGACTGCTCGTCGGCTTTCATGGTGGTCTCGCACGACCGCGCCTTTCTCAACAAAACCATCGAGCGCATAATCGAAATCCAGCAGGGGGTGCTCCAGGAGTATGCCGGCGGCTATGATTTTTACCTCGAAGAGAAGGCGAAGCGCATGGAAGTGAGCCTCGCAACTTATAAAAACCAGCAGGACCGGATCAGGCAACTGGAAAGATTCATAGACAGGAACAGGTACGACAAGAAGACGGCCGGCCAAGCGCAAAGCCGCATAAAGATGCTGGAAAAAATGGACAAGGTCGAAGCTCCCGCAGTGGAGTCGCAAATCCATTTTTCATTTCCTCCACCCGCCCGATCCGGGAAAAGAGTCATCGAACTGCGGAAGGCAGGCAAGTCGTACGGCGAGACAAACGTTTATTCAGGGATAGACCTAATCATAGAGCGGGGGGACAAGATTGCTTTTCTTGGTCCAAACGGGGCCGGAAAGAGCACTTTACTGAAGATGCTCGCGGGGGTTATCGAGCCGAGCTCCGGGGTGCGGTCAGCCGGGTTCCATACGACAGCCGGCTATTATGCGCAGCATCTATGGGAGCAGCTAAATCCCGACGCTACGGTATTCGAGGAAGCGCTGTGCGTGTGCGGCGACATGCTGCAGACACAATTGCGGGGACTCCTGGGAGCCTTTCTTTTTCACGGCGAGGACGTTTTGAAAAAAACGGCGGTGCTGAGCGGAGGGGAGAAGGCGCGCCTTGTACTTTGCAAATTGCTTCTTCAACGGCCAAACTTTTTGCTTCTCGACGAGCCAACGAATCACCTGGACATTTCATCCAGGGTCGTCGTAGAAAAAGCGCTAGGCGAATTCCCGGGGACAATCTGCTTTATCAGCCACGACCGGCGGTTCATAAACGCTGTGGCAAACAAGATACTGGTGGTCAAATCGGGTGAGATACATGTTTTTCCGGGCAACTATGACGACTACCAGCAGATTTGGAAGGCCCGCCTTGAGGGTGCACGTCAAGGTGCAGACGAAAAACCCCAGAGGGAAAGTTCGGGCCAGAGATCGCGCACCGCCCAGAAACGAGCGGAGGCCGAGTGGAGAAACGAGCTCTTCCGGGCCAAGAAACCAGTTCAGGACCTGATCGAAAGTATCGAACGGGACCTCGATGCCTGCCACGCCGAACTCGAACGCCTCCGGGGGATGCTTGCAGACGCCGAGACTTACAGGCAGGGAAGCCTGGCCGTGGAGATTCTATCCCGATACCGGGAGGCGCAGGCCAGGATTGACGAACTGGGAGGCCAATGGGAAGCGAAAGTCCTTGAACTGGAGCAAATAGAGGGGGATTATAGAAGCAGATGGACATTCACAGGCTGATGATTTTGTGCAAGGTCATAGACCTTCAAAGTTTCACCAAAGCGGCTGAGGCCCTTAGCCTCACGCAGCCGACGGTAAGCGAGCATATCCGGG
>DASPQK010000317.1:0-2913 GCA_035624985.1 Syntrophobacteraceae bacterium | reverse complement strand
CAAATGGCCGCAGCTTGGAGGTTACGCCGTGTTCGCCCCTTTCAGCAATTTCAGGGGCAAAGGCCCTGTCGCCGTGGGGAGTCTGCCGGGATTAACGCCCTATGGAGCCTTTGACATGGCGGGGAACGTGAGGGAATGGTGCTGGAACGAAACCCCCAAGGGACGATTGATCAGGGGAGGCGCCTGGGACGACAACACCTATATGTTCGATGCTTTGAGTCAGGCTCCTGCCATGGATCGTTCTCCTAGAAACGGGTTCCGCTGCGTTCTCTATCCTGAGCCGGGGAAGATTCCTCAGGCAGCATTTCAAATGGCAAAATTGGGTGAACCCCCGAATATTTATAAAGAAAAGCCGGTCGCAGATTCCATTTTTCGGGTTTACAGAGAGCAATTCTCTTACGACAAGACGGATTTGAAGGCCCGCGTGGAAGCGAAGCGAGAAAGCTCGGAATGGACTCAAGAGAGGATCACCTTTGATGCCGCCTATGGCGGCGAGCGGATCATTGGCAATCTGTTTCTTCCCAGAAACGCAGCGCCCCCCTACCAGACAGTTATTTATGGTCCTTGTGATCCTTGCGTATTTGAAAGATCGAGCCAGGATTTGGAGAATTACTTTGAATTTACGACTTATCTTTCTTTCATCGTGAAAAGCGGTCGGGCGGTTCTATATCCTGTCTATAAGGGGACTTTCGAGCGTGGCAATGATACTCTGAGCGCAATCTACTCAGGTGGCGCCAATCCTCACCAATCTGCTGAGCTGTTTATCGAACAGGTCAAAGACTACAGAAGAAGCATCGACTATTTGGAGACCCGTCAGGACATCGACAGCAAGAAACTTGCTTACGAAGGGATGAGCCAGGGTGCGGAAGTTGGAGCGATTATCCCCGCCGTGGAAGACCGTCTCAAAGCCAGCGTTTTAATTGCTGGCGGCATCGAGGAAGCTCCACTTCCAGAGACCGCGCAGATTAATTATGTGACCCGAGTGAAAATTCCGACCTTGATGCTAAACGGCAAATACGACACACTCCTCCCGTACGAGACCGAACAAAAACCTATGTTTGACCTTTTAGGAACTCCGGCCGAGCACAAGCGACTGATCCTATACGAGACTGACCACCTCCCCCCGAGAAACGAAACGATAAAGGAGACTCTGGCCTGGCTCGATCGCTATCTTGGCCCAGTTAAGTAAGCGGGGCTGAGGTTCATGGATTCCCAGCGGGTGAAGACCCTTCCCGGAATGTGTACGAGAACTCAAATGCCGATTACCTTCGGCGAAGTGTGGACCGATCTCCCTCAAATCCATAATACGGAAGGAACGGTTGGCGCTGGCGGCGTGTTGGGCGACCAAGGGCGCGATGCAGTCAACTGCCTTTCAATCCCGGCGAGAGTACATCGGCGCACATATGAAACCCCGCACATAGCCGGCTTCGGCAACCGCAAAGGCGACAAGGGCGAGCATTGCTTGCGCATAGGGCGAGGTGTATGATGGCCCAACACCTGAAAATGAAATCGGAAATCCCGTATGAGAGGAGAGACGACTATGCCTACGTACATCACATTGGCACGGTGGACCCAGGAAGGCATGGAGAAAATCAAGGAAAGTCCAGCACGGCTCCACGCCTTCAAGCAAGCGGTTAAATCTGCGGGCGGCGAAGTGAAGGCCTTCTACATGGTGACGGGGCAGTACGACATGGTGATCGTTTCCGAGGCGCCAAACGATGACGCAATCGCCAAAGTAGCTCTCGCGACGGGGTCAAAAGGCAGTGTCAGGTCGGAGACCCTCCGAGCGTTTACAGAGGAGGAATACCGAAAGATCATCGCGGCTCTGCCGTGAGACGCTCGCTGTGATGCTGCAATAGGGGCGCCGGGGCAAGAACGTCGGGCACCCTGGCTCTTTGAAGCGAACAAGTGGGGTCGCGCCCACGAGGGATAGGTGTGGATCGAAGCCGCGGCTCGTCAGTCGGCAGCACGAATTCCACGTGGATTTTCAGTGGGATTCTTGCAATCAGGAAGATATCTCCCCATGAATCCTCCGAGGGCTAACGGCCAGGTTCGGATACGATACCAATGCTGGGGATGGGCAGCGAAGGCTTTTCGTCGCGAGTACCCTGACTTGGTGCCGTTTAGGCTGCCAGCCAAGATAGATCCCCTGTGACGCGCACTGTAGATTGACCCACCTCACATTAAAGAGAGCAGGCAAATCAGAGGCAACTCACCTCGTACCAAGCAAAAGCTACGCTAGGGCCGCCCTGTACCGTCCGGTTCGGAGCGCCGCCATCCTGGCAGGACCATGGCCGGCTGGAAGCCGGCGTTAGCGCCCAAATTAGGACCGTAGCCGTTTTCGCTTGACAAAACCGCCGAGAGATGATAGCCTAGTATAGTGGTCAGGCCAGGCACAATCCGTCGTAAACCATGCCCCCTGCCCCGAGGCGCGAACCGACACCATCCCCGCGCTGAAGGGAGGGGCAGGCAGCAAAAAGATTGTTTTTTATACGACCGAAGCCACCAACTTGTTGAAAAAAAAGGAAGAGCCTTGAAAAACGAACCTAAAACGAACCTAAAACGGACCTGAAACGAAGCCAAATTGGAGGCTAAAAAGAGCAAAAACAGCGCCATTTGCGCAAAACGAAGCGAAGAGCCGGAGTCGAAAGGGGCGGGTTTTAACCGGCCCCAAGGGGGCTACATGAGCGGGGACCCTGGCACAGGGGACGCGTCGCCGGCGCCCGGGAAGCGGTGCCTGATACCTGGCTCTCAACACCTACACCACCCAGGTGCGGTCAGGTGGGTTGCAGAAGCGCATGGCCATGCGCCGGTACGTCCTTCACT
The DNA here is from genome assembly GCA_035624985.1 of Syntrophobacteraceae bacterium. Taxonomy (GTDB): domain Bacteria; phylum Desulfobacterota; class Syntrophobacteria; order Syntrophobacterales; family Syntrophobacteraceae; genus SbD1. The sequence goes on along the minus strand of DASPQK010000317.1, from coordinate 87 downwards.
CCCGTTAACGACGGATTAGGGACGCGCCATCCCCGCTTGAAATAGCACGTGCTGAAGGGTAAGCTGATTCTCCCGCCGGAAGAGGAT
>DASPQK010000316.1:0-5706 GCA_035624985.1 Syntrophobacteraceae bacterium | reverse complement strand
CCTCGACTCTTCGATCCGGTTTCGAGGAAGGTCCTCAAGCATGAATGTCCAGTCGACGCCGGAGAACCCGTGCAGGAGCGCCCATTTCCTGAGATCCCCGGTATCGGGAATGAAATTACAGACGGCCAGAGTTGGTAAAATCATTTGAAACTCGTTTTGGACAAGGAGCCGGCACTCAATTCAGGGCCTCTTTTTGGGTTATGTAAGTTTGAAACCTTCTATAAGGCAAATAGATAATACCTATGGGTTTCAGGAAATCTTTCGTTACGCTTTAACAGCGTTTGGCACATCGGCGCACCTTCAACGCACATGCGGCTGCGACCGGCCTCTGGCAAGAGAAGTGAAAACGCCAACACCGGCAATTACCATAGAGGTCAGCATAGCGGCATGAAATGCATGAACGAAGGTATTCTGCAAAACAGCGGCAGGATGCGGCCCATTCTGAACGAGCAGCGCTCCGGCCTTTGCACCGCCCATCGAGGTGAAAATAGAACCGGACAGGGCCACGCTGAAACTCTGCCCCAGCACGCGGACCGTTGCCAGCAAGCCTGAGGCTATGCCGATGCGGTTTGCCGGCACAGAACTCATGATCGCATTGTTGTTCGGCGACTGGAAAAGGGCCTGTCCGAGCCCCGCCACGATCAGCGGCCAGACTATGCCGGCAAGTGAGACTTCCTGCGTCAGGTTGCCGATAAAAAAGAGTCCTGTCGCGGCCACAGCCAAGCCGAGCGAGCTGAGCACCTGAGAGCCGAAACGATCCGAGAGCCAGCCGCTTACAGGGGCAACCAACGAAATCGTGAGCGGCACAGCGGCGAGCACCAGTCCGGCACGGCCCGGCTGAAAGCAGAGCAGCTCCTGCAAATAGAAAGGCATGAGAAACATGACGGCGACAAGAGACAAGAAACTGAGGAAGCTGCTGACAAGGGCCGCTGAGAAAAGCCGGTTTTGAAAGATCGACAGGTCCACGACCGGATTGGCCGCGCGTCTTTCAACGAGCAGGAAGGCAGCGAGCAGGACAATGGCGGCGGCAAAGGCCCCGATAATAGCCGAGGACAACCAGCCGGCCTCCTGGCCGAAAGTCATTGCCAGCATCAAAAAGGTCATGCCTATGGAAAGGAGCGCTGCACCGATCGGGTCAAAGCGCGCTTTGGCTCCGCTTATCCTCATCGGTTCCGAAAGGAGCCGAATCCCTGCGATTATGCCGACGATGCCAACGGGCACGTTGATATAAAATATCCAGCGCCAGGACAACAGCTGGGTTATGAGGCCGCCTGAGGGCGGCCCGGCGCTTATCCCCACGGCAACGACAGCGCCGATCAGGCCAAAAGCCCTGCCTCGTTCACCAACGGGGAAAGCATCCGTTATCATAGCAGTGCTGACCGCCATAACCATAGCGCCTCCCAGCCCCTGAAGGGCGCGAGAGACGACCAGAAACAGCAGTGAGGGCGCAGCGCCGCATAACGCCGAACCAGCGGTAAAAACGGCAAGACCTGTCACCCAGATGGCCCTGCGTCCTGTGATATCGGACAACCTGCCCAGGGTGAGCAGAGTGCCGGCGACAACGATGAGGTAAGCGATAATGACCCATTCCACCATGCCGCTGAGGGGCTCCTGGAAGTACAGGCTGATTTTGGGCAGAGAGATGTTCACTATGCTGGCATCCAGCGTCCCCATTAAGATACCGATGGACACCAGACCCAGAACCATCCATTTACCAGCCGTTTCTTTCCCGGAGGGCGGCGACGCTTTCCCGTCAAAGACGTTCATTGCTGCTTTCCCTTAACGTCCCTACGATTAAATGACCTGCACCACACTGCCTCACCCCTTGCTCAATTTAGTAAGGCTAAATTGACAGTCCAGGGTCCAAGTCATTAAATTCCTCTGAAGACAACATTGCCCGACATAGCGGTTCTGTGGACCAGGTTCTTCATCGGAAAGGCCCTTTTCGACCTGGAAATCTTTGGATACGATTCAGGCAGAAACAAAACGGGGGCAACCTATCGCTATCCAAATACCGGATGGCGGTTCGTACACCTTGGGGCCGTCAGCGTCGTGTACGCTCCTGGCGGCTGGCTGTGGAGGCAATGATGCACAAATTCAAGATGTTCTCTTTGAACTGGTGGATCCTGCATATCGCGGCCCTGATATTTTTCATATGGCTGGGCCACGCGATAAAATTCTGACAGCTACATCGCCTGTTCAAGAATGTGGGTTAGCTCCAATTCAGTCAACTCAACCGGATTACCTTTCATGCTGCTTGCCTTCATGGCCTGGCTTGCGAGAGCCGGGATCATCCCCCGGCTGAGCCCGTGCCCGGACAACGCGGGGATTTCGAGTTCGCTGCACAGGGACCGTAACCAGAGGACCCCATCGACAGGGCCGGCCGCTTCATTTCCCGTCAGCAACCGGGCCACCGCGGAATACCTGGCCAAAGCAGGCGAGCCGGGCGCTCTTTTTTCAATGGCCTTGAGGTTGGCTTCCATAACGAAAGGAAGGAGCCTTGCGCAGATCGCCCCATGAGGCGCAGACAACGCTCCGCCCAGGGGACCCGCCAGCCCGTGCACGGCCCCAAGTCTCGCATTTGCCAGGGCCATGCCCGAAAAAAGACTCGCCAGCGACATATCCGCACGGGCGTCAAGGTCATCGCCATCCAGGCAAGCCCGGCGAAGACTTACGGCCACCCGGCGGATTCCTTCCCGGCAAAGCGCATCCGTCAACGGATTCGGGCTGTTGCACACATAAGGTTCGATAAGCTGGGTAAGCGCGTCGATGCCCGTAGCGGCGGTGATCGAAGGGGGCAGCGAGCGGCACAGTTCGGGGTCCACCACTGCCAGGCGCGGCAACATATGCGGACTCCTAAGACTTACTTTCACCCCGTGTTCGACGGACGTAAGCACCGCGTTGCGCGTGACCTCCGAACCAGTGCCGGCCGTAGTTGGTATTGCGATGCAGGGCAACGAGGGTTCGGCAAGCGGGCGCCCTTTTCCAATGACCTCAAGATAGTCAAGCAGGTCACCCTCATTGGGCAGGAGAGCCGCTATGGCTTTACCGGCATCGATGGCGCTCCCGCCGCCAAATGCGACTATGAACCCGCAGCCGTTTTCCTTTGCCCGGGCGACGCCGGATCGAACCGTTTCGAGTGTGGGCTCGCCCGGCACATTGAAACTGAAGACCGTTACGCCGCTCAATTCGAGTTGGCGAACTAGTGAGGAAGCCCTCCCGGAAGAGCTTCCGGTGACGAGCAGCGTTCGATTTCCCAGATGGACCGCTACGGGACCAACTTCGCGCAGGGTCCCCGGACCGAAAAGAACGCGATTGGCAGAAGCAAATTCGAAATTCATGCCCTTTAGTCCCACCCCTGCTCATCGGGGAACACATTTACGTATTTGATGCTCGTGCGCGGTTCGGCCATCATGGTTTCGACGGTATCGCGCCAAGTCCCGTAGTGAGCCGTTTCTTTGTGAAGGGCCGGGTCTTCCCGGGTGCGATAAACCTCCACCAGGACGAAACGGGTCGGATCGTCGGTCTGCTGAATGACGTCAAAGCGGGCGATGCCCTTCTCTCGGACGCTCTTTGCGGCATTTTCAATGGTTGCAGCTTTAAAAGCCTCCACCAGGTGCTCTTGTACGTGGACAAAGACATGAACGATGAACATCACGGCCTCCTTCCGTCGGGAATTTTCGCATCCGATACGCGGCAAGCATAACATAAGAGGCGGCGGGCCGCGAGAAAAGTCAGAGCGCCGGCTTTAAAGCGGCGGGATAACAGCGGCGCATTCGTTACTCATGCACAACGGCGGCAATCGGCAAACAAACGGTAACATATTGATTTTTTAGCAAAAAACCGAGAATGCTCCGTTCAGGGTTCTCCTGCCTCCCGCCTGCATTTGCTGTTAATACAGGGAAATTCACGCTTCCAATCCCCCAACACGTTGATTTAATTAGTCTTTTTGGCCTTTATTTTCCAAAATAACAGCGCTTAACAGCGGGCGTGCAAAGTAAAAAGGCAAAAGGCAAAAGTAAAAAGGGAAAACGCAAAGCCTCCTGCGGGGGGGAGGCAAAAGAGCCGCAGAACTGCAGAACCGCAGACCCGCACCGCGGACCGCTCTGAACGCAACTGCGCGTTACAGGTTTTGCCGGGCACGTCACCTGTAAATTCAGGCCAAATACAGGTGCGCAGTAAGCAGCCGGGAGCCGAACCGCCATGAGATTCAGTTTTCAAAGAGACGCGACGTGCATGGCCGCTTTGCGAGTGAGCGGCGATCCCGCGCGGAGCGCGGGATGGGAAAACTCACTCAAACTCGACAAATATTATACTTCTTTAAAAGAAGTATTGTCAAGAAAAAAATGAAGCGAATTTTAATTGCGGGTGTTTGACTCGCTAGAGCGCACTAGCCCTTGATACCCAGAATACCGGGGATTTCCCGCAGAGAGGAGACTTCAAAGTCAGGCGTTCCCGGCAGAATTTCCTTTTCTTGTCGATAACGGTTGCACCAGATGACTTTCAGTCCGAAAGCTGAAGCGCCATGAGCGTCCCAGGCGTTGGCGGAAACGAAGCAGATGGCCTGTGCCGCAATTGACAAGGAATCGACGGCGAGCTTGTAGACGGAGGGATGGGGTTTGTAGATGCCTGCCGCTTCAACTGAGAGCACCGCATCCAATAGAGGAGTGAGGCCTGTTCCATTGACGGCTGAAAGCAACATCTCCGGAGATCCATTGGAAAGAATGGCCGTTTTGAATCCCCCCGATTTGAGTTGCTCGAGCGTGGCGGGCACTTCGGGAAAAACATCAAGGGTTCTATAAAGACCCATGAGCCTTTCCCGCAGTCCCTCATTGCTTATTTGGAGGGATTTAAGGGCAAAGTCCAGGGCATCCCCGGTCACCTGCCAGAAATCCTTATGCAGTCCCATTAAGGAGCGGAGCCAAGTATATTGAAGCTGCTTCTCACGCCATATTTTCGAAAGAACATCGGCTTTTTCCCCCAGGTCATCACGACAGCGCGCTGCTGCAGAGTTGAAGTCAAACAAGGTCCCATAAGCATCGAAGACACACGCTTCAATCCCTTCAAGCATTCTTTCCGCCATTTGAGTCTCCCCTTCCGCTTAGTTGTTTTACTCAGAAATTCTTTTGAATCTTCAATTCCGCTTCATTTACGCAATAAATAGGGAGTTTGCCGTCCTTTACGCGCAAGATGTTGCCGGAAAGAATTCCGGCTGTCGAGTCGTAATTCTGTCCAGTCACTCCTGCGACATGCGGCGTTGCAACAACGTTGGGCAGGGTCAGAAGCGGACTGCCCCGATCCAGAGGTTCCCGTTCGTAGACGTCCAGCCCTGCACCTGCGATCTCGCCAGCTTGCAGCGCTTTTACAAGATCCGCTTCATCGATCACGGCTCCCCGTGAAACATTGATTACGTAGGCCGAAGGTTTCATCACGCGGAACAGGTCCCGGTTGAACAGCCCTGTGGTTTGATCGGTCAATGTAATGGTGGAAATAACAAAGTCGGCCGAAGACGCCATCTCGTAGAGGCTGGACATATCGCCGGCGCCAAGCAGGCCTATGGCCGCTTCCGTTTCAATATCCGCAGTACGCCGTATTGCCTTCACTTTCATTCCAAGCGCGACCAGTTTCCGGGCCAGGCATTTGCCGACTTTTCCCAGTCCCACGATAAGAGCGGCACCGCCTCCCAAAGCCTGACCCAAGGGAGTT
>DASPQK010000315.1:0-18404 GCA_035624985.1 Syntrophobacteraceae bacterium | reverse complement strand
ATCCGACTTCTGTCATCCGTTATAGGCTTTCGCTCTCGGGGGAAGCGAATTTCCCCAAGGCGATGGCGACTCGTACCAACCGCCTTGCCGAAAAGCAAAGCCGGAGTATGCGAGCAAAATCGACGATCTCTTTTCCTATGGCCTGACCCCTTGATTTTTTCTTTGGACTTGGGCTGCGACTTCTGGTAGATTTCGCGCAATTTCACATCAATTGGAAGTGGGTTATGCTAGGCGCAGGCCATCCCGGCTCACGAAAAACGGGATGGCTTTTATTTTTGGGGGTGCCCGTGCGGCTGGTCATGATAGATAACTACGATTCTTTTACATACAACCTGGTTCAGCTTTTCCAGGAGTTTGGAATAGAAGTCCGGGTATTCAGAAACGACGAGGTGAGCGTGCAGGACGTCCGCAGGCTCGACCCGGCCTGGATATGCATATCGCCCGGCCCTAAGGACCCCGCTCACGCCGGCGTCAGCAAGGCCGTAATCGAGCATCTGGGGCATACGGTCCCGGTCCTGGGCGTATGCTTGGGAATGCAGGCCATAAATGAGGTTTTCGACGGAAAAACCCGCGAAGCCCCCTTTCCGGTTCACGGGAAAACATGCCTTGTTCATCATGAGGGGGAGAGCATCTTTCAAGGGTTGCCTTCTCCTTTCAGGGCCGCCAGGTATCATTCTCTTTGCATCGAAATACGCTCGAAGACCCTGGTTCCGCTGGCTTTGGCGCCTGAAGGCGTCTGCATGGCGATCAGGCACCGTTCCAGGCCCATTTTCGGCGTGCAGTTTCACCCTGAATCCTTCATGACGGAATATGGGATCGAACTGGTGAGCAATTTCCTGAGCGTCAGGCCGGCCTGGCGTCCGGCCCCCCTGGCTGCAAATCAATCCGGCAGGTTTCCAAGGGCCGATTACCGCTTCCGGGAACTCCACAGGGGAGATTTACCGTGACAGGTCCTCTACGCGGATTATCCGCCATTCACCTCGACTCGCTGAAAATCTTCGAAGGGATCGATGAAGCCGATTTTTTAAGTCGGGCCCAAACGCGGGCTTCAGCAAACCCCTCGGCCCTGTTGCTGAGCGGAGGAGAACTACGGCCCGGCGGTGAAAACAGGTATTCGATTTCCGCTCATGATCCTTTCGTGACCTTTAGGGCCAAGGGAAATTTCAGCTTGATCAAGACATCCGGGGGAGCTTACGAGATCCACGATAATCCCATAAACGTCCTTGACAGCCTCTTGGAGAGCGTGCATCCCGAATTCGGTCCTTTGCCTCTCCCTTTTTGCGGGGGAGCAATCGGGTATTTCGCCTACGATTTGAAAAATTCAATAGAAAACCTTCCGGCTTCCGCCTGCGACGATCTTGGCCTCCCGGACCTGTTTTTTTTCTGGCCGGGACGGTTCGAGGTGTATGACAGAAAAGAAAGAAGTCTTGCCGGCATCCTTTTGCAGAGCGGAAAAACCGCCGTTGAAGCCGCAGCAGCGATTGGGGCCGTTTGTGGTAGAGTCGGGGAGGAGCCTTCAAGTCCCATGCCCTGTCCCCCTCTTGAATGCCGCAGGCCGGGCGCCCTCCGCCCGGGGCCGGAGGCGGTGGCCGAGGAGGAAGAAAGCCGGCCTTGGCTTGAAGCAGGCTCGCTTGAGAGCAACTTTTCCCACGAGGAATATGTGGCGGCGGTATCTAAAGTAAGAGACTACATCAGGCGCGGAGATGTATATCAGGTGAATCTTTCCCAGCGATTTAACTTCCCGCTGAAAGGAGATCCCTACCGTCTTTGGAAATCTCTTTTCGATATTAACCCCGCGCCCTTTTACGCTCATATAAACGCAGGAGACCACCGCATACTTTCGACCTCCATGGAGCGGTTTCTGTTTCGCAGAGGCGCTTTTATCGAGACCCGCCCTATCAAGGGCACGCGCAGACGCGGGCGCACGCGGCAGGAAGACGAGGCGCTCATTTCCGACCTTCTTCAAAGCCCCAAAGACGACGCGGAACTCTCCATGATAGTGGACCTGCTGCGGAACGACCTCGGTCGCATCTGCTCTCCCGGGACCGTCAGGGTGGCCGAGCACAAGAGGCTTGAAACATACCGCAACGTCCACCACCTCATCTCGATCGTCACCGGCGCGCTCCGACCTGAAACGTCAACAGGCGATATCATCCGGGCTACCTTTCCCGGCGGGTCGGTTACCGGGTGCCCCAAGATCAGGTCTATGGAGATTATCGACGAACTGGAGTCCAACGTGCGGCATGTCTATACGGGGGCAATAGGCTACATCGGCTGGCACGGCAACCTCGATCTGAATGTGGCAATACGAACGGCCATAGTTAAGGATGAAACCTGTTATTTTTCGGTTGGGGGAGGTATCATCTACGATTCCATCGAAGAAGACGAATACCAGGAGACCCTTCACAAGGGTCAAACCCTGTTCGAGCTTGTCGAAAAGCTGAGGAGTTAAACCATGAGTTCCGGCCAAGCCACGATCTGGCTCAACGGAGAAACTTTGCCGCTGGAAAAGGCCCGCATATCCCCGTTGGATCGTGGTTTTGTTTATGGAGACGGTCTGTTCGAAACTATCCGCGCGGAAAAGGGCAAATTCCTCTACCTTTCCATGCACCTGGAGCGGCTCGAAGCTTCGCTGGCCGAGTTTCTCATCAGGCTCGATCCCGTGCCTGCCTGGGAGTCCATCCTTTACCGGCTGCTCAGTGAAAACGGGCTTATAGCGAGGACCGCCGCAATCAAGATCATGGTGACTCGCGGCATCTCGCCCTCACTGGGTTTGCCGCCGCCCAAAGAACCAACCGTCTGTATCGTTGCCCAACCCTACGACCCCCCGTCGCGGCGCATGTATGAAACGGGTTGCAAGCTGCACGTTTACAGGGACGGATACTCACCTCCGCTGGCGATGTTCAAATCTTTGAACTTCCTGTACTGTCTGGCCGCAAGGCAAGCGGCCCTGAACGCGGGCTGCGACATGGCCGTGATTCTCGATCGAGGCGGCCTTGTAACGGAGACTTGCACCGGCTCTCTTATCGCCAGGACCGGCGGCCTATGGTGGACCCCCCAGAGCCGGTATCAGTTGCCGGGAACTACTGTCCGGTCCCTGTCGGCAATCCTGGAAAGCGCCGGCTCAAAAGTCTATCTCCGCCCGGCGCCGCCCGAAGACCTCTATTCTGCAGATACTGTCTGGGTGCTCAATTCACTGATTGGAATAATGCCGGTTGCTCAAATCGATGAAATGCCCATCGCGAACCCTGCCCAGGCGGAAGCTGCTCTTCTGCGGAACAGGTTGTTCAACCCGGCCTGAGCCGGTTCTTCAGACAAGCACCAGCCAGGTAAACTATAGCAAGCCTCAAAAGAAAGCTGATACGATCTCACGGCCCGTGGAATGTTTTTCTATGTCTTCCGACATCCGACCCCCGACTAGATACACTTCGGGGGCCGGCTTTCTGTCGTCCGTTATAGAGAGGGATACTGAGAAACCGCTCTTCCCGATTCTTTACCTCCACTCTTGTACTAGATTCATTTTTGTGCCAGTGTAATTCAGTGTACCGGGTTCATGCCTCGCGACGAATGTTTGAGCGAGATATTCTCGAAGATGACGTTAAACTTATTTTAGAGACGTTGAATTTCGCAGCATGAAAGGTTGCAAAAAATCGCGCCTGATTTCCTGGGCCTGGAGGACCGCTCTTGGCCCTCTACCCGTCAGGCAGAGAGGCCAAGGCCCCTGTTGATGCCATGCTCCTGGCAGTGCCGAGGTGACCGTGATGAAAGCTAATGTTATTATCGAATATGCGATCACGGAACACGTTCGAGTTTTCGTTGATGTAGACCGCAAACCCCCCGAGGTCATAACCGTTTACCGCACCGGCAGGATTGAGAAATATTGGAGGCAGGTTCGATGAAAGTGACCTATGACCCGAAGACCGATACGCTAAGCGTCATTTTCAAAGAGGGAATTTCCATCGCGGAAAGTGACGAAGATAAACCCGGCGTAATTCTCGATTACGACGCCGAGGGCAATCTCGTTTCGCTTGAAATCCTCGATGCCTCCGCCCGAGTAAGTGACGCCCGTAAAGTCGAATTCGAAATGACTGCTTGAGCCATAGCGACCACCCCTTTTGTGAAGGTGCAGAAATGACCCTTGATGACCGTGTCGAGATAAACCCCAGGATCATGCTGGGCAGGACGGTGATTCGTGGGACCCGTATCACGGTTGAGCTGATCGTCAGGAAGCTTAGCGAGGGAGCAAATGAAGCAGACCTCCTGGACGCCTGTCCTCACCTGACCATCGAGCATATACGGGCTGCGCTCGCTTATGCTGCTGACAGCGTAGCCCGCGAAGAAGTTATCCTCTATAAAACCGGCGCACCCAATGTCCAAGCAGATGATGGGACTGTGAGGTAAGAGCAAATGACAATGGAAGCCCTTTTGAAAGCAAAACGTGATGACATAAAGGATTTGGCCGCAAAGCACGGTGCCCGGAACATAAGAGTTTTCGGTTCCGTTGCTGCCGGCGAGGTCGGCCCTGAGAGTGATATCGATCTGCTTGTGAAGATGGATGATGACCGCAGCCTCCTGGATATGAGCGCCCTGGCTCTAGACCTCACGGACTTGATGGGCGTTAAAGTCGATGTAATCTCCGAGGATGCCATATACTGGCTGTTGCGCCGCAGGATACTTAAGGAGGCTCGGCCCTTATGAAGAAAGACGCTCGGGTTTATCTCGCCCAGGTACTGGAGCGTATAGACCGGATTCTTGAATCCATCAATATGAGGGAGTGAGCATTTCCCAAGTTTGGCTCATCTCGGAAAAAACGTTGGGACCTCTGCGACGGGCGATCGCTGATATTCTCCCTCCTTTAGAAGAACTTGAAAAGCAGATTGCCGGCCAGGACGACACCGAATAAGTCCCTTAAACCCCATGGAGGGTCTTCCTGATGGAACCTTGCTCTACAAAACCGGTGCACCCAATGTCGAAGCAGGCTGTTCCGTCCAAGGAGTGCAAAAAAAATAAAAGTTGATGAAGATACCATCCAACGAATCGTCGAAGAGATTCTTAAGGTCGCCCATCCTCAGAGGGTTATTCTTTTTGGTTCCGCTGCAACGGGTGCTATGTAGCGTGATAGCGACCTGGATTTGCTGGTGATTGAAAGAAGTGAACCTGAAAAGAGGTCTTGCCATGAGCACGCAATATACGGCGGTTGTGAAACAGGACGGCGGATGGTGGATTGGCTGGATTGAAGAAGTACCGGGCGTTAACTGCCAGGAGCTTACGAAGGAAGAATTGATGGAGAGTCTCAGCGTAACCTTACGAGAGGCCCTGGAGTTAAACCGGCAGGATGCTTTGTCTGCCGCGGGAAGCGGTTCTTGGGAAGTGCCGATCGCTATATGAAAAATATGCAAGGATCCGGGTATATCTCCCATGAGGTGACGCTGCATGCTCCTTGAGATAATTTGGCGGGTGAATACGATTGGGCACACCTGGCCTATTCGATCTGGCCGGACCGGGTGCGCAAGAAATGCCGCCGGGACAAGTCGATCGCTATTGCACATGATCTCGAAGACCTTTACGAAGAGAAGAAAAAGGAGCAGAAGCGGCCGAAAACTAAACGGCAGGTCTCCTGATTGTGCTGAGTAGATTGAAATTGTGAGACGATATGCTAATTTCAAGAACGAGCTTGACCGAACAATGACCGAAAAAGGAACCACTATCATGGGTGGATAACTTATCCGCTCAAGAGGTAATTTGGAGGATCAAATATGCATTGGCAAGATTATGTTGCGGTAGATCCCGCAATCTGTCACGGCAAAGCGTGTATTAAAGGCACCCGAATCATGGTTTCGGTGGTGCTGGACAACCTGGCTGAAGGTCTGAGCACCGACGAAATTTTGAAAAGCTACCCCGGCCTGAGTCGCGAGGCTGTGCAGGCGGCCATTGCCTACGCAGCGGAACTCGCTCGCGAGCGTGTGGTTGAAATGCCGGCCGCATAGGGTTCATTATGAAATTCAAAATCGATGAGAACCTGCCCGTCGAAATGGCGGATCTGCTCACCAGGGCGGGTCACGATGCATTGACGATACCGGATGAACGGCTTAGCGGCACTGTAGATACTGAGGCAATCTCGATATGCCGATCTGAAAGGCGCGTGCTGGTAACCCTGGATACGGACTTTGCAAACATTCGCGCCTATCCTCCGGAAGATTTCGATGGGATTGTAGTCCTCCGTTTGAAGCGGCAAGACAAACCATATGTCCTGGAGGTCTTTGCCCGACTTGTTCCAGTTATCTCGAATGAATCGCTTTCGGGGAGCCTGTGGATTGTTGACGAAAATCGTATAAGAATCCGGCAGTAAAGCCAAACCCGAGGGGCACAAATCTCAAGGAAAGGAGTGCTTCGAAATGAACCAGGGGTTTTGGCAGGTAACACCCTGAAACTCCCCGAAAGGGTTGCTAAACGTCTGAGGGGTAAACGGATTCAGATCACGGAAGTGGAGGAAGACATCCTCCTCATGGCTACCGATCACCCCATTGCGGAGGCAAAGGGGTTTTTGAAGGGTGGAGCAAGCCTCAAAAGAAAGTTGACATGATCTTAGGGCCGGTGGGCCGTTTTTCTCTGTCTTCCGACATCCGACTTCTGTCGTCCGTTATAGAGGCTTCACCAGCAGCGAATACCTTGAGATGAAAAGATCTGTATTAAAGTGAGATGAACATGAAAAGAGAGGTGCTCCTCAAGAAAGTAAAAAATGCTGTTCATGAAGTGGAGCCCGATGCAGACATCATTCTGTATGGTTCCCGCTCGCGTGGAGATTCCGTTCCCGATTCGGACTGGGATTTTCTGATTTTGGTCGACGGACCTGTCAGTGATAAACGTACAGACCGTATTCGGGACCGGCTATACGACGTCGAGTTGGAGTCGGAGGCCGTCCTTTCCTCTATTGTGCGCAGCCGGGATGAATGGAACAGTGCGAAATATAGCGCTATGCCGTTCCGTCAGCAGGTAGAGCAGGAAGGAAAAAGACTGTGACGGAAGAGACCGGGATCACCGATTCCCACCGACCCAGGAGGGCCCGCGAGACCCTTGCGGAAGCTCAAATACTTGTCGGCGCCGAGAGGTGGAGCGCCTGTGTGAATCGCCTTTATTGCGCCTGCTTCTGCGGCGCTTGCGCCCTTCATTTTCCTATTTCAAGACCCTTGATTTCCCCATGATTGCGGCTCGTCCCCGAACGTTCTGCTTACGATCTTCACCCTGTGGGTCACCTTCGAACCCCTCGTCGAGGCTGTGAAGACGCCATACTTTGGCTAGAACCCTTAGGAGGTCAACGTTTTCTGCTTGGCAAGATGGCATCGAGCGCCGGGTAACATTTGACGTTTTCGGCCGTTCGTCATTGTGTCCAATTTTTGAAAAGATGGATAGCGCGATTATGGAAATCTATTTAGAGGGACCACTAAAGGCCTTACTATCTCTCCTTCTTGAAAGGTCATAAACCGAACACGAGCCAACAAAATGTTTTGAAGAAATCTTAACCCTCTTCTCCGATTTCTCAAACGCAGCTAAAGCCTTTTTAAATTGGTGGGCGTCCAACCTCGCCACCGCGATCAGTGAGTTCTTATTAACATTTTTAAGCATATCGATAGCATCACGGACACTACATGCAGCAGGAATTATATTAGGCAAGCACTCGTCCATGATCATGCAATTTCCGTTAATATCCTCTATCTTTTTCACTGTACCAAAACCTAATGCTTTACGGGTACCCCCGAAAGGCAAGCCTTCCTTCTTCAACCTTTCACCTTCAAGTCGGATTGCGTCAGCAATGTCGATCAAAATCGCGGGTTCGTTGGAACAGACTATATATTCATCATTCCCGGTGACTTCATGATGTATGTTATCGAAGTGGCTCAAGATTCCAATGATGGTACTTTTCATTTCATTAGTTTGGGGACTATTGGTAGATTTAATGATGTCCATCGTAAGAATGTACGCATTATGCAGAACCTGCTCAACCGCACCATCAGGACGAACGCGGATATTCGTGAAAGGTGCATACGGAAAATCTCCCTCCACGCCCTTATATTCTGGACAAAAAACTTGAAGCACCCTTCGAATTTCGTTATAGCAGTTAAAAACAATGTCCCTAACGTCCATAAAGGACGCTATTATTGTATTCTTATCCGCTGCTACCTCAAATCCCGGCAAAAGAGTCTTAACAATTGAAGTGCCGGGTATGCGACCCTGCGTGATACTACGGTTATACTCGTGTCGGATATAGCTAATGTCCCCTTTGACGCTCCACTCGAAATCGTCACTGAATAACGTAACTCCTTCTTCGATAAATTTGGTATTGACATCATTCATGGTCACCACCCTAGAAGCTAGTAATATACTAATAAAGTATGAAGTTAGTAATTTTATCTGATTGATAATCTGCATCAAATATTCGAATCGACATTCTATTTCAGGGTCAATATCTTGATTGAGCAAGGGGGCCACGCGCATCTCCCAAAATCTTTTCGCAGGAAATCCCTGATGCTTAAAAGCGGTATCGATTCTTTTTAGAATATGATTCCACTTTCGGTGAAAGACATTGTATTTCACTGTCGCTTCATGTATATACCTAACGCACCAGTAAATGGATGGTGCTATATACCTGCGGTCTGCATATTGTTCATCGTTATCAATACCTGTGGCAGACACTAGGGTTGAAAAATTGTAGTGACTTTTATGTGACCAACAATGTGCTTCATGAGCAACAGAGTTATATGTATGACGATGGGTCATACATGTACTAAGAACAAGTTTATGGTCAGCACCCAATTCGTTGAATGCAAATGCCATATATTGGAATCCGTCTAGAAAGTTGATTACACGGTCACGTGACCATGCAGTATGCGATATAGGTCTAAAAGAGTCACTTATGAAAGCCACTTTCTTGCCTTCTGGAGAGCGTGAAATTGACAACACTGGGTTGGGGCCACTCGACAGCCATGAGATCAAATTATCCTCTGGCCCAGCGAGCGCAATTCTCCCATATATCGAGAATTGAGTAGAGAATGGAAGCCAGCGGAAAATTTCCTTCATCCCACAAGAAAGCTTATGAATATCGTATGGGGTTAATGGTTTAGATTTTTTTTGTTTCATGAACTCCGAATATGCGGCAAAAAAATAACTCTTGAGTTGTAACGGATCGACCGATTCTGTTCGTTCTCCAGAGTAAAAAAGGCGACACCATTGTGAATTGTCTGATAAAATTTTAGGTACCGCAAGGCCATTGTCAACACATACGTCTATGCCCACGGATATTTCTGTAAGAGATAAAGTTATGCCAAAGTGCTTTTTTAGGAGCTGCATAACCGAGCCAAAGGAAAGACCAACATTTAAGCGTTCAGCATTAGGCGTTTTTTCTCGAATGGTGCTGCTGTCCGTTATTTTCCTTAGTACAATGAAAATCTTGCCCAAAATTTCGTATACTGACTCGCTCGGATCAGGTGCAAAATGCGGATTGTTTTGCAACGCATCGGCTATCTTGGCGATAATCTCATGCTGTATAGGTTCAGTGTCGCTGAGATTGTTACAATCTGACGCTTGCGAGTCCAAAAAATGATTTGTTTCCTGTAAAATGGCATCGTGGAAAATCGCGTGCAGCTTCAGCGCGTTCTGTTTGCCGACGTTTATCTCGATGTCGTTCGTCAGGAATGACCATTTTGGGGAGTTAAAATGTTCTCGCAGAGTCGAAACGGTCCGCCTTACAATTTCAGCCGACAGTAAAGTCGTTATGAAATAGGTGAGCAATCGAAATGTAGATTGTTTAACGTAGCGATCATTCGAGAGAGGTTTGCCCAAGGTATCCCACAAATCTTGGAATTCAGCATGAGAAAATATGTATTCAGTGGCGGTGAATGAATGTCCCATGACAAGTTGAACCATTGGGGTAATGCTGATCAGACCAAGGTCTGGTGCAAGTGTAAAGCGAACCTTTGAGAATGGCCGAGAACTGATTTCTCGTTGTCGGAAGAAGGTGGAGGAGAGAGTGGGAAGCAATACTGAAAAACGATATATATTATTCATAGCTGAGTCAGGTGAAGTGACATCGAATAAATCACCAACGCCTAAACGAGATGAGATAAGATGCATAATGAAAGGGACATAGTCTCTGGCGAAAGGTGGGATTTGAATGTCCGTAGTTGGAAAGTCAATATTGTAATGACTCGGTGTATTCAACAGGCAGCGAACTAGCACGTCGTGATGTATTCTAATATCACTCGGCCACAACTTGTGCCTATAATGGACAGGCAAATTCACGAATACCGATGGATGCTTTAGATCATTCTGGTCTTTACCTTCACCAAAGAAATTGCGCCTATCAACGACATATGCTGCGCACAGAGGAACAGCACCTTTTTCGTGAAGGTAATCAACCGTAGAGGACATTGTTGAACCAAATATTAATGAATCATCGAAAATGAGTGCCCGTTTGCTCTCCATGTAAGATTGTGGGATGAAGGAAAGGGAATTATTTGAAATGATAGGTACAGATGATATCGTATGCGTTAATCCATGGAGTTGTAATAAGCGTACTGCGCCGCGTGCTATGGCGACAACAATGTCAGGCTTGAGTAAGGAGACCGTTTCATGGAGCCAGCTACTAAAATCATCGAACGGGCAAGGCTGTGGCGCAATTTCGATTTGGGGGCCGCCATGGGATAATTCGTCAACCATTATCAGATCCTCCTTGCTAATCGAAGGGGTTTATGCTGTTGTCTTGGCCCTCTTGCTAATGGTAGAATGAGCCGTCAACTGCAAGACATTAACGATCCATGTTACACCAAAACCGAATGGCCTTCAATGTCTTTGAGGAACTCCAAGATGCGGATTATTCGGAGCATATCGTCGTCACACTCATTTGGGACAGGGGTCAGGTCTCCGTTTGACCTATTGCGAGAATTCCTTGGATATGTCGGCAACGCTCACTAAGTTCCCCGTCCGACGCCGGGCGTTTTCGCATGCATTCAAGCGCCGCCCCCACAGCGCTATAGACAAAGTCAGTACTTAGCGCCCACCTTCTCTTCCCCTCCCCTCTCCGCGCCTCTGGGCTAAATTATTTGTCACTTCATTTTTTTCTTGACAACACTTCACTTTACGAAGTATAATATTTGCCGGGTTTGAGCGGATTTCCAACTCCTGCGCTCAGCGCGGGTTCGCCGCTCGCTCGCCAAGCGACCACACGCGTCGCGTCTCTTTGAAAACTTAATATGAATGGCGGCTCGGTTCCCGGCTCCTTACTGCGCACCTGTATAACGCCTGAATTTACAGGTGACGCGCCCGGCAAAACCTGTAAAACAGCCGCAGACGGAGGTCGGCCCAAGGAAAAACGAATTCCCAACCGCAGAATGTAGAACGTCCACCCGGAGTAACGACTGGTTTACTTCGAAATTCTACATTCTACATTTTACATTCATCTGCCCTCTGTGGCCTCTGTGCCCTCTGTGGTGAAAGGTTATTTTAGTTTTGCCTTTTTACTTTTGCCTTTTGCCTTTTTACTTTTGCCTTCCCCCGCAGGGGGTTTTGCCGCTGTTCCCCGCTGTTATTTCGGAAAATAAATGCCGAAAAGACCAGCAAAATCAACTTGTTGGGGGATCGGGAGACTAAATTTCCCTGTATTAACAGCTAATACAGCGAGAACCTCTCCCCCTGCACTCACCCCCTCCACTCCTCCATCCCCGTCCGGGGCTAAGGAATTCGGCTACTTACCGTTGAACGTCCACTGTGAATTCATCCCGATAAGATGATGGGCTGTTCGCTGTTCCCTCGCGGAACAGTGCAAATGCGGCGGGAGTTGGGGTAAGGAAAAGCTAATTTTGAACCGCAGAACCGCAGAATGTAGAATGTCCAACCGCAGTCCGGCACTCATGCTGGCCCCCGGGGGCGGTCGTTAGTGCCATTTGAGCACTGGCCTGAGTGCCGGACCGCTTACTTCGTCATTCGAAGTTCTACATTGGACATCGGACATTCGCACTTTCCCCCTTTCTGCCTTCTACATTCTACATTCTACATTCGCACTTCATGTGCTCTTCGTGGTGAAAGGTTATTTTACTTTTGCCTTTTTCCTTTTTACTTTTGCCTTGTCCTTTTACCGTCTTCACGCCGTGAACCCGACTTCCCTTTCCGCGAAGTCCGCCACATTGTCCTGCATGGCCGAAATGAGCGGCTCAAGGGTGCGCGGATTTATGGCCGATATGCCTATTCCCCCGTGTTTTCTTGTCTTGCGCTCCACAAGTTCGGGCGGCAGGAGGTCAATCTTGTTGAACACCGTTATGACCGGTTTTGCATGCAGGTCAAGTTTTCTCAGGGTCCTTTCCACCGAATCCATCTGGTCTTCAAACTGCTCGTTGCTTATATCGATAAGATGAAGCAGCAGGTCGGCATCCTGCAATTCTTCCAGGGTGGCTGAAAAAGCATCCAGCAGGTCTTGCGGAAGATCTTTTATGAATCCGACGGTGTCGGTTATTATGACCTCGAAGTCTTTTGGGAACCGAAGCCTGCGGCTGATCGGGTCAAGGGTGGCAAACAGCTTGTCTTCGACAAAAACCGAACTGTGCGTCAAAGAATTGACTAAAGTGGATTTGCCTGCGTTTGTGTATCCCACGATGGAAATTGTGGGCATTTCCTTCCTGCTTCTCCTTGCGCGCCTTAGATTTCTTCTCTTTCGCAGACTTCTCAGGTCGTCTTCAAGTTGGGCTATGCGATCTTTGGTGCGGCGCCTGTTGATCTCCAGGGTCGTCTCTCCCGGCCCCCTGGTCCCAATGCCGCCTGTCAGCCTGGACAGGGCGTCATCTTTTACCCCGAGTCTTGGAAGCAGGTACTTGAGCTGCGCCATCTCGACCTGGATCTTGCCTTCCATGCTCTGTGCCCTCTGGGCGAAAATATCCAGGATGAGCTGCGTCCTGTCCACTACCCGAAGTTCCGTCCTGTCGGTTATGGCGCGCACCTGTGACGGATTGAGCTCCTGGTCGAATATCAGCAAATCCACCCCGCACTGAAGGGCTCTGAGGACAATTTCGCTCAGCTTGCCCTTGCCGATGAAATACTTTGGGTTCTTGTGGCGTTGTCGCTGGATGACCGTGTCTGCGGCGATTATTCCTCCCGTTCGGGCAAGTTCGACCAGTTCCTGCATCGATCTTTTTGCGCTTTCTCTGTCGGCGTCGGTCACGCTCACGAGAATGGCCCGGTCTTCTCCGTCGCGGGCAGCCGGGATGGCCAGCCGGTTGCGTGTGAGTTCGTCTTCCAGTGAGCGGACAAGGGCCTGGAAATCCAGGTCGGGGTCATGGCACGACATCGGCGCCAGGATTTCCCACCCGTTCGAACCGTTGCCGGTCCCCGGAAGTATGTGCGCAATTTCAAGCTGTGTGGCCCCGCCGTGCTCGTCCACGTAGACCACTCCCACACAGTCGAGCCTCAGGAACACCAGGTCCATAAGGTCGTCCTGGGAGATCTGTTCGGAGTGCAAATGCGTGTGCACCAGCCGAAGCCCGCGAAGACGCCACCTGCCGCCGCGGCTTTTGGGCAGATCGGGAATATAGAGAGAACCGGGGCCTCCAAGGAGAACCGTTTCGACGCTGCCGTCGCGGCCTATGAGCAATCCTACCTGACGGCCTGATTCAAATGAGATATGTGAAAGCTCGCGGGAAAGTTCGGGTGAAATCACCTCATGAGCGGGGACCTTTCGCCGGCCCAGGCTCTCCAGGCGCCGGCGAATGCCCGGTTTGAGTCCGGTTGCGCTCAGTCCTAGAATTCTCGTATTTTTTCCTCCTTCTCAACTCATGCGCCGGTCGATGACCCGTGTCGCTTTTCCTTCGCTTTTCGGCAGGCTGTTGGGCTCAAGCAGTTCCACCTTCGGGGTGACGAGCAATTCATTTTTCAAGTCGTGTGCTATTCTGTTCCGGACACTCTCCAACACACCCATGTCCTCGACGAACACCGACTCCGTCATTTCTACCCGAACGATCATATTATCGATGTCGTGTTCTTTTATGAGGACGATCACGTAATTGTTGCCGACCTCGGGGATGTTCATCAGCACCTGCTCGACCTGCATAGGGAAAATATTT
Source organism: Syntrophobacteraceae bacterium (assembly GCA_035624985.1). Taxonomy (GTDB): domain Bacteria; phylum Desulfobacterota; class Syntrophobacteria; order Syntrophobacterales; family Syntrophobacteraceae; genus SbD1. Next base: position 4,302 of record DASPQK010000315.1, on the reverse strand, counting down.
ACTCCCTTTATGATAAACATGTCGTCGGTGCGGCCCTGAATGCGGTCGATCCTTTTGTGGGAGCGGCCGCAGCCGCATTCGCCCGGCACGATCCTCGTCAGGTCCCCGGTCCTGAAACGCAGAATGGGCATGGCTTCGCGTTGGAGAGTCGTCATCACAAGCTCGCCGTATTGGCCGTCGGGTACGGGTTCGAGCGTTTTCGGATCGATAATTTCCACAATATAGGCGTCCTCCCAGATGTGCATTCCATTCTGGTAAGCGCACTCAAAAGCGACGCCGGGCCCGTTCATCTCGGAAAGACCATAGCTATTGTATACTTTTATGCCATAAAAGTCCTCAAGCCGTTTCCTGACTTCCTCCGAATAGGGTTCGGCCCCGACGAACGCAATCCTGAGGGAAAGCTCTTTTTGCGGGTCGAGCTTCATCTCTTTTATAACGTCCATGAGGAGAAGCAGAAAACTGGGGATGATATGAATGACGCTGGTCGAAAAATCGCGCATTATCTGAATCTGACGTTTGCTGTTGCCGGCGCCCGAAGGAATGGTCAACATGCCGAGCCGCTCCGCCCCATACTGAAAGCCAAGGCCGCCTGTAAAAAGACCGTACCCGCTCAGGTTCTGAAAAGTGTCCTCGGGGCGCGCTCCGGCCATGTACATGCATCGGGCGAGCAAATCGGCCCAGCCGTCGAGGTCCGCTTTGGTGTAAAAAACGGCTACCGCCTGGCCGGTCGTCCCTGAAGAGCTGTGCATCCTGAGAAGGTTCTCCTTGGGTTCAACCAAAAAACCGTATGGGTAGCCCTTCCTGAGGTGCTTTTTTTCGGTAAAGGGGAAACGGCGAAAATCCTCCAGGCTGGATACCGACTCCGGATCGAAGCCGATCTTTTGGAACCTCTCCCCGTATGACCCGGAGCGGGCTGCGCGCCTCAGGCTCGATTTGAGCAGGCGCACCTGGAGTTCTTCAATACCATCCCTCGGCATGGTTTCAACTGATCTATTCCAATATTGGTCATCTCTGCTCATTTAATTAAACCCTCTTCAACTAATGGATCGCGTCGAATGAAATCATTGACTTATGGCCAGGTTTTCAAAACGCGTATAGTTGCTTATAAACGCCAGTTTGACGGTTTCGCCTGAGGGGCCGTTTCTTTGCTTTCCAACTATGATCTCGGCAACCCCAGGTTCTTTTGAGCCTTGCTTGGCGTAAACCTCGTCACGGTAGATGAAGGCGATTACGTCAGCGTCCTGCTCTATGGCGCCTGACTCACGAAGGTCGCTCAAAAGCGGCCTTTTGTCGGTGCGGTCCTCGACTTTTCGGTTCAACTGCGCGATGGCTATCACCGGGATATCCAGTTCCTTTGCCAACGCTTTTAGCGAGCGCGATATCTCCGATATTTCCTGTTCTCTGCGTTCCGCCGTCTCCCGGCCCTTCATGAGCTGAAGGTAATCGACCACAATGAGCCCGAGGCCCCGGTCCGCCATCATTCTGCGCGCTTTGGCCTTAAGTTCGAGGGGAGAAATGGCCGGCGTGTCGTCTATATATATGGGCACGTCCATAAAAAGCCCGGCGGCCTGGAGCATCTTTCCGCATTCCTGCCTGCTGAGGAAGCCGGAGCGTATTTTGTGGGAATCCACCCTGGCTTCCGCGCACAAAAGCCGCATCGCCAGCTGCTCCTTGCTCATTTCCAGTGAAAAGAAGCCTACCGGGACCCCGTTGTCCATGGCGGCATTCCTGGCGATGCACAGACCAAGTGCGGTTTTCCCCATGCTCGGCCTTGCCGCAATAATGATAAGGTCCGATTTCTGGAACCCCGCGGTCAGCTTGTCGAGGTCCTTGTAACCGCTTGGAACGCCTGTCACGGTTTCACGATATTCCTGGTAGCGCTCGATTGTTTCGATGTTTTTCTTGATGACTTCCTTTAATGGAAAATATGAACTGCGAATCCTGCGTTCGGCTATCCTGAAAATGGCGGCTTCGGCGCTGTCCAGGACTTCCTCGGTGCTTTTTCCTCCCCCATAGGCAAACGATATGATTTCGTTTGCAGACTGGATAAGCCGGCGCATGACGGCCTTTTCGCTGACTATCTTCGCGTAGGCGCCAACGTTGGAAGCGGCAGGCATCGCATCGGCAAGGGCGGCAATATATGATGCCCCCCCGACGCTTTCCAGTTGTTTGCGTTCATCGAGCAGGTTCGTAACGGTGAGGATGTCCACGGGTTCGTTTTGTTCGAAAAGGTCCTGGATGGCGGTGAAGACAACACGGTGCGATTCTTTGTAAAACTCGTCGCCCTTCAGGAACTCGAGGGCCGCCGGCAGGCCGGAGCTGTCTACCATTATTCCCCCCAGAAGCGATTGTTCAGCCTCGATCTGCTGGGGAGGAATTTTCCGGAGTTCCGCTGAGAGGTCCTCCATAACCTACTCTTCTTTTTCGATCACCACGTGAAGGGTCGCGCTGACCTCATGGCCGATCCGAACGGGGACGTTAAATTCTCCCAGATGTTTGATCGGCTGCTCCAGGACTATATCTTTCCTGGCTGTCTCAAAACCCTTCTCTTCGAGCGCTTTGGAAATATCGGCCACGCTCACGGAACCATAGAGCCTGTTTTCTTCGGAAACTTTGCGCCGCATGGAGATGGTGACCGAGCTGAGCTTCTCGGCATAAGAGAGCATCTCCTGGCGCTGCTTTTCACGTTTTTGCGCAATCAGGCGCTTCTTGTGCTCCAACTCGCGCACATTCCCCCCGGTGGCTTCCATTGCCAGCTTTTTGGGGAAGAGGAAGTTGCGGGCATACCCGGGGGCTACGTTCACGATGTCGCCGATTTGCCCGATGGATTCAATGGTTTCGGTCAATATCACTTTCATTCTGAGACTCCCTGAGAATACATCATAACCGAATGTGGAAGCAAGCCGATTAGTGTTTCGCCTACGCCTGCCTTTTTGCCAGCTTTCGAAAATCGAACCATATATCGAACAACCCAAGGGCTGCCGTGGCCATCGACGCGAACTGCTGCAAAAATAAGAGCGCATAAATGAAGCCCTTTACGAAGAAGGGCAATTTCCATCTTTCAAAATAGAAGGCCATGATCGCAAGACCCTGAAGAAAATATATGGTGCCCATAACGACAAGCAAATTGACGCCTGGCATTCTTATATCGCTCACGGGCAGCAGCACCATCAGGCCGCCTGCGATTGCGAACCATACGATAAATTCCGGGGTTTTCCAAAGGGTTAATTTCTCGGAAGCGCAAAGCTCAATGGAAGCCATGCGGCAATACCTGCGCGATATCAGCAGATTCAGCCATGAGGTCACCAGAGCGCAGGATATGAGCATCCCCGGCATTGTTTGCACAATCAGAGGAACTGCCTCGGCGAGTCTGCTTTCAAGCTCCTGACTCTCCGGTGAAGTCCCCCAGAACTGTTTAACCGTGGCGGAGATTGCATTGCGCATTTCCTGGCCTATCAGGTTGAAAAACTCCCCTTTGGTTTCAGCCAATGCCAGGATCAAAATCAGCCCGGACATCCCGATCGCAAATAGACTCGAAAACCCGACAACTTTCTCCGTCGACCATCGGCATCTGAGGCCGTATCCCATGACGGCGCCCATGCCGATCAGCGCTGCCAGGTAAGGGATGTAGTCGGAGATGTCGAACAGATAAAGAATGATCGATCCAATGAGTGCTGAGCAGCCAGGTACGAGCCACGCATTCGGAAGCCCCCATCTGATAAAGGCAATCGCTGTGGGGGCGGGAGTCAGTACCCCGGGGAAAAAACCTACAGGTGGTATGAACGGGATCGAAAGGAAAAGACCAACCGTTAGCACGATCTGGAACAAGAATTCTTTTCCCGCACTACCTGGCTGCAAAACCGGTAAATCTCCCAGTGGCCCGTTCATGTCTTTGGGGACAAACAGGCGCGACCACTCTGCTAAAGCATGTGCGTGGCGGTATATGGCAGAAGCGCAATCTGCCGCGCCCTCTTTATGGCAAGTGTGAGTTCGCGCTGATGCTTTGCACAGTTGCCCGATATTCTCCTTGGTACTATTTTACCACGTTCCGTCACAAAGTAACGGAGCGTTTTTGAGTCTTTGTAATCTATGCGCAGATCGGAATCCACGCAGAAACGGCAGATTTTACGCCTTGCAAATGTGCGCCTCTTGCGCCTGACAGTCATCATATTGGGATCTCTTTCAATATTTTAAAGATTTTCGATCGTTAGTCCTCTTGTTGCTCGTCTTCGTGCTTGAGATCTCGGTCTTCGAAATTCTCCGGCATCTTCTCTTCCTCTTCTTCCTCTGCCTCCACAGAGA
>DASPQK010000314.1:0-23150 GCA_035624985.1 Syntrophobacteraceae bacterium | reverse complement strand
CGAAGGATAATTATTTAAGGGTGAAAAATCATGAAATTCTTTATCGATACCGCCAACCTGGACGAAATAAAAGAGGCTTATGATCTGGGTATCCTGGACGGGGTCACCACCAACCCCAGCTTGATAGCAAAGGAAGGCATCGCCGGCAGGGACGCCTTTAAGGAACATATCAAAAAAATATGTGAGATCGTCCAGGGCCCGGTAAGCGCCGAAGGCGTCCGCAGCGACCCGGGCGGCATGCTCCTCGAAGCAAGGGAACTCGCCGCAATCGACCGCAACGTCGTCGTTAAAATACCTATGACCACAGCGGGCCTCAAGACCGTCAAAACCTTATCCCAGGAAGGCACGCGCACGAATGTGACACTGGTTTTCTCCCCCCTCCAGGCGCTTCTTGCGGCCAAGGCCGGAGCAACCTTTATAAGCCCCTTCGTCGGCAGGCTCGACGACATATCCCAGGATGGCATGAATCTGGTTCGCGACATTCTCGATATATTTTCTAATTACCTTTTTGAAACCGAAATTATTGTCGCCAGCATCAGAAATCCCATACATGTGCTTACTGCGGCGCGCTTAGGCGCGGATATTGCTACTGTTCCCTTCAAGGTCATAGAACAGCTTGCGCGCCATCCTTTGACCGATGCGGGGATTGAAAAATTTCTCCAGGACTGGAAGAAAGTGGAAACATGAAAGGACCGTGAGTCGTCGTAGGCGATCCCGCGCAGCGCGGAAGTGAGTTGTGACTGGACAAAGGCTGTGTTTGCCGGTGACAAATCACGAGTCACGAATCACGAGTTGAACAGGAGGGGTCATGAAGCCAACGGCAAGGGTTGTCCGGTATCTCCTTTTCCCTGCGCTAATCATTGTTCTGACGGTCGCCTGTCCTGTGATCCCGAGTGCGGAAATCTTCAAGTATGTGGATAAGGACGGAGCAATTCATTATACCAATACCCCCACCTATGTGCAGTCAGCGGTTGTGAACTTGCCGCCTTTGACCGAGGCCAACTTCCAAAAATACTTCCCAACTTACAAAGGCTCATACCTGGGGTTGCAGCCGGGGGTCTTCACTTCCCTGTCAAATCTGCCCAACCAGGCGGCTTACGATCCGCACATAAAGCTTTACTGCAGGCTCTACGGCCTTGATTGCAACCTGGTGAGGGCCGTCATAAGGGCTGAATCGGGCTTCAATCCTATGGCACTATCTCCAAAAGGCGCAATGGGCCTGATGCAGCTTATGCCCGACACCTCAAGGGACCTGGGCGTGGTGAACCCCTTCGATCCACTGCAGAATATCGACGGCGGAGTACGGTATCTCAGGATGATGCTCGATCGGTTCAATAACAACACGGCGCTTGCGCTGGCCGCCTATAATGCAGGTCCGGAAGCGGTGCTCAAACATGGCGGCATTCCGCCTTTTGATGAAACTCAAATCTATGTTAAGAGAGTGATGGACTTTTACGATCGATACCGTTACTAAGAAAACATAGGGTATGGGCAGTCGGAGAAAGGGAAAAAGGCGCCGGCTAAACGATGCCCGACCTCTGACATCCGGCGTTTGACATCCGTTAGAAAGCATGAAAGTCTGAATCTATGCTCGTTTTGAACCGAAGCGATCTTTCAAGGCAAAGTCTGACGACCTTGCCCAACGTCCTGACCTTCTCCAGGATGGCCACCATACCGGTGATAGTATTGCTGCTGATACCTCCCTACTCGAGTTTTGCGCGGAATGCAGCCTTCATTGTCTATTGCATCGCTTCTCTTACTGACTACCTGGACGGCATCCTGGCGCGGCGTTCCAACACGGTAACTTCCATCGGGAAGCTGCTTGACCCGCTCGCCGACAAGCTCCTGTCCACGGCCGTGCTCATAATGCTGATTCCGAGAGTTCACGCATGGCTGGTTTTCCTCATAGTCGGCCGGGAAATAGGCATAACCGGCCTGCGCTCAATCGCCGCCGGACACGGGCTGATCATCAGCCCTAGCCGAATGGGAAAAAACAAGCTGGTTTCTCAAACCCTGGCACTGGCCTTCCTCCTGCCGTGCATTCCCAGGATTGAGTCCACTCTGAGCTTGATCGGGACTTCGTTTCTGTGGATTTCGCTGGCTCTTGGGTATGTGTCCGCCCTGGATTATTTCCTCAGTTTTTACAGGGAGGCAAAACGCCGTAACCCGAGCAATTAGTGTTCATCCGTGAAACTGCCCAATCGGGAAAGGCGGAAATGAATCTTCCCCCTTTGAAAAGAGGAGGGTAGGGGACTTTTCTGTTCTCCATTCCTGCGTCATCCCGGCAGTCTTTAATCCGGGATCACTGTTCTCTCGCTTGCGGCGCCGCCGCATTGATGCTTCCCCCTCAGGTGAATCCCGGCCCGGCGGTGCACGCGTAACAATGATCGCCGACTGCGATGGGGGTGTTTTCCAGGGCCGGCCCGCATTGCGAGATGTGTTTTTTGCCTCCGCTAAGGTGAAGTCCTGCCGCAAGATTGAAATCGCAGTCGTAGAGAAAACCCTGCCAATCGACCGATACGGTGGTTCTGCACATCAGGTGCTCGACAGTGCAGGGGTTGAAGCTGTCTTCGAGCCTTTTAAGATACGCCCGAAGATTTCCGGAATCCTCCAGCCATGCGCGGAAGCGCCCGAGAGGCACATTGGCGAAGGTGAACAGGTTGGTGAAGCTTACCCCGTATTTGCTCCCAAGCTCGTGCCTGAACTTGCGCTCCGCCTGGACCTGACCGGCGGGAAGGAAGGCCCCGGTGGGATTGGATACGATATCAAGGCTCAGCCCGCCGCCTTCCCTTCCGTATCCGTTCGCGTTCAACAGTTTGAGCGTGGAGATGCTTTTCTCCCACACGCCTGCGCCTCGCTGCGATTCCGTCTGGGCAGGGCTGGTGGAAGGCACCGAGGCGATTATGGACACGCGGTGGCGCCTGTAAAGATTTATCAAACCGCTGAATTCGGGCAGTGACAGGGCAACCAGATTGGTCCGCACGATCAGCCGGGGCGAAAGAGGGGCCAGACCGGCAACGAGTCTGGGCAGGCCGGGCAAAAGCTCAGGCGCCCCGCCGGTTATGTCGATACTCTGGAAAGACGTGCGGCCGGCGCAGGCGATGACCGCCTCGATCGTGCTTCCGTCCATCATCTCCGGCCGCGAAGGCCCGGCCTCCAGGTGACAGTGGCGGCACGCGAGGTTGCACATCATTCCCACGTTTATCTGTAAAACGGCCTCTGCCGCTCGCCGCAATTCGAGTCCGTGATGTTCAAGCTTTTCCTTGAAAGTCATGTTTCACATAGAGAGCTTTTCCGCGATCTTTCGCATCTGCACGCCGTGCACAAGAGACGCGCCTCCCCGTATGGCGTTTGTCACGTGGAGCGCCTCGGTCATCTCCTCGAGGTTCGATCCCTTCTCGAGGCAAGCCACCGAGTAGGCGTCTATACAATAAGGACACTGAATTGCATGCGCCACCGCCAGGGCTATGAGCGCCTTTTCACGCTCTGTGAGCGCCCCTTCCGCAAATACCGCGCCATAGTAATCGAAAAACTTCCTGGCTAACTCCGGCGCATTTTTCCCGATTTCTTCAAATTTTGCCAGGTCCTTCGGGTCGTAGTAGGTCTCCACTCGCTATCCTCCTCGTACAGTGTCAACAAAGTTCGTATAGGTTGCGACCCTAAACCGTCATTCCCGTGGAAGCTGGAATCCAGCGTTTTTTCACATACTTAACGGCCATCGACCCCCGCTCCGCGACTCAATCCTTCGAGGACAGGCTTCGCGGGGGTGACGAATTGTAAGAGTCTTATTGACAGTGCGCTCGTTGAAAAGTCGGGTTTCATCTTATCACAAATAGCCGGCTTGGCCATGAGATGTTCCAAAATATCGAGCGCGTCCCATCCAGCCCCGGTTGGGTCTACAAAGTTTACCGGACTGTCGTCGGCATAGGCGTAGGGCTGCCCGGTTACGGCGACAAGCGGGTCTCTGGAGATAAATTGCTCCGTTGCCGGGTCATAGTAGCGGGCCCGCAGGTATAGAAAGCCGGTTTCCGCATCGGTAAAAGATCCCGCGTATCCGAAGGGATTTGAGACCTGCCCGCTGATTGAAGCGTTCAGAGTGTTTCCGTAAGCATCATAGGAGTATGAAGCTATTTTCGAGCCTTTTGAATCAGTGAGCGCGCGGGTGCTGCCGAGTTGGTCCGCATGATAAAAGAGCACCTCTCCCGATTCGCTCACCTGCTCGAGAGGGGCCGATCCCAGGCCGTAAATATAAGAGGCGTTTCCGGCGGCGAGAATTAACGGGAGCCTCCCGGTGCGGTTCCACGTATAGTATTCGGTCGTAGACCCTACGGTCCTGGATATCCTCAGTCCGTCTCCGTCGTAGGCGTAGTTTGCCTCAGTCCCCTTTCCGGCGAAGCCGGTCAGCCTGTTTGCAAGGTCATAGGTATAGCTGAAGTCCGGCCCCGAAGGCAAGCTCAAGCCAATCCGGTTCCCGCGCGGGTCATAGCTAAAATCCGATTCGGCGCCGCTCTTCATCATGGTTGCAAGTTGATCCGCGTCATCATAGGCAAACTCCACCGGGGCGCCTGCGGCAGGCGTTGCGGTTGTTATCCGGTCCGCATCGTCGTATGCATACGCGCTCTGACCCGACACATTTGTGAGCCGCTCAATCAAATCGTAAGTGTAAGTGTATGTTATCGATGGTGCATATTCCTTTGCAATAAACCCTGCTTTCGTTCGGTCGTAGGAGAACCCGAACTCATTCGCACGGTTCTTGCCGTAGCTGATAACTACCAGCCGATCTGCGTTGTCGTACTCGTATTGGCCGATGTATCCGTTGGGATAAGTCGTTCGAATGATGTTTCCGTCCGCGTCGAAATGAAATTTTGTGCTGTTTCCATGCCAGTCGGTAACGGATTGGAGTCTACCTCCGCGCGTATATTGACGGCTCACGGACTTTTTGTTCGGATATGTGACGGCCAGCGGGAGACCGCGTAAATCATAGTGATAAGAAACCACCCGGCCCGCGCCGTTGACGCTCCTGGTCATGCGCCCAAGCGAGTCGAAGCGGAAGGTTGATCGTCCACTCCCATCATTCATGGCTACCCGCCTGCCCACCGGATCGTATTCAAAGGTGACGCCGGGCGTGCGTCCGTCGCTATAGCTCACTCGAGTCAGCCTTCTCGCCGCGTCATAAGCAAAAACGGTCTGACCGTCCGGATCGGTCCTGGAGGTACGGTTTCCTTCATAATCATACGAGTAGCCGGTCCCCCTGCCCAGGGGATCAGTTTCTCCGGTCCATCGGTTCAGCGCATCGTATGTAAAGGTCGTCTTGTGCCCCATGGCGTCGGTCTGGGATGTAAGGTTTCCGGCATCGTCGTACCCGTAAGCCAGCGTGGTCCCGTCGTTTCTCACAGCTTCCGTGTATCTTCCGGCGGCATCATATTTAAAGCGGGTTGTGCGGTTGTCCTTGTCGGCGTAACTTGTGAGCTGCCGCTTGGGGTCATAAGTCCAGGATGCACTGTTGCCAAGAGGATCGGTAACCGAAGTGAGGTCGCCGAAATTGTCGTATGTATATGTTGTCTCGTTTCCAAGCGGGGAAACTATGGAAATCAGCCTGCCCAGATAGTCGAAGTTAAGGCTTGTTTTGTCTCCGTCCGGATCGATTATGACGATGCCGTTGCTATAGTAGAGATAGGTCGTAGTGGCGCCGGTGGGACCTATTATTGCCTTAAGACAACCCGGCCACTTTGGATCATAGACATATATGACTTTGTACGTCCGGGAAGTCCCCTCAAGCGGCCGGGAGATCGAAGTAAGGTCCCCGTGCAGATCGTATGTGTAAGACGTGGTGACGCCGTTCGCATCGGTCACAGCCACGGGATCGTTTCTCCAATTATAAACTATTCTGACGGTGTCGCCCAACGGGTCGGTACTCTTGACCAGGTTGCCTTTCCTGTCGTAAACGGACTTCCAGGTGTTTCCATTTGCGTCGATATCCATCACACGGTTAAAACCGGAGTCGTAGCCATAACTCCAGGTCGCAGCCTGTTTGGTTCCGTAGCCCAAGGTGATGGATGTCTCGACATAATCCGAGTAGGTGCGCACCTGGACATCGCCTTTCGGGTCGGTAATCGTTGTGGTGTTTGCATTAGTGCCTGATTCGTATGAGTAGGTCGTCACTTTTCCGAGCTGGTTGGTTCGCGAGACCACCGTGGCCGAGCCGTCATACCGGTTCGATACCCGGCCTCCAAGGGGGTCCGTAACAGAGGTGAGGAGATGATTTGAGTCGTATGCGTAGGAGGTGACTCCGCCGCCCATGTCGGTGACCGCAGCAAGATTGCCGGAATTATCGTAGCTGTAGCTTACCGTCCGTCCGAAGGAGTCGGCGACCTGAGTAACAGGGCACGTTCCCTGGCCGCTTGCATTGCAGTACGGGTCGGTTGTGAAGGTAATGGTTCGCCCGGCGGCGTCCGTTACGCTGGAGAGATTTCCTAAATAGTCATATTTGAGTGTCGTCTCGAAGTCCTTAAGAGTGCTTCGGTCCGTTTGGGCAATTAACCGCCCATCTGCGTCGAATATGTCCCCGAGCTGGTTTTTCAGAGTGAATTTGTAGGTGTTGTCCGGGTTTTTTGTAAGCGAAGCCGTGACATATGCAGGCGCGGCGTAACCTGATTCGGTTTTTGTGAAGGTTACCGTACCCCCGCCTCCCTGGTGTACGGTCACAATCGATCGATCCCGGTTGAAAGTAAGGGATTCGCAGTACGAGCACGACCAGCCCGGTCCAAACATGCCGGCGCCGCCGGATGCCGCATCCAGCGCATTATATGTGCGGTTAACTTCAAGGGGTCTGAGACGCCCGGCTATCGAAATGTCCCTTTCAAATTCCGAGAGATTGCCGTTATAGCAATTGACTTGTCCCGCCCATAACCCCGGATTCACGCCGATGCTCCCGCAGGAATGGTTTGGAATGGATATGGCCGGGTTGCTTGTGCCAAAAAAGGTACTCGGAGCAATAGAAGGAGAAGCTGTGTAATGCTCAGCCCTTGCAGGCGCCGTCAAAGAAATGAGCCCCAAAAGCAGTGCTGCGGCTAAATCTCTTATTCGGTTCATCTCGTCTCCCCCCGGGCGCCTCACCTCGTGTTTCGTCGCTCATCAGTCGTTATGGTTGGAAACGGACTCAAGACTTATCCTGCGATTGGCAATAATTGCTGCTTATAAACAAATTTGAGGTAAGTTTGACCATTATACACGGAAACGGTTGCAAGTAAGTTACGAATCATCACCGAGTCAATAATAAGCAAAGAAAATATGATGGCTATGTGTAATCACAAAAGATGGAGGTGGTTTGACCCCGGCGGTTGCAATGGTAAAGTCAAAGCGAGATCTCTTCAGTTTTTTGCTGTCCGCCCTTTACTGCTCCTTGATTTCAGGCCGCCTATCCTGATAGAAGGGAAAATAATGAAATTACCGACCATGGGAACAGGTCGCCCCCCTGCGAGGGGTGAGGTAAGGGGCGCGTTTCATGTGAGTTAATTGTCCCCACCCCGTCCCGGCGCCCGGCGTCACAGCGGGGTTTGCGGTTGCGCGAAGGGAGAAAGATATCATGAGCAAAAGCATGGATACCAAAAAAGATGCAAAGAAGAAGCCGGCCAAGACTTTGAAGGAAAAAAAGGCCGAAAAGAAGGCCAAAAAGGAGTCGAAGGGCAAGTGAGAGTTAGTCGCTGACGATCCTCTCCAAAGGAGCAGGGCGGAAAGACAAAGGCGCAAATACGCCTTTTGTCCTCCGTCCTCCGTGATCCGGCACGGGATCTAATTTGCAAAATTCAAGACCACTTCCTCTTCCGCGCCGTCGCGTTCAAGCTTCATTTCAAGTACTATGCTGCTGTCGCGAATGCCGATCGAAAGAGGTATCTTCCCTTTATCCTCTTCGATATGGGTAATCTCCCTTACCACGTCGAAGACTTTGTGTCCGATGGGCGTCGGAGGCTTCGGCAGCTCGGATTCGCGGTACTTTGCGGTCACCGAAATGCCCCCGTTGGAGTTGCGGCGGATAGATATTTTTTTGGCGTTCCTGTCAATCCCATGTAATACCGCAAGGGCAATCCATTTCAGGGCGCCCTCTTCGGAATCCTGTTCCCTGAACAGACCGGCCATTTCACTGAGCGGATCTGCCGAGGCGAAGCAGTCGGCCTGTTCCTGGACCTTCATGTGCAGCGAGCGTTTATCAAGCATTGCTAAACCCCTCCAAAAGGAAATCGGAAATACGTTATCTCATAGAGGTACTGGAAAATGATTCTCACGGCGAGAATCATTCTCGGATACCTGGTACTCGTCAAGATAAGTACTCCCGTTCCTAAAACCAGTCAGGGCGTCTGAATTTTCCTGAAATCGGCTACTCGGGCAAAAAGGTTCCGGGTTCGGGTGAGGAGTGCAAACCGGTTCCGGCGAATCGTCTCTTCCTTGTCCATAACGAGAACGGAATCAAAGAAAGAATCAATCGTGGGTTTGAGCTGGGCCATGGATTCAAGTGCCGCGGCAAAATCCGATTCAGCCAGCAGTCTGTCCACAGCCTCTTCGGCTTTCCTCAGCTCGTCCAACAGGAGCCGCTCGGCAGGGTCTTTGAGAAAACAGATCTCGACAGGCGCCGTCTCGGGTTCCTTGATGATGTTTGCCACCCTCTTGAAGGCTGTGGCAAGTGCGCCGAAGTCGGCTCTTGCGGTAAAACGGGCAAGGGCTTTTGTTCGTTGGACGGTTTCCAGCAGATCGTCTATGCCCGCTGAAAGCGCCGCCTCGACCACGTCCGGGCTCGGTCCATCGTCCGGGGTTGCGATGTAATTGAGAAGGCGTCCTTCGAAAAAGACCATTATTTCCCGTTTTACATCTGCCGCCGGCTGGGTGAGTTTATCCGAGAGCAGTGCGAGCGCTCTGTCCAGCAGGTCGCCGAGCGAAATTCTAAGGGGGGTCTCCAGCACGATTCGAATGATTCCAAGCGTCTGGCGCCTCAGGGCAAACGGATCGGCCGTCCCCGTGGGGACCATTCCGACACCGAAGCAGGCGGCGATAGTGTCGATCTTATCGGCGATGCTGACAAGCGAGCCTTCTATTCGCGCCGGGACGGGTCCGCCCGACCGGGTTGGCAGGTAATGTTCGAAGACGGCCTCCGCCACGCCCTCCGGCTCACCCTGGAGCCGTGCGTAAATTCTTCCCATTGTCCCCTGGAGTTCAGGAAATTCACTGACCACACCCGACACAAGATCGGCTTTGCAAAGTCGGGCCGCCCGGCGAACCTCGGGCGCGCGCTCCGGGGCAACCCGCTCAGCCAACATAACGGCCAGTTCGCTGAAGCGCTCCATTTTTTCATAGCTCGTCCCGATCTTCGAATGAAAAACAACCCCCTTGAGCTGCTCGACACGCTCCTCAAGGCGCACCTTCAGATCCTCCGTGTAATAGAAGCGGGCATCTTCGAGCCTGGCCCTCACCACTCTCGCGTTGCCCGCAGCAACCGCCGGGAAATTCCTTGGAGCGATGTTGGAGATAGCTACAAAATACGGCAGAAGCGAGCCTGCGCCGTCCGTTACGGCAAAATAGCGCTGGTGTTTCTTTATGACTGTGATCAGCAATTCGGGGGGAAGTTCGAGATATTTGTCTTCGAAATGTCCGAGAATCGGCTGCGGAAACTCGACCAGTTGAGTAACTTCATCGAGAAGCTCATCATCTGCCAGAACCCTGCCGCCAACCCCTTCAGCAACCTTTTCCGCCCCCTGCCTGATAAGTTGACGCCTCTCGGCTGTGTCGACAATGACGTAGTTCTTCCTGAGGTTTTCGCGATGGCTCTCCAGGTCATGCACCTCTACCCACGCAGGGCTCATGAACCTGTGGCCCATCGACTTTCTGCCGGACTTCACGTGCCCGTACTCGCACCGCAGAACCTCTCGGCCAAACAGGGCCACAATCCATTGAACCGGCCTGGCAAAAGTAACACCGAAGGTTGACCAGTGCATGGACTTGGGGAAAGGAATTTTGGAAATGAAATCCGGAAGCGTTTTCTCGATAAGTTCCCGGCTCGAAAGACCCGCCTCCTCGCGAAAGACGCACAGGTACTCGCCCTTTGGCGTCTGCTTTATCCTCAGGTCCCCCACCTTTACGCCCTGTCCTTTAGCAAAGCCTTCCGCAGCTTTGGTTGGGTTGCCCAGAGCATCGTAAGCGGCGCTCCTGGGCGGCCCGACGATCTCGGTTGTGACCGCTCGCTGGGAATCCGCCACATCCGGAATGTTCAACACCAGCCTGCGGGGCGTGCCGGTGACCTCGGGCAGGCCGTGTGTTATGCGGTTTTCATCCAGAAAACGGGCCATCCGCGCAGCCATCCATTCCAGCGCGGGCACGATGTAGCCGGCCGGTATTTCTTCAGTTCCAATCTCTATATAGACGGTCTGAGCCATTTCTCACCTTTACGGGACAAACACGGCAAACTGGGACTACAGGGTCGTCTTTGCCGACGGCCACTTGTTGAGCAGCGGAAATCCCATCGCTTCACGCTGAGCGTAATAAGCGTGCGCCACATTGCGGGCCATGTTTCTGACCCTGGCCACATAGTTGGTCCTTTCGGTTACGCTGATCGCCCCGCGCGCGTCCAGTAAATTGAACACGTGGGAGCACTTGAGCACATAATCGTAGCTTGGCAGCACCAGCCCGCGTTCGTTCATACGCTGCGATTCGGCCTCGTACATGCTGAAGAGCTTGAGCAGCATCGCTACGTCCGCCTCTTCGAAGTTATAGTGAGACCATTCCACTTCGCCCTGATGGTGCACGTCGCCGTAAGTGACGTTGCCGCTCCAGATAAGGTCGTAGACGGAGTTGACTCCCTGGAGGTACATCGCAATTCTTTCAAGGCCGTAAGTAAGTTCCAGGCTGACCGGATTGAGAGCTATGCCTCCGATCTGCTGAAAGTAGGTGAACTGCGTTATTTCCATGCCGTCGAGCCAGACTTCCCAGCCCAGCCCTGAAGCTCCCAGGGTTGGAGATTCCCAGTCATCTTCCACGAAACGGATATCATGGTCCAGGGGGTCCACGCCGAAGCTCTTGAGGCTTTCGAGGTAGACCTCCTGCGAATCTGCGGGGGAAGGCTTGAGAATCACCTGGTACTGGTAATAGTGCTGGAGCCGGTTGGGATTTTCCCCATACCGGCCGTCTGTGGGTCTTCGCGACGGTTCGACATAGGCCACCCTGTACGGTTCGGGTCCCAGCACCCTCAGAAAGGTGGCGGGATTGAAGGTGCCCGCTCCGACTTCGATATCGTAAGGCTGCTGGACAAGGCACCCCCTGTCGGCCCAGAACTTGTCGAGAGCAACAATAAGTTCCTGGAATGTCATTTTTTCTCCTGGTCGATCAGGTCTATTCGCCTTTTATGGCGCCCGCCTTCGAAAGGCTCGTCTAACCATTGGCTTACTATTTCAAGCGCCAGGTCCACCCCGAGAAAACGCGACCCAAGGCATAAGACGTTGCTGTCATTGTGGCGCCGGCTGATGCGCGCCTCAAACGGTTCGTGTCCGTTGACCGCGCGCACCCCGGGCAGCCTGTTGGCGGCAATGCTCATTCCGATTCCGCTTCCGCACACCAGAATGCCTCGGTCTGCGCGTCCCTCGGCAACCGCCCTTGCGACTTGAAATGCATAAACCGGGTAATCGACCGGATCGGAACTGTTAGTGCCGATGTCCACAACGTCGATATTGGCCTCTCTGAGCGAGGAGGCGACAAGCTCTTTCAATAGAAAACCGGCGTGGTCCGCCCCAATGTAAACTTTCATAAAAACACCTCTCCAATCCTGCCCAAATTAGCACTCTATATGAAAAATTTTGGCCCGAAAACCAAAAAATCAGGGACCAGGTATCCTCTATTGGTCCTCGCCTTCCGCCAAATTCTTCCGGCGCCTCTTGGCTACGAACCAGACGTAATAGAAAAGCAGAAAAGGAAAAGTGGCGTAGGCCCCTTCGAAGTCGCCCCGAAAAAGGCAGACTGTGCCGTAAACAACAATGCCTCCAACAATTGCAATCTGAATTATCGTGAATGCCTTTTTCACGTCTTGATTCCTCGATTCGCTTCAAAAGCAAAGCCCGCTTTTGGCGGGCTTGCAAATCCGTTCGGGTCTGGGTAAGACCCTTTAGGAAACTTCTGCGCAGCGCTGAAAGCCGCGTCGTTTTCAGTGAAGCGTCCCGCTGCTGCGACGTGGGTTGATAAACCATATGGCGCTTGAGGTGTCAAGAAAAAATGAGGATTTTACAAGAGGTTTCCTTATATTGATTTGGTAAGGAGGAACAGAAGATGTTTAATGCAAAAAGGCGCATAATCTTGGCAGGTCTGCTTGCAACGCTCGCTTTGCTGCCCGTTGGATATTCGGACTGCGGCTCGACCGCTACGGCTTCGCCGGCTTCCGAAGAAGCCCGCAGTTGGGCTCGTGAGAATTTAAGGCAGGATTGGAACTATATGTTTCATCCTGATCGTGTCAACCAGTGTAAACCTCGCCAAATCAAAGGTTGATGATTATCCGAAGTCGAAGATAAAGACGCCGCCAACCTCCAAATGTCGGAACTGCTATGAATTATGCCGGAGACTGGAGAAAAAAAATTTCAATTCGCCTGTTCCCCGTTGCATTTTCTTTAGGTCGTTACCATATTCGACGAGAAATTTGGATTCTCAGTCCTTATTTTTCTTGCCGCGGCGGCGGTCATCATCCCCACGGTATCGACCCGCGCCGCTTCGGCTCAGTGCTCATGGATGAACTGCCTGTCCATGGTGAAGTCGTCTAACGCTCCGGCGGACTACGGCTGGATGAGAGAGATTGGGTGTTGATATTGCTTTTGGTTTATGCTATGTAGCGCCGCAATGCAATTGCTGCCCGGGATGTCGGCCGTTAAATAGTTCCCGCGTTGATCTGCGAAAGTTCAGGTTTCCCGCCGCTCCTCCTTCAGCATTCATTATCGCAAACTGGAAGCGTGAGTCCAAAAGCATTTAGTGGAGGCAGTTTCTTCTCTCTGTCTCATGCCGCCTGAAGGGTGTTGACCTTTCAAGGGGGCCGGGTTAAATCACCGATCTGCCAAGCCAGGTGATATCTAATGAATTCCGGCATTTGCGGGATTGCGCATAAAAGGGCCGGTGTTCGGCCGGTGCTGAAAACCCCGGGAAAAAGATGGCCATTGAACAACACCTTTTGAAACATAAGAAAAAACTTGTCCGACAATGGTTTGATCTGTTGGCCGCAAGTTATCCGCTTGAAACGGTCCGTTTGCTCAAGAAGGAAACCAGCCAGTTCGCCAACCCGGTTGGACACACTTTTCTTGCCGCAATCGACGAGATACTCGATGAATTCTTGGGGCAAAACGACATGCAGACCCTGCGCCCCATGCTCGACAGGGTCATCAGGATCAGGGCAATCCAGGATTTTTCCCCGTCAAGTGCGCTGGCGTTCATTTTCGATCTTAAAAAGATCGCCAGGCGGGAGCTCGAAGAGGAAACGGCCGCCGGAGCGGTGAGCCGGGAAGATCTGTCCGGTTTCGACCTCAAGGTCGACGGCCTGGCCATGCTGGCGTTCGACGTATATATGAGCTGCCGCGAAGACCTTTTCGAAGTAAGAATGAACGAACTGAAAAACAGGACCAACAGGCTTCTCAAAAGGGCCGGGATGATTGCTGAACCGGGAGCCGAAAGCCGGTAGCGAAAAGCAGGGACGACCTTCTCGCTTCCTGCTGCCCGCTTGTTGCTCTCAGATGCGGAAAACCGGAAGTGGAAGCTTGAAGCGGAGTTGGGTTTTCCTTCCTGCCGCTTGCTTCGTTCACCCTGCTACTGTCTTTCCAGGAGGTTTCATAAATGGGCATAAAGTTTTCCCTGGCTGTCGTCGTTGCGCTTGTCTTGGCTGCTCTTTTTGGCGCCGGGGCGGGCGGACATCTTGTTTTCGGCGTGATCGCGCCCTACATTGCCATTTTACTGTTCCTGGGCGGCGTAGTTTACAGGGTCCTCCAGTGGGCGCGCTCGCCCGTTCCATTCCGGATCCCGACCACGGCCGGCCAGCAGAAGTCCCTGCCCTGGATACCGTACAGCAAGCTTGACAACCCTTCGACCAGGGGACAGGTTGTGGTCAGGATGATCCTGGAGGTCCTGCTTTTCCGCTCGCTTTTCAGAAACACCAAATACGAAATGCAAAAGGGCCCAAGGTTTTACTACCAGTGGGAAAAATGGCTCTGGCTGGCAGGGCTTGCCTTCCACTACTGCTTCCTGGTGATCCTGATAAGACACCTGCGCTTTTTCACCGAGCCTGTGCCCTTTTTCGTCCATGGTGTCGAAAGACTTGACGCCTTGTTCCAGGTCGGGCTCCCGGGCATCTATATCTCTGACCTGGTTTTCATAGTGACCGTCACCTACCTTCTGGTCAGGAGGCTCATCATCCCGCAGGTGCGCTATATATCGCTTCCGCAGGATTACTTTCCGCTTTTTCTGCTCCTTGCAATTGGTGTGACCGGCATTCTCACCCGCTATTTCACCAAGGTTGACCTGATCAAGGTCAAACAGCTCACCATGGGAATCATTACCTTCAGGCCGGTCGTCCCGGAAGGAATCGGCGTCATCTTCTTCATCCATCTTTTCCTGGTCGGCGCGCTTTTTGCCTGGTTTCCTTTCAGCAAGCTGATGCATGCGGGCGGCGTTTTTCTTAGCCCCACCCGAAATCTTCCAAACGACAACCGTATCAGGCGTCATATAAATCCGTGGAACTACCCGGTCAAAGTTCATACTTACGCTGAGTACGAGGACCACTTCAGGGAAAAAATGATCGAGGCCGGTCTGCCCGTTGAAAAGCAATTAGAGGAGTCATAAGCAAATGGCTAAGGTCCCCAAAGCAAACGAACTCGCAATAGAACACGCTTTTCCCAGAACGGGATGGATGGATACCCCGCCCGTTTTCAAGCCCGGCAATTTCAGCTATCCGGGAAAGGCGAAGAACCTGGAGGTCGTCGGGCTTGCAAACCCCAGGGAATGGTCTCCGCTTGATCAGGACTGGAAATTGCCTCCCAACTGGAAACAGATCATTCTGGAAGGCATCCGGGAGCGGCTTGACAAATACCGCTCGCTCAGGATTTTCATGGACATCTGCGTGCGTTGCGGCGCCTGCGCCGATAAATGCCATTTCTACCTGGGATCGGGTGACCCGAAAAATATGCCTGTGCTTAGGGCCGAGCTCATGAGGTCGGTCTACCGCAGGAATTTCTCTCTTGCCGGAAAGATCATGGGCGAAATGGTCGGCGCCCGCGAGCTTACAGAAGACGTGATTAAAGAATGGTTCATGTATTTTTTCCAGTGCACGGAATGCCGCCGCTGCTCGCTTTTCTGTCCCTACGGGATCGATACGGCGGAGATTACGATCGTTGGGCGCGAACTCTTGAACCTTATCGGCCTCAACATTGACTGGGTCGTCGGCCCGGTGGCCAATTGCTACCAGACCGGCAACCACCTCGGGATCCAGCCTCACGCCTTCAAGGACATGATCGAGTTTTTCGTAGATGAAATCGAGGCGGTCAACGGCGTCCGGTGCGAGCCGACTTTCAACCGCAAAGGGGCCGAAATTCTCTTTGTCACCCCCTCGGGTGACGTCTTCGCAGACCCCGGCACCTATACTCTTATGGGATATTTGATGCTTTTCCATCAGATAGGGCTCGATTACACCTGGAGCACCTACGCTTCGGAGGGTGGAAACTTCGGCTTCTTTACCTCACATGAGATGATGAAAAGGTTGAACGCCAAGATGTACGCCGAGGCTAAAAGGCTTGGCGTAAAATACATCATCGGCGGCGAATGCGGACACATGTGGCGCGTCATACACCAGTATATGGACACGATGAACGGCCCGGCGGATTTTCTCGAGGTACCCGTGTCTCCAGTTACCGGCACAAGGTTTGACAACGCCGCCTCCACCAAAATGGTTCACATCCTCGAGTTTACCGCCGACCTCATCAAGAACGGCAAGCTGAAACTCGACCCAAGCCGAAACGACAACCTGGTCGTGACTTACCACGATTCCTGCAACACTTCGCGCGGCATGGGCATTCTGGAAGAGCCGCGCTACGTGATCAAAAACGTTTGCAACAACTTCCACGAGATGCCGCCCGAAACGATCCGTGAACAGACTTTCTGTTGCGGCTCGGGGTCGGGTCTCAACAACGATGAGTTCATGGAAATGAGGATGCGGGGCGGACTGCCCCGCGCCAATGCGGTGCGCCACGTTCACGAAAAGTTCGGTGTGAACGCCCTTGCATGCATTTGTGCGATCGACCGCGCAGTGCTCACCGCCTCGATGGATTACTGGGTCCCCGGTGTAACAGTCTACGGAGTTCACGAACTGGTAGGCAATGCCCTGGTGATGGAAGGCGAAACGCTGAGGACCACGGACCTTCGCGGAGAGCCTTTGCCTGGAATGGAGGATAGCCAGAATGAAGATATATGATGGAAAATATATCCTTATCGGCCTGATAATTTTCATCGTGCTGGCAACCTTTCCGGTGTGGTTCACGCACGGCAGGACCGTTGCCCCGCCGGACCTCAAGCTCGATACGCCGGTCATCGGCAAGATGGCCGTCAAGCAGTGTGTTTTACCAAAAGAAGAGATGATCACGGGGCATATGAAGCTCTTGAACGATTGGAGAACCCAGGTCGTCCGCAACAACGAAAGAATGTATGTGGCAAGCGACGGCAAAACCTATGAAATGAGTCTTCAGAACGAGTGCATGAAGTGCCACTCCAACAAGTCTGAATTCTGCGATCGGTGCCATACCTATGCCGGGCTCGAAAAAGGCGTCGACCCTTACTGCTGGAATTGCCACATAGCCCCCAAGGAGAACAAGTAATGGAAACAACCAGAAGAACTTTTCTGAAACTCGGCGGCGTTTGTACGCTCGGGCTGGGGACTTTGCCGATAGTCAACGCCCTGGGCAAAACGGATCCCGAGCCTAAATTCGTGGCGAACACCCGGGAGCTTACCGCCAGGAGATGGGCGATGGCGATCGATCTGAAAGCCTGTTGGGAGAGGGGAGACCCGAAGTGCAGGGAGTGCACGGATGCTTGCCACACCACCCACAATGTGCCCGACATAGGAAACCGGCAGCATGAAGTTAAATGGATCTGGTCGGAGTCGTACGGAAACGTTTTTTGGAGCGCGGCCAACCCCTACATGCCCCTGGACCTGGATCGAAAGCCGGTCATGGTGCTTTGCAACCACTGCGCGGAAGCCCCCTGTGTCCGCGTTTGCCCTACTCAGGCCACCTTCAAGAGGGCCGACGGCATTACCGTGATCGACTACCACCGATGCATCGGGTGCCGCTTCTGTATGGCTGCCTGCCCTTACGGAGCGAGAAGCTTCAATTTCTTTGAACCCAGGCCCTATATCAAAACCGAACTCAATCCCAGGTTCCCCACCAGGGATGCCGGAGTGGTGGAAAAATGCAATTTCTGTGAAGAAAGGCTCTCAATGGGCCAGATACCCGCCTGCGTAGAGGCTTGCAATAAGGAGGCCAGGGCTATGTATTTCGGAGACCTCGAAGATCCCGGGTCTGAAGTGCGCAGGGTCCTTGCTCAGCGATATTCCATCAGACGTAGACCGGAGCTCGGAACAGGCCCCGGCGTTTTCTATTTAATTTGAGGGGTGAGTTATGCTTGAAAGAGCAATGAGCGGAAGTCCAAGATATTACAAATTACTGGGGGCGCTGGCCGTATTGATGTGCCTGGGATTTGCCTCCTATCTGCTGGTGCTCGAAAAAGGCCACGGCGTTACGGGTCTTAGCAGGGACGTCTCCTGGGGACTCTATATCGCACAGTTTACTTTCATGATAGGTATCGCGGCCTCCGCCGTTATGGTGGTCATGCCTTATTACCTGCACAACGTGAAAGACTTCGGCAGAATCGCCGTATTCGGGGAGTTTCTGGCGGTGGCCGCCGTCGGCATATGCCCCATTTTCATCATTGTGGACCTTGGCAAACCGATGCGCGCTTTCAATATGCTGATCTATCCCACTCTGTGGTCGGTCCTTTTTTGGAGTTTTATCGTACAAACCGGCTATCTGCTCCTCAATATCCTCATCGGTTGGAACGTCCTCGAAGCCGAGCGGAAAGGAACCCAGGTTCCCGGATGGGTGAAGCCGCTCATCTATATCTCCATCCCGTGGGCGTTTGGCATCCACACGGTTACGGCCTTTGTCTACGCTGGTCTTCCAGGTCACGAATACTGGCTGACGGCCATCCTGGCGGCCAGATTCCTCGCCTCGGCCTTCTGCTCCGGGCCCGCCCTGCTCATCCTGCTCTGCTTCCTGCTCAAAAAATACACCAGGTTCGATCCCGGCAGGCCGGCCATATCGAGATTGGCCAACATCGTCACCTATGCGATGTTCATAAGCATTTTCTTCGTAGCCCTTGAATTCTTTACGGCCTTTTACAGCGGCATACCGGGACTTGAGGAGCCTCTTAAGTATTTGTTCGTGGGCCTCAATGGCTACCATCGGCTCGTCCCGTTCATGTGGCTCTTTGTAATACTGGGGGTCGCCGCCCTCGTTCTTCTCAGCGTTCCGAAGCTCAGGAACAACGATAAGTACCTGATGATCGGCTGCGCATGCGTCTTTTTTTCGATGTGGTTCGAGAAGGGTGTGGGACTGACCCTTGGCGGTTTTGTCCCCAGCCCTTTCAACCAGATCGTCCAGTACGCCCCGACCATTCCCGAGATTATGATCGCGCTCGGCGTCTATTCCGTAGGCGCCTTTGTCCTCACGGTGCTCTATAAAATTGCCGTTTCCGTAAAGGAAGAAGTCGGAGCGTGAAACTTGTCAATAGTTATCGGCGATTGGTGATGGAGCACTCGGATGGATATTGAAGACCTCTACGCGCTCATACCCACCATGCGGTGCATTCCGGGATGCAGGGAATGCTGCATCGAATTCGGCGTTCCCTCCAGGACCGGGATTGAAGACGAGCGCATAAAAAGCTTTCTCCGTGAACACGGCATGGAAATGAAACATGCGGTGGGAACAACCTGCCCCTATGTGTGCGAACGGGGTTGCGCCATTTACCCGGTCCGGCCTTTTACCTGCAGGCTCTATGGCGCTTCCCCGAACTATCTCTGTAAAATGGGGGCCAGGCCGTTGGATCTGTTGCACCCAGATGAAGAGGCCGATCTCCTTTACCGTTACCAGTCAAACTTCTTTTGACTGTCCCCTCATGTATCTACAGTCCGGATAATCGTGTCCGTCTGTATAACCTGATCTGTCTTACCCTGTAGAACGGTTAGACAATATCACGGATGCCGTCTGATTTCTGATTGCCCTTTGCGGTAAAAACAGTAGCTGCGCCGCCCGTAAAACCTCGAATGCGGTTTCGCCCACAGGGGCAACCCCCATAAGCGCTAACTTAAAACCTCACACGGGATGACCTCCGTAGGGGCGGGGTTTATCCCCGCCCAGTTTATCACCGCGTTAAAGAGGCCTGCCTGATGAGGGCTTTATCGACACGCAAAAGGATACAACTCTCACTGGTTGTCTACCAACAGGGTCATGCATTCTCCATAACAATTGGGACTTTCCAAAGGTATCCATGGTTTCGTGATTAGCGACGATTATAATTCCCGCTTGGCGACAACTAAAATTCCTGTCTGGCGACAATTAAAATTCCCGGTTTGGGGTTGAATTGTTATTGCGCCAACCGAGCTTTTTTTAAGGAAGGAGAGTTCGGGATGGTGACGGACAGACAGGTGAGAATGCTTATGAAACTGATAAATGAGGAAGAGACATTGGCTGCTGCTGCGGCCAAGGCAGGAATGGACGAAAAGACGGCAAGAAAATGGCGGGATTGCGGCATGCTTCCAAGTCAATCCAGGGTGGAGCACACTTGGCGGACCAGGTCGGATCCTTTTGAGGATGTCTGGGAAGAGGTTCGAGCAAGACTTATGGTTAATCCCGGTTTTGAGGCGAAGACTCTTTTTGAAGATTTGCAACGGCGCTATCCGGGACGATTTTCGGATGGACAGATCCGCTCTTTGCAGCGTCGGATCAAGGCATGGCGAGCGCTGGAGGGACCGCAAAAGGAGGTGTTTTTCCCCCAGGTTCATGATCCCGGACAATTGTGTGAGTCTGACTTTACGCGGATGGGAAAGCTCGAGATCGCCATCCGGGGACAGTTTTTTGACCATCTGGTCTATCATCTTGTGCTTCCGTATTCAAACTGGGAAACCGGCATAATCTGCTTTTCGGAAAGCTTTGAGAGCTTGAGCGAAGGACTTCAGAGCGCGCTTTGGCAACTTGGCGGCGCCCCGAAGGCTCATCGGACGGATCGGCTGAGCACTGCTGTTCACCGCGCCGATTCTCCGGAAGAGTTCACACAGCGCTATCGCGCCCTGTTAAAACATTATGGCATCAGCACCGAGGCAACCAATGCCGAAAGTCCTCATGAAAATGGAGACGTCGAGCAGCGTCACCATCGGTTTAAAAAGGCGATGGATCAGGCATTGCTTCTGCGGGGCAACAGGGATTTTGCGAGCCGTGAAGAATACGCCGGGTTTGTAAAGAAGCTCTTTGCCCAACTAAATGCCGGAAGGCGGGAAAGATTTAAAGAAGAATTAGAGGTATTGAAGCCCTTGCCGGCAAGGAGGCTTGAGGCATGCAAAAGGCTCAGGGTCAAAGTTGGGCCTTCGAGCACTGTGCGGATTGTCCATAATGTGTATTCGGTGGACACCCGTCTTATCGGAGAAATCGTCGAGGTGCGGCTTTACATGGAACATCTGGAAATCTGGTATGCTCAGCGCCTGGTCGACAAGTTCCCCAGGATCAGGGGAGCGGAAAAACACCGTATCGAATACCGCCACATAATCGATTGGCTCTTAAGGAAGCCGGGAGCTTTTGAGAACTACCGGTACCGGGAAGACCTGTTCCCGAGCCACCGGTTCCGGATGGCCTACGATGGGCTCAAGAAAAACGCCAGGCGTTATCTTGCCCTGCTCAATCTGGCTGCAAAACAGGGTGAGGCAAAGGTAGATGACGCACTGAGAGTGCTGCTGGAAAGAGCAGAGGTCCCGGACGCCGAGAGCGTGGAAAGATTGCTCGGCAGTTGCGAAAAAGTTTCTGCGCCAACCGAGGTGGAGATCGCCGAAGTCGACCTCGGGACCTACGACACGCTTCTTTCACAGGAGGCGGCCTGTGGAAACTAACAAGAGAATTGTCAGGATCCTAAAAGAGCTTCATCTGCCAACAATGCGGGCTTGTTTCGAGTCTGAGGCGGGTCTTGCCAGGCGCAATGCATTGAGCTTCGAGCAGTATCTACTGGAAGTGCTTGAACGCGAGATGGAAGCGAGGCGCCAGAGCCGGATCGAGCGTTATCTGCACGACTCCGGCCTCCCACTGGAAAAGACGATGGCGAGCTTTGACCGCTCCAGACTCCCTCAAAAAGTCGAAGCCCACATAAGTTTGCTTGTCGAAGGAACTTTTCTTGACCGGGCTGAAAATGTGCTTGCCTTTGGAAATCCCGGGAGCGGGAAAACGCACCTGCTGTGTGCAATCGCCAATGAGCTGATTCATCGAGGGCGCAGGATTCTGTTTAGCTCCTGCAGTGTCCTGGTCGAGGGCTTACTTGCGGCGAAAAAAGACCTCAAACTCACCGCATCTCTCAAGCGGCTGGGTCGCTACGATGCCGTTGTCATCGACGACATTGGCTACGTGCAGCAGAGCCGCGAGGAAATGGAGGTGCTCTTCACCTTTATGGCCAACCGTTACGAGAAAGCTTCCATCATGGTCACGAGCAATCTTCCCTTTTCCAAATGGGAGCAGATCTTTAAAGACCCCATGACAACGGCAGCCGCCATCGATCGGGTGGTGCACCACAGTATCATCCTGGAGCTCAACGTCCCCAGTTTCAGGCTGGAGCACTCGAAGAAAAAGGATCAAGGTTAGCTCATGTTTCAAAAAAAGGAGTATCGTGGATCGGATCGATTGGACATGGGGGCTCTGCCCCCAAAACCCCCGGAGTTTAACGCATTGGGGGAATCAAAAGGGGCAGAGAAAAAAAGGACGGAAGCAAAAGCCTCCGCCCCTCCGTCATCCCCCCACCTCGGCGCTCAGGTTGCTCTCCAGCAGTGCCTTGTCCTCCAGGTGGGCAAGCTGATGATAACATATAAAAATCAATAATAAAGATGGCTTACAGGGGGAGAAAGGAATGGGGCCTAATTGTCGTTGGGCGGGAAAAATAATTGACGCTGACCGGGAATTTTAATTGTCGTTACCCGGAAGAAATAATTGTCGTTGAACAGTTTCGCCTGCACTCTGAACTTGCAGGCGCCCCCACGCGACTCCTTCCTGAAATGGTCCAGGCATGGCAAATGGTTCTTTTTTCATGGTGCATAATGCCCGATCATCTTCATTTGCTTTTGAAGGACGAAGGTATCGTCGATTTCGTCAGGTTGTTCAAGGGCCTGCTTACGCCTCTCGCTCGCCGATTGGAGCACGGGCGGGTATTTATGGCAGCGCAGCTTCAATGACCACGCGCTACGGGAAGAGGAATCATTGGAAAAAGTGGCTCGATATATCTGGCAGAATCCCGTGCGTTAGGGGATTATCTCCTGCGCTTGAGCTTATCGATGGAATGGTTCTCTGGTTTGGCCGATACGGGTGGGGATAAACCCCACCCCTACCAAGATTTGCTGGGACCTGATACGGGTGGGGATGAACACCCCACCCCACAAATCGCAATGTGATGATTAAGATAGCGCTTATGGAGGCAACCCCGCCTTATATCTCTCTTACGACTATGCTCGCGTTTTGACCTCCAAATCCGAAGGAGTTCGACAGCACTGTCTTGACGGCAACCCGTTGCGCCTGATTTGGGACATAGTTAAGGTCGCAATCGGGGTCCGGGTTCTCATAGTTGATTGTCGGAGGGACGATGCCTTCCCTGATGCCTTTAAGGGATGCAATCAGTTCGACAATCCCGGCGGCGGCCATCATATGGCCTGTGGCCCCTTTGATCGAACTGATCGGCAGCTCGTAAGCCCTGGGACCGAATACTTCCTTCATCGCAAGCGTCTCCACCCTGTCACCCTCGGGCGTGGCTGTTCCATGAGCGCTGACGTAGTCGATCTGGTCCGGGGTGAGACCGGCGCT
>DASPQK010000313.1:0-22757 GCA_035624985.1 Syntrophobacteraceae bacterium | reverse complement strand
ATTGCCAATGAGCGATGGAATACCGCCGCATGCTTTAACACAGGGACAATTCCAAGCTCAAGGATATCGAAGTCAGGCACCAGGACGATTTCTACAGTGTGATAGTCGCTCTCCAGCGTGGCGCGAATCTCTTCCTTTCGGCTCAAGGCGGTAATGACTACGGTTCTGATATTGTCTTGCACGATAATATCAGGGGAATGGATTTTCTTACCGCAAATCGTCAGTCCTTGTTGAGCAGGGTTCTTGTCAACCAACAGGAATCGATCCGAAGCCAGAACCGGGTACTTGCCCATGAGTTTATAATAAACTCCACCCGCGCCCCATAGAACGATATTACGGTCAACCGGCAGTTGGGCAATAAAGGCATCCTCCAGGTGCAGCGCATTTTGAAATGGGTCTACGAAGTTTATCAAGCCGCATGCAGGACACCGTATTTCTTTCCCGTACCAGAACATTACCGAGGTTTCGCTCGGTGCGCCGCACTTGCGGCAGAAAGACTCGGTATTGCATTCGCCGCCGGATTCGATTGAGGCGATTTGAGAGGATTTGACCGGCACGTGAGGGTGCAGGCGCAATTCGGTGATCAGTGAGGTAACGTCACGATATTCTGAATCAGTGAGCTTTGATACATTAATAAGCGGGCAACCATCCCTGAGAAACTGCTCCCGGTCTTTGATGATTCCTCTCTCACATGCGTATCGGTATAAATATGAGCCTGGAAATACGTATATCATGGTCAGATTCATATAGTGCACATCTTTATGCCGATGCCAGAAATTCAGCGTATTAGCCACTGTTTCTTTTGTTTCATTTATATCACCAAATATAAATCCTGATTCAATGTTTATGCCAGCTTCATGAGTGAGTGTAAGTGCTCTCTCTATTTGTTCTACCGTGATATTTTTCCGCATGCTTTTCAATATGGAATTGTCAGCACTTTCTAACCCCATGCATACATTAACACACCCCGACGCTTTCATCCGACTCAAAAGGTCTGCATCAACGTCGGGAACACGAAGACAACAGCCCCAGGAAATATGGTGCTTCATAATCCTGTTACAGAAATCTATAACTCTATCCTTGTTGATAGAAAATAATTCACTGCTTAGACCCACAGTTTCGATTCCATAACGCTGTACCTGATAATCCAATTCCTTGAATATGTTATCGAGGCTTCGCTGACGATATTTACTCCCAGTAGGATGATAACAAAATGTGCAATTAAAAGGACAGGATCTGTCAGTCAAAATGAGCCCGGCGTTCGCGGATTTCACCCATTTTTCGTAATCGAAGCCCTCGAAATCCGGAAAGGGGATAGAGTCGATATCGGCGATCTCCTCCCGAGGCGATGTCGTAACCAAACCGTTGTTTTTATCCCTGTAGATAAGGCCCGATATGCTTTCATAGGGTTGGTCGTTATCCAGGGCCCGAGCCAGCTCGCATATCGTGATTTCCCCCTCCCCGATTACGCCGATGTCAGCACCAAGCACTCGCATCGCAGGTTGGGGGTCCGAACTAATAACGCCCCCGCCCACGATCGAGATAATGTCAGATTTAATCCTGCGTGCGGTGTCAATGATTTCCCTGAGTTTGTGACAGTCCCGGCTGAGCCCGCCAGTGCAGATCACATCTATGTCGTTGTCAGTAATGAGCTTATTTAATGCAGAATCGGTGTCCCCCTCAACATAATCGAGGTTCGCCGTATAAACGCTGAATCCGCAGCTTTTCAGGCTCGCAGAAACATAGGCCAGCCCAATGGGGAAAATGTTGAAGTGTTCGATGGACGCAAGGCTTTTCGGCATTACCAGCAAATAATTCATAGCGAACTCTCCCGGACTGCGACCCGCTCGATGCGCTGCAAATTCGGAACAACGCCTTCCCTTTCCAAATCGAATGCCGGAGTGAATACATTAGTAACTGACGGATACTTGCTGCAAATGGCGCTGTAAATTTCGTCCTTCCGGCTCAGCGCAGTCAGGATGACCGTATCTATGTGACTTGTTGCGATTTCGTCAGGCGGGTAAATTCGCTTATTGCAGATACTTAGCCCGTGCAACCGCTCGTCGGAGTCAATCAACACAAATTGGTCTGGAGATAAAAGGTTGTATTTACGGGCTATTTTATAATAGATTCCTCCTGCGCCCCATATGGCAATATTGCTGGAATCAGGAAGTCGGGAGCAAAATAATTCCGGCCTGTGAACTGCGGTTTCAAATGGATCAACTTCGTTTATTAAACCGCAGTTGACGCAAACGTATTCACTTTTGAACCAAAAAAACAACTCCGTGGAATGTATGGCGCCACATTTTCTGCATTCAAATTCTATGGTACATGTCCCGTCAGGTCGAATCTCACGCATTCGAGGCGATTTGCAGAGGACGTGCGGATGCAGCCGCAACTCTGCAATTAGAGATGCCAACTCATTGTATTCATACTCAGTGAGTTTCGACACATTTATTAAGGGACAGCCGCTTAATAGAAACTGTTTCTTGTCCGTAATTAATCCAGTTGAAAGTGCATACTTGTATAAGTATGTACCGGGATATACAGTGATGAAACTAAGATTAATATAATCGCGGTCAATATGCCTTTTCCAATACTCTATTGTGTTAGTAGCCGTTTCTTTGGTTTCGCTTATGTCCCCGAAAATAAAATTCGCAACAATATTGATACCAGCTTCATATGTTACGTCCAATGCACGATTAATCTGTTTGACAGTGATTCCTTTCCGCATGCTTTTTAATACTGAATCGTCTGCGCTTTCAAGCCCATAACCTATACATACGCAGCCAGACTTTTTCATTTCCATTAATAATTCGGCATCCACATCACAGACGCGAAGGCCACATGACCATGTTATGTTATATGTTTTAATACGCTCACAAAATTCGAGCACACGATCGCGCTTGGTAGCAAACAGCTCATCAATCAGCGAAAGGGTCTTCAGACCGAAATGTTCAACTTGATAGTCGATTTCCATGAAAATGTTATCCAGGGACCTCTGCCGATATTTTTGCCCCGACGGATGAAAGCAGAACGTACAGGAGTGAGTACATGACCTGCTGCACGCAATCACGCCGTATCCAGTACATTTAGCCCATTTTCCGTAGGAGAACCCTTCGAAATCCGGAAAAGGCATCGAGTCGAGGTCTATGATGTCTTTCCTTGGACCGGATATATGTAATGAATTGTCTCCATTTCTGAAAATCAACCCAGGCATGTCTGAATATGGAAGGTGGCTGTCCAGGGCATTGGCTAGATCGCACATGGTGTTTTCACCCTGGCCGATAACGCCTATATCGGAATTCAAAACCTCCATGGCAGTCAGAGGATCCGAGCTCATAATTCCACCGCCGACGACGGTAATAATCTCAGAATTGATTTTGCGAACTGTGTCCAATACATCAATGATTTTGTAGCAATCGAGGCTCAGACCACCTGTGCATACTACATCGATATTGTTGCGATGAATCAGGTCGCTCAATACGTCGAAAGTATCGCTATCCTGATATTCGAGATTGACGGTATGCACATTATAGCCTGCATTTTTAAGACTCGACGAAACATAGGACAATCCAATCGGGAACACCACGGCCAAAGAAGTTGATGCTTTCGATGCTTCTTTTGGCATAACCAGCAGATAATTCATAGGTTCTGTACCTTTCCGCCTAGCTCGGCAGCGCTCTGTTGCCGCATTTCCAGTTCGGCAGACCGCTCATCGGAGATTGTCCCCGGGCCTTAAGCAAGCTCTGC
This sequence comes from Syntrophobacteraceae bacterium, assembly GCA_035624985.1. Taxonomy (GTDB): domain Bacteria; phylum Desulfobacterota; class Syntrophobacteria; order Syntrophobacterales; family Syntrophobacteraceae; genus SbD1. Next base: position 19,004 of record DASPQK010000313.1, on the reverse strand, counting down.
TATTCTAGCGCTCCCGGGCGCTTCCCGGGCTATCTGCTTCAGGATGTCAATACGATGTTTTTCCGGTGAAGCAACGAGAATCACGTCTGGATTCACAGATCGAATTGCTTCATAACTAAATATGGTCCTGCCATCGATGGTTTTTCCCTGCTGAATGGGATTGCGATCGACAAAACCTATCCAATCCGCTTGTTGAATCTGAGGATCGAACAGTAATTGTTGCGTTCGCGGGCATGCCGGCGCCAGCAGGACACGTTTTCCATGGAGAGACCACTTCCTGGACCGGCCATCATCTCTGGTCAATTTCAACGGGTTCACCGAGAACTTGTCCGGTTCGCTGCCCAAAAGAGGCTCGCCGTTTCTGAAATCCTTGAAAAGAAGATCAGGAACGCCCAGCGGCACGGCGGCGCTATGGTTGGCTATTGCCGAAAAGACGCGATTCATCACGTCTCTGCCTTCCGAGCTGACTGAGGCTAAAGCCTCTCCGTAATAGTGAAAGGCCTCGATTCCGTGTTTTTTCAGAAGCAGATATAACTTGGCGTAAGCTTGAATCTGGTTTGAGTAGTCATGATCGAACTGATGGACATATAGCGGGGTGAAATCGAAAGTAAGCCACACCTTTTGCGGACGAAGCGCAAGCATTGCGTATGCAAAGCCCGCGATATCATCGTCGCTGCAGTTGGACTCGCAGACAATGTATTTGACCGAAAGCATTCCCTTACCATTGCTGCCTGCAACAGCATAGCGGCTAAGATTCTCGAGGACCCCCAAATACTCATCCCTGCCTCTTAAAGCTTTGAACGTCGACGGCACGCCGGCATCCAAGGATGTCGTCACCCAATAGAGCGACCCGTCCGCCAGGCCGTCGTATATCGCGTGATGGAACCGGACTGCATTGGTATGCATGAGGACTCGGATTCGGCGATTTCGAAAAAACGCGAGATACTCCTCGAGATTGTCCAGCAGGCTGGGCTCACCGCCTGAAAAATCGACGTGCGCATTCCACAGAACATCCTCTTGTGAAAACAACCGAAGGACTTTCAATGCATCGTACTGTGGCGGTAAACGTTGATTTCTTCTTGTATAATTGCAATATGTACAGTTCAGGTTACAAATCGAATAGTGTTGCAGATCAAGATGCCCGAGGCGGGAGAATGATATGTCCCCGTAGCGTTTCTTCTCAACCATGAGGCAGCGTTTACAGTCAATGTCGCTGTGGTCGTCATTGAGCATCCTTATATATTCTTTTCGTTTTTCGATAATAAAATCCTTTGTTACTTCGTCACTGCTGATTTCGTCACAACTGCAGAACAGGGGCGGCGACAGGGCCCCATTGATGCACCCCCTCAGTCCTTCTATGGTTAGATTCAGTCCGCTCTCCAACTTGCTGCAAGTTTTGACTATGTTGTCCGGTCCGAAGGGTTCGCCACCCATCGCTAGCTCCTTTGGCCGTAATAGAAATGGGCTCTCTTTATCGCCGCCGGTATACTCAGCCCGGCATAATCCTGGGCGACGAACCAGCAACCGTTAACGTTTTCTATCATCATTGCGCCCAGCAAGGCTCCCGGCGTTACGCTTTCCACACTATTGGGAGCGTCGACACCGCCCATGTCCGAGCGGACATGCCCTGGGCATACAAGACATATGGCTACTCCAGTATTATGCAAACTCGGTGCCAGATCATGAACGAATTTACTCAGGGCAGCCTTACTGCACGAATACGCCATTTCGGAAGGTCTGTTCTGAATGGTGCTGGAGATATTTATAATACGCCCGAAACCTCGATTTATCATACCGGGAATCAAACAACATGAGATGTGTATAGGCGCAATAGTGTTAACGGCATAATGAAACATGTAATCGTTAAAGGAAATATCCCGGGGATCGGGTCCGCACGACAGGGAAATTCCTGCGTTATTGAAGACTATATCGACGGGAGGATAGCTGTTTTTGAGCTTATCGAGCATTGCTTCCAGTTCTGATGGGTCGCTGAGTTCCGCTCCAAGAGGGAGCGCCTGTACGCCAAGCGCCGAACAGAAGTGAACGATCTCATCGGTGTGCGAAATATGACGGCTATGCGCAATAATATTGGCGCCGAGTTTGGCCATCTCCAGGGCGATCTGCCGCCCGATACCGCGTGAGGCGCCGGTGACCAGGGTCCACTTGCCTCGAACCGGGCTATCAAAACGTCCTTCGTCGCTTGAGAATTGCTCGGTTCGAATGCTTCTGACGTTGTGAACAACATCATAGGCGCGATCAAAACAAGCTACGAAAACGTTTTTTAGTCCCATTTCACTAAGTTGCCGGTATATCTCCTCGTATCTTCTTATGGTGATAACTACTTCGGTGTCTTCGCCCAATTGGCCCAATTCGACTGGAGAGATGCATTTTTTGCCAAAGAACTGCCTGCCCCACTTTTCGGGAGCATTATCACAAAGGCAGTCCGGTTCCCGGCCCAGCCAGGGCAAGAGTTGACGATAGCAATCCTGGAACTGCGCGCCAAGACCGAAGAGCACGAGACGCCGCACATTGCCCAGCCTGCCCTGGTTGATTTGCAGCAGTCGGTCCGATTCGTTTGTCATGACAGAGCCCATGTTCAAGATGCCAGTCTAATCACGTTTCCGTCCGGAGATATGGGTATGCTGCCGGGCGGCGGATCGTAGGAAATGGTTCGTGCAGCCAGATTATCCGTGGTTTTAAATTCCTCGACGATTTGTTCCTTTCTGGACGGATGGGCTGTCCAGCATTCCTGAAGCTTATTCCATGTGGGGTCGCCGGCGACTTGGGGATCTATGGCCATTGCCAGGTGGAAGTATCTCAACGCCGCCAGTTCGTCTTTCTCCAAGAGTGAACGGATGCTGTAGCGAATGCTCAGCTGGGCCAGCTTATGGAGCGACTGAGGGAGGCGTCCCGTTACTTTCGTCAGGTTTCTGACAGCCGCAATGTCGGCGAATTGATAGTTTAATACGTACAACCCCAGGATTGGCAGAAGGTCCGAATCCGCCTGATTTGTATCGCTCTGTGAATGAATGCGGTGCAACAGCAAAGGGTCTTTTATGAATGCAATGTCATAATCGATGCTGATATTGAAGTCCAGAATGCGGGTCCCGTAATACCTGTTTGCGAGGCCGCCCGTGGAGCTTCTGGTCTCAACGATAGCTCGCCGGTACATGATTTGTGAGACGCTTGGATTTACCCCCGCCATCATATACACCGCGGCCTGTTCTTCCCCCGGGATGATGCAGGATTGGTTGTAGAAAGGCGGCTCTTCCATGCGTCTTCCGTGCTCGTCGATAATTGCCCTATTCACAATGGCCAACCCTGCATTGGGGTGTGCTTCCAATGCATTGACACAACGTTCGAGGTATTCCGGTTCAAGTGCGTCGTCGGAACAGAAATTGACATAATACTTGCCACTCATATTTCTTCGGCTGTTGGCAAAATTATCATCCGGTCCAAAGTTCTTACGATTTCGAGTGATGTACATCTTTTCCGGATATTTCCGTGCGAATTCCAGTGCAATTTGCCAGGATTCATCGGTCGAAGCGTTATCAGAAAAGCAAAGCTCGAAATTTTCATAGGTCTGGGCAAATACGCTTTCCAAACATTGTATGAGATAGCGTCCATAGTTGTAGTTGTAGCACAAAATGCTGATGCGAGGTCTGCTCAATACGCTTGGTAAAGGTGGGTCAAGGTCTTGGCGACTCATCATGCTGAATTTTGCGTGGGGATCGCAAACCATGACATCGAGGCAGCGTTTAATGTATTCCGGTAAAAAAGCCTGATCGTTTGTGAGGTGAACGAGATACTTTCCTTTAGCCAATCCTATGCATTTTTGCACATTGCTGTCCGAACCAAGACCTCTCCTGTTGCGTTGGATCGTTGTTCTCTTTGGATACTTCGTTAAGTATTCTAACGCAATGTCCCAGGAGCCATCATTTGATGCATCATCGATAAGCACGACCTCGAAATTATTTAGAATATTCTGTTGAAAAATGCTGTCTAAGCATTTTCTTAAATACTGCCCATCGTAATTGAAAACAACGATGCTGACCAGTGGATTGTTCGGATCGTTTTGAACAGGTTCTGAGATCATTTTTCCGCTCCCGATTCATTTCACAGTGCAGTTTTCGAGAAAAAGCCCCGCGTGCGGCCTAGTGTATGAGCTCATCCCTTTTCAGCCGTTCTATGCACTCCTGAGCGTGTCCGTCCAAGTTGTCCACTTCACAATAGTCGTTCATGGCGCAGTCTCTGCAGAGCTTAAGTCTTGCCTTTTTACCGCTCAAATGATCGATCTGGAGTTTTCTCATCCTGGAACCATTCCAAATATCACGAAGCGGCTCATCCTTGACGTTGCCGAGCAGATTTACTCTCTTCCAGTCCACGCAGCAGGGCAGCACTTCACCATCCGCCTGGACCTGGACCCCCTTGAATATCTGTGCACAGACTTTTCGTTTAACAACATCGCCATTATTGTACCGAAACACACTGGAAGAATACGGCGAGTCGCACTGAGGCCACATCGGGACCAGGTTCTCAACAAAAATTTCATCACAAATGCGGCCAAAGGTCGTCAGGAATTCTTCCCGTTTTTCGGCTGTCGGGACAGCGGCATGGTGTATTTTGACGTGCAGGACGCATTCGCCTTTCGACCCGTGCAACGCACCGATATTCCACACAAGTTTCTCAAAGTCGACACGGACGCCGCATATGCGCAGATAGTCGTCGGCACTCAAACCTTCGATGGAAATAACGATCCTGTCAACGAAATGCGGTAAATTTTCAATGAGATGGGGAGTCAACAAGACACCGTTGGAAATCAACTCTATCCTCTCCAGGACCTGACGTTCATGGGCGTACTCGACCATGGAAACCAGGGCCTTATTGGTCAGGGGGTCGCCGTTGCCACACACACGCATGAGTTTGATTTTCTCAGGGAACGCCGTCAGATCATCAATAACTTTCTTAAATAATTCCAATGACATTATGTCTTTTTTCAGCGGGCTCCCGGCAACTCCATGCGGACAGAATTTGCATTTCAGGTTGCAGTAGCCGGACGGTTCCAAATAAACGACAAATGGCGTCACAAGAGGGATGACTTTCTCAAGCGCCACTCGCTCGCTATGCACCTGCGACCGCAGTTGGGCTTCCATAATCAAGACCTCCTAGATGTTCGGTTTTTGAGCCAGGATCTGCCTGGCCTCGTGCATAAGAGTGTCCATCGAACTGAATCGCGGTACGTAGCCGATTTGGTACGCTTTTTTGCACGTTGAGTAGTAATTGTTCTTTACGCCGGTTGCGCCGGCCTTCTTTATCGATTTATGACTTTCGTATTTGAGTCCGTATTCCGAAGTGAAATAATTCAGTATCTCACGCTTCGAAATCGGACGCGAACTGTTAACATCCATGGCCGAGTTTATCTTTCCGGCATGGATGCAATTGACTATCATCGAAAAGAGGTCTTCGGGATGCAGGTAGTCTCGTACAATATTGGCGTCGTCCGTAACGAGGACTTTATCCTCCAGTATAGCCCGCAAAAGGTCCGTGATGAAGTAGCCGTCGGCGAGGTTTATATACCTGCTGAAGTAAGAAAATATTCGGAGGTCGACGATCCTGAGGTGTTCATGGGCGCGGTGCTTCGTCTCGGAATTTATCCGCGCAATGCCGTAGAAATCCTCCGGAAGGACGTTATTGACACGAATGGTGTTTACCGAAAATTCATCCACCGGGGCGTAAAAGTTTCCTCCGTAGACTGCACCGCTGCTGAAACTGATATAGAGAGCGGCAGGGGAAATATCACGGAGATACCCGATAGCCATGTTGTCGTATTCTTCAGTAACGGTGAAGTAGTCATGGCAGGTGTCGTTGGGGCTGGTTTTGGTTCCCACGCCTACGCAGTTGATCACAACGTCATAGAAGCAATCGAGGAAATCAACATAGCCTTTGTGAACGACACAACCCTCGTCAAGCTTCTTTCCAAGGGAATTGAGAAATTCGATGATCCCGGCTGCGGACCTGGTGAACAAGTGCAGGGAAAACTCAGCGTTTCGAATGAATCTGCTGATTAGGCCCTTTGCGATATGGGATGTGGCGCCAAGTATGGCTACAGTGGATTTACTCATAGCGCGGACGCCTCAATTGGCCTCATAGTAAGCTTTCAACCGCTCTGCATCGTCATTCAGGACGTCTTCAGGAAACAGGCGGTATTTGATTATGTTGCACTCAGCGCAGACTTTGCCGAGCCGTTTCGAACCGTCGAGCATTCTGCGGCGGAACTTCCGAAATCGGGTGCCGTTCCAGATTCCGGCAACAGTCTCGCTATGACAGTCTCCCATTATTTCCGGATATTCAAAAGAATAGCAGGGCACGACTTTGCCGTCCGGATTGATCTGCATTGTGAAAAAGGGCTGTGGGCAGATATGAACTTCCGAAACCGGAAGCCCAAACTGGGTGACCTCGGATTTATCGTCCGTCAAAGTCCTTTCGAAATCCACTCCGGTGTGAATAGGAACAGCATGTTCTATGGCGATCGTATCACAGAGGTCTCCAAAGATTTCGTAAAATCTTTGTTTATCCTCCTCGCCATCCAGAGCATAGTCGATGATTTTCATGTACACTTGGGTATTGGTTTTTCGATCGTAAAAATATCTGAGCCTTTCAATCAACCTGTCGAAATTGATGGTCGCATTGGATACCTGCTTATAATTCGCAGCAGTGGTTCCCTGCAGAGACACTACCAGCCTGGTGAGTCCGGCTGATATCAAGGAATCGGAAATTTCAGGAGTCAACAGATATGCATTGGTGATCAGCTCTACGGTATGGGCCACATCCCTTGAAACCGCGTAATCGACCATCTCGGAGATATTTTTGTGTAAGAGGGGCTCTCCAATTCCAACAAAACGCAGCACTTTGATTTTATTCTGGAAAACTGCATCGTCAATACATTTTCTGTATAGCCGCCACTCCATCATTTTCACGTCACTTATGAAGTGTCTGCTGGATTCCGGTACGGAGAAAATGCAATAAGCGCATTTGAAGTTACAGCCATAGACCGGGAAAATCTGCATCACAAATGGGGAATCGAGCGGAAGCACTTCCGATAGTCGAGTTCTGCACCCCCCCGGGGCCTGTCCGGAAATATCCTTAGCTCTCATATGTATTCTCTGTATATCTCGTGCCATATTATCAAATTTGTCGGACAAGACTCATGCCACATCAGATATCCCCTGTCGTTCATCGAAAGGCCTTTGTTGGGCGGGAGGAAAGTGCTCGAAAGGAAACAGTTGTAGAGAATGGAAATGAAGTGACCCCGTATATCACAATTACGGTTGATCATCTGATTAATTGCGACCGGAGCAGGGGAGAAGCTTATATCGGCGCCTATCTCGGCTTCAGCTACCTTCCTTAGCCTGGTTTCAAAAGTTTCCTTGAATCTGACTATGCCACCTGGCACATGCCACCCCTTTCCGGCATATTGATCATCTCTCCAGGCCAGGAGAGTACGGCCTTTTTCATCCTTTATCAAAAGATCGACATTTACCAGTGGTGTCGTTTTACTTATGTAGTAAAACAAATCGTCAGGCAGTCCTGTTCTCGGATCAGGCACTTCCCTGTCGAGTATCGCTATGGCAGTTCCGATGTCCATAATTCAGCAGGTTCCTCACTTGCTACATATCCAAGTTGAAAGAGCGTATGGTTCTGTCCTCCTCGGTAAAGACCTCTGAATAGGGGACCGGCAGCGGCTTATTATATATTCGATTTACAACATATTTATTGATGAAGTTTGTGTCTTCGGCTATGAGACAAGTATCAACATGTTCACCGAAATACTTGATATTCAAACCTCTTTGTATTATTTCACTTAGAGGCGTATCCAGTATATTACCTATGGATGTGTGGATATAGGGACAGGGCAACACATCGCCGTATTGGGTGACGGAAAACATTCCCTTTACCGCAATACATCCCATGATCAATCCGTATGCTGGGGTTAAATGGGTATACACATTATGTTCTTTTTCGAGTTGTCTCATATACTCCATATCACTTTTGTCGATCAGGACGTCAAAATTTCCTTCCCATGAACCCACCGGCTTGGCATACGTTACAAATACTCCGATCCCTTTTCTGTTAAAGAACTCTATGAAATGCAGGAACTCATCCGAGCGGAGTCTTTGTTTGGTGACCACGGTTTGTATGAAGATCGCCAAACCGGCGTTCAATGCGAAGTCAACAGCTTTCATGGCCCTTTTGTAAGAACCCTTTGCTCTTCTAAAAGCGTCATGCTCGTTAGCATCCAGGCTGTCCAGGCTCAACTGGACCCTATCGACACCTATACTCTTCAAGTGTATGGCTTTGTTCCGGTCGAGCAGCCAGCCGTTGGAGTCGACATTTATGTAGAACCTGCCGGGATCGATGGCTTCCACGACAGCATCTAAGTCCTTGAATACAAGCGGTTCTCCACCGGTAATAACAAACCGGGCCAGACCCATTTCATCCGCTTGTCGAGCCAGCTCTCTTACGTCCCTGACGTTTAGCGACCTTTTGCCGTTTTTTCCCTGGAACCTTTTCACTGAGCAGTGCAGACAGCTCAAATTGCACGTGTAGTTGTACTGAAACTGGATGATTGCGATGCTTTCCCCCCGTCTTAACTTGTTTTCGAATTGCATCACCTTATCATACACGTAAGGCTTTTGTTTGCGGAGGGTATTCCTTTTGCTGTTTTCTTCCTCTGTCTTCCACACTGGAGCGGCCATGAAAGTTCCTCAAGTATTTCGATTATTTTTCCATAGGCACAAGCATATTCTCTGCTAATTCTTCACGATCCAAGAACGGCCACGTATCTTCCAACGGTGTTGAACTTATCGTGCCGTCTGCATTCTTTACCGAAGAAATCCTCGGCGCCGTCGTCTGATTCGGAGTAATTATCACCTCGCAAACTACAGGCCCTTCCATGTCCAGGACTTCTTTGACCCTCTGCCTAATGTTGTCGTGACCGGCAATGCATGCAGCTTTCAGGCCAAACGCCTGTGTAACGTTTCCTATATCCGGCAATGTCATGCCGCTTTCTTTATTGCTTCCTACGAAAAACCCATCGAAGTAATTGCGCTGAGTGGCCTGGATGGATGCGTAGCCGTGATTATTGAGGACAAAGAATTTAATGGGCAGGTTCAAACGTTTGACGGTCTCGAGTTCCTGGATGTTCATCTGGAACCCGCCGTCTCCATCGACGCAGACAGTTCGTTTGCGGTTTGCGGCAAGACACGCTCCGATGCCGGCAGCGATTCCAAACCCCATCGAACCCAGACCCTGAGTGTTTAGTATCCGCATGCCTTTTTTCACGCGAAACGCCTGCAAGGTGACCTCGCTGCATGTGCCCGAACTGCCCGGGACGAGCAGGTCTTCGGCTGACATCTCATCGGACAACACATCGATCAGAACGTACGTGCTCACGCCATCGCATGAATTCCAGTACTCGGGGAGAACTACCGGGTAAGTTCCTTTCCATTTGCGGCACCAGCGCCACCAGGGGGAGCGCTCTTTTTGCTCGACAGATTCCGACTGCGCGATAAATTCACGGATGACCCTGCCGGCATCGGCACAGATCGGCACCTCGATTTTCATGTTCATTTTGGAGATTTCGGCGGGGTCGATGTCGATCATCACCTTGTTAGCCGCTCTGGCAAAGTTGAGTGATTGTAGCCGGTTTGCCCCAGGTCGAGGCGCGCCCCGATGATGAGCATGAAATCCGAGTTCTGCTGGGCGAAATTTGCCGCCCGCTGCCCAATGGCGCCGGGTCTGCCGACATAGAAGGGATGGTCTTCCTCGATGATGTCGGCCGTCTTCCAGGTCGTCAGAACGGGTATCCGAAGGGCGTCGAGAAGCGAATAGAGGTCGTTGACGGCTTTTGCGAGCCTGACTCCATTTCCCACCAGCAAGACCGGCCTTTCGGACTTGTTGAGAAGTTCTATGGCTGCGCTCACCTCTTTGCTGACTTGTTCGCCATCCCAAGGGCGAGCGTTGTCGGGAGGGATATATCCTTCCAGTTTATCCTCATCGATTTGAGCCGACTGCACATCGAGTGGAATATCGATCCAGACCGGGCCGGGTCTGCCGGTGCGGGCAAGGTAGAGCGCCTTGTCGATGTGATGTCTTATGGTAAGCGGGTCTGTGACGGTCACGGCGTACTTGGTTATGGATTCAACGATTTTTACGATATCCAGCTCCTGAAAACCCATCTGCCGCACCCCGCTGTCGCCCGTCATGTCTGCGCGCTTTACCTGGCCAGAGATGAACATGCAGGGGGTGGAATCGAGCCAGGCGCCCGCGAGACCGGTAATGGCGTTTGTGCCTCCGGGGCCGGTAGTCACGAGGGCCACTCCAAGATTATTTGTGTATTGGCCGTAAGCTTCAGCGGCGATGGAGCAAGCCTGTTCGTGAAGGTTGCACACATATTCGATCTCAGGGCGCCTGCCCACGGAGTCGATCAGATGCATACAACCGCCGCCCGCCAACAGAAACACGTGCTTGACTCCAGCGTCAATAATTCGCTGTACCGCATAGTCGGAGAGCTTAACCATCGGTGTCATATCCTTGACAATAGATCAATCGACCTCTTCCACAAATTCCGTGATGGCATCGAGCGTCTCGGTCAATGTCCGAGCGGAATGATTCCAGGGTTGGGGGACAAGCGCCGCACGAATGCCAAGCGCAAGCGCGCCTGCGATATTTTCCTCCTTGTCGTCGACCACCATATCGGCTTTTCCCCACCAGCCAAGGAAGTCTGACTTGTCTGCATGGAATTGAGCGGAGCAGTCTGCGGGACGCCTTGAAGGGACAAAGTTAAAGGATCGAATCCAGCGGCCGAAATGCCGCATGACCCATTCGGCGCAAACATGGCCGGCACAAAGAGGAGTGGCTGTGAGGGCCACATTGTGACATTTATCTCCGTGCCTCCGGAACCAGTTCACGATCTGGGGCGAGGGGGACAGGCTCGCCGCCCTGCCACTTAGTCGAAAATCATCGATGGAGGCCAGATATTCACTGGGGCTGATTCCCAACAGTTCATGGGGAGGGTTCCTGGTAAGCCGATCGAAGCTAAAGGTGGTGGGCGCCCCAGCCTTCGGTGACCAGTCATCCAGCCACACTCTCATGAAGTCATTCAATACATCGTCCACGTCCCAGATGATCGTTTTCATCGGACCGGCCCAGCTTCGCGGTCTAATCGAACCAGTAGGTCAAAAGAGTTTTTCTATTTCCGTTGGCCATGATTGCCGGGTCAAGGTAGAAGGAGTCGTCGGCGTAGTGCGTAGAGGATATCTCCTCTATGATGGCCCCGTTGTGAGTGCCGAAATAATGATGAACTCCGCGCTCAACAGTAATTGTTTCCCCTGCTTTCAGACGTTTCAACGACCCGTTGAGTTCGATGTCGGCATCACCATAGAGGACGTGGAAAGTCTCTTCTTTTTGCTTGTGGTACTGGGTCGGGTGTTTCTGGCCCGGGAGAAGTGCTATGAGCTTCTTGCAGTACATGCGATTGACGACTGTCATCATAGTGAGTCCATATTCATGGAACCGGTCAATTCCATAGTGGTGGGAGATTTCGAGGTCCACCTGGGAGGGTATCGTCACGCCGCTTCTGCGAAGAAGCCCTTTGACTTCCTGCACTATTTCATAGACTTTCTCCTGAAAATTGCGAAGCTCGACATTGGAGCAAAGCAGCGGAGCGTTGGCCTCTATATCCTCCAGGGCATGCATCTCTGCGTATTTTGAAAGGTCATTGGCAGTAATATGTTCATCCATCGTCGGAATGGCAGCGAACAGGTCGCGGTGAGGAATCAACTCTCCTTTGTTGAAAGCGCGCTTAGCGAAGATGCCCCTCTGGAGCGAGCGCAAACTGCTCAGTTCTTCGCGGGTGAAGTCCGCCCGTCTGCCGGAGACCCCGCACAAATCGAAGGCAACCTGTGCGGAGCGCAGCCACCGCGCAGCCTGTTGCGGGGTTGCCGAATAGTCGTTTAAACTGATTGGGCCTTCCAGAACTCCAACATGTTTTTCAAAAATGGTGGCTCCTTTTGCCACGGCAATCTTTATGCTATCCACATTCTCAGGGTCTTCGTGGGTGGAATATCCGATCCTGACATCAGGATAGCGGGCTTTTAGCACATCGATCTGGTTCAGCTGCACTCCTGGGGCAGGAGTGGGGTACTGAGCCACGCAATGCATGATTGCGAAGTCCTTCCTGCGGTGCGCGAAAAAACTCACCACTTTGTCGATATCCTGCAGGGCAACGCCAGCCGTGGAGGCAATAATAGGTTTTTCGGACCTGACGATCTTTTCCAGAAGGGGCCAATCTGTGAAGGAACAGCTTGCAACCTTGATGATATCGAAACCATGTTCTTCGATCAGGTCGACCGATGCTTCGTCAAAGGGGGTGCAAACGGCAACGAAGCCGTGCGCCTTCATCTCATCGACGATCTGCCTGTACTGGCCAGGCGCGAGGCGAGTTTCGGTAAACCGTTTGACATACTTGAAATCTGTTCTCGTAGTGTAAGCGGGGTGGATAAAGGTATCTAACTGACGATACTGAAGCTTGAACCCGAATGTAAAGGGGAATTGTTTCGCGATGTTTGCGAACTGCCCGATGATTGTACGGCCATGTTCGAGCAGTCCCATATGGTTGTTTGCCATTTCAAACACGAAAAAGGGCTCTAGGGCTTTGAGGGTGATCATGAAAGCCTCCTGGATGAGTTGTTGAGTTCTTTGGGTATGCGGTGAAACACATCCAGCACGTAATCGATCATCGGTCCGGTCAAGCCTGGATAGAGGCCAATCCAGAATGAGCGGTTCATGACGACGTCGGAGACCTTCAGGTCCCCGATCACCCGACAGGGGACATCCCTGTAAGCGGGCTGCCGGATCAGATTGCCGCCAAAGAGCAGGCGGGAAGCTATTTTACGCTCATCGAGCCAGCGTAAGAGGGTGGAGCGGCTGAGGTGGGCATCCTCTCTCAGCGTCAAGGGAAATCCAAACCAGCTTGGGACACTGCCGGGAGTGGGTTCAGGCAAAACAAAGAACTCTGACAAATCCTGGAGGCCCGAGCAGAGAATCTCGAAATTTCGGCGACGAATCTCGATAAACGCCGGCAGTTTCTTAATCTGGGAACAACCCACCGATGCCTGCATATCCGTAGCTTTGAGGTTGTAGCCTATATGCGAATAGGTATACTTGTGATCGTATCCAAAGGGCAGATCTCCCAATTTCCAGTCAAACCGCCTCATGCAGGAATTGTCATTGCCTGGTTTACACCAGCAATCGCGCCCCCAGTCTCGAAAGGACTCCAAAAGCGGCAGGAGTTCTTTTTGTCCACCGCATACACATCCCCCTTCACCCATGGTGATATGGTGGGCGGGATAGAAGCTGAAGGTAGCCAAGTCCCCGAATGTGCCGACCATTCGGTTCCCGTAAAGGGATCCCAGAGCGTCGCAGCAGTCCTCGATGAGCCAAAGCCCGTGTTTTTCGGCGAACCTCGAAACTTTTTCAAGATCATATGGGTTTCCCAGAGTGTGGGCCAGCATTACCGCTTTGGTTCTGGCGCTATATGCCTGCTCCAGCGCGCCGGCATCGACATTGTAAGTGGGAAGGGTGATGTCGACGAAAACAGGGAGCATTCCATTCTGTATGATGGGGTTTACGGTGGTGGGGAAGGCGGCTGCAAGGGTTATCACTTCATCGCCGGGTTTCAACGCGCGTCCCGCCAGCTTTGAGGAAGTAAGGCAAGAGAGGGCCAACAGGTTGGCCGAAGACCCTGAATTAACCAGAATTGAATACCTGGCGCCAAGGAAATGGGCTATCTGCCGCTCAAAAGAGGCGGCATATCGTCCTGTGGTCAGCCAAAAATCGAGGGATGCGTCGACCAGCGTCTGGATATCTCTTTCATCGAAACATCTTCCGGCGACCGGCACAGGGGTGATTCCCGGTTGGAAATCTACAGGCGGGAAGGCAACGCCGTAATAGTGGCCAACCTGACGAATGATGCGCCTGCGCAGGTTTTCAGCCTCACTCGCCATGGAAATATTCCTTGTACCAATCGATGGTCTTTCTCAAACCTTCTTCAAGTTCGAAAAGAGGTTTCCATCCGAGCTTTTCCCGCGCTTTGGCGGCGCTCAAGTATTGATGGCGAATCTCGTTGTTGGCCTCGTTCCTGATAACCGGCCGCAGATTTGGCTTATCAGTCAGGTGAAGAATTTTGCGGACGAGTTCAAGCACCGTTACCTGGCTCTCATTGGAGAAATTGAATGCCTCTCCGCGCAACCCGGGGAATTCGGCAAGCTTTTCAGCAAGGAGCATGTAGGCTGCCGCGCCGTCTTCCACGTAGAGGTAATCGCGTACGAAAGAACCGTCAGAGCGTATGACCGGATTTTGTCCGAAAATAATCGAGCGGATTGTGCCCGGGACTATTCGGTTCCAGTTGAGGTCGCCGCCACCGTAGAAGTTCCCGCAACGAGTGACGGCAACGGGCAACTCGAAGGAGACGGCATAACAACGGGCAATCAGGTCAGCACAGGTTTTGCTTACATCATATGGATGGCGTCCGTTCAATGGCATATCCTCGTTATAAGGCAACCGGTCGTGGTCACCATAGGCTTTATCGGAAGAGGCCATTATTATTTGTTTGACCATAGGGCTATGCCGGCAGGCTTCCAACAGGCACCATGTGCCCTGAACATTGCTTTCGAATGTGGAGATCGGGTTTCGATTGGCAACGGGCACCATCGTTTGCGCGCCCAGGTGGAAGACCGTGTCGATTTCGTATTCTCCCAGCGCTCGTTCGATACAGACCTGGTCCCTCAAGTCGCCTCGAACCACCGTCATTTGTTCGAGCAAGCCCGATCTGACCGCCTCCCTTTGAGGCACCCAGTCGCGAACGAGGCAGACGACGTCTGCGCCGGATCGGCAAAGTCTGTGTGCGAGCCAGCCACCCAAAAGACCTGTAGCCCCGGTTATCAACACAGGGCGATTTTTCCAAAAGGATTGGGTCATGCGTGCAACCTCCAGGGCACGTTTCCGGAAAGCCACATGTTTTCCAGGTGCTGGACATCTCTCAGGGTGTCCATGCACTGCCAGAAATCATGGTGGCGGTAAGCCATAAGCTGGTCATCACGAGTCAGACGCTCCATGGGCAGGGATTCAAAGGAAACATCGTCGCTGTCTATATAGTTGACGATTTCAGGCTCAAGCACAAAGAAACCGCCATTAATCCATCCCTCGCCTGTTTGTGGTTTTTCGGAAAAGCATGCCACCTTCTCGCCATTGAAGGCCAGGTCGCCAAAGCGGGCTGGAGGGCGAACCGCTGTGATGGTGGCGATTTTCCCATGGCTGCGGTGGAACTGGACCAGCTTTTCGAGATCTACATTGCTGACGCCGTCCCCGTAGGTCAAAAGGAAAGATTCCCTGCCTATGAATTGGGCAATCCTTTTTACCCTTCCGCCCGTCTGTGTTTTGGCTCCCGTATCCAGCAGGTGAACCGTCCAGTCTTCAGGATGTCCGTTGTGCACCAGCAAATCACCCGTAGCCAACCGGACCGTCAGGCTGCAATTTCGCCTACGGTAATTGAGGAAATAGTCCTTGATTATTTCACCTTTGTACCCGAGGGCGACCACGAACTCGTTAAAGCCATAATCAGCGAAGGTGCGCATGATGTGCCACAGAATCGGCTTCCCTCCGATTTCGACCATGGGTTTAGGCTTGACCACTGTCTCTTCGGACAGTCGGGTACCCAATCCGCCTGCCAAAATTCCGACTTTCATGTTTTATCCCTCTCGTCAAATAGTTGACCGCTGGTCCAGCATCCCGCTGGGCCATCCGCTTGTGCGATGTCCGCCTGTTATTTTGCTCAGGGGGGCGAGGCGATCGCAGTCCGGCGTCGATAATCGAGGTTGCAAATGGTGTGCCCCGTTTGAGGCGGGAGCGGGTGTCGGAGGTGAATCGGCGCTATGCCGGGGCGCCGGGACTGAGGCGTTGTTGGAGGTGTCGTTCAGGTTGATGTTCCGGTCGAAGGAGATCGAAGAATGATTTGACCGGGTTGAAGGTGATTGGCGGGACTTCTATGAAAAGGGTTATCCAGTCAGCCATGCCGCCGTTCCACAGTCCGGGCAGTTCCAGGACATGTACATCAGTTCCATCTATTGACTTTCTCGTGATTATTACCGCTTTGGGGTCGACGAACCGTGTAAGATCGTAGGGCCTTCCCTCCGGGTCCCGCATGGAGCATACGATATCGACCGGGTTGAAATGGGTCGATGAATTCCACAAGGCGTTCTGTTCCCGAGAATTCAATTTCACCTGGGCCTTTTCGACTATCTGGACGGACAAGCCTCCTTTTTCGTCTTGCACCCAAAATGGCGCCCCTCCCGGTTCGCCCGCGTTGGGGACTACGCCGCAGACTCGAATCGGCCTGTCCAAAATACCGAGCAGGAAAGCGCGCTTGTTTTCTTCGGGCCATGTTTCAAAACCTACCGGAAAGTCCAGAAGAAGCTCCCGCGCTGCAAAGGCGGCAGCCTGCCGGACGGCCTCGCCCGAATCCCGGCCTTTCATTCGATGCAAGAGCGAATGAATCGTTTCCTGAATTGAGACGAGGCAGCCGCCCAGCACCTTTTTCCAGAAACAGGCCAAGTCTTTTAGCCTGTCGGGGACGACGTTATCAATATTTTTGATATAGACCAGGTCTGCATGGAGGTCATTTAGATTTTCGAGCAGGGCGCCGTGTCCAGCGGGCCTGAAATGAAGCCGTCCAAACCTGTCACGGAATGGAAGTCCCTTCATGTCTACGGCTATGGTATTTGTTGAAGATTTCTGAAATGAAAAGGAAACATCAAAAACAGAGTCGTATCGATCTGCGCAGCGGCGGCAAACGTCTTCTCTGAGCGCCTGGAAGCCTTTGTCGTGTTCCCCGGCTATTGTGAAGTGAAGGCTAAGCCTGCCGCCATCGCCTCCCAGGTATGCTACAGATTCTGCAACCTGTTCCTCGAAAGCGGTCCTGCGCTCTTTAGGATAGGAGTGAAACACGAGCATGGCTTTGGGAAGATTACCGTAGCCGAGCCCCCTGTCGGTCAGCAGGTATTCGAGCAGCAACCTGAACCGGCCCTCGCGCACTACTTCGTGGAGAAGATGGCCGTCGCAGGCAAGGGCTTCCTCCAGGTCGCGCACGAAGGGGAAGCTGTCGAGTCGATCGATAAACCGTTTGAAGTCCCAGGCGATCGAAACCCCCTGCTCCAGCCGCTTTTGCAGTTCATCTCTTTCGAGATACTGAGGAAGATATAAAATCTGGAGAAGAGACTGGAACATTCTGGTAGCCGCTCCGGAAGCCGGAACGAATTTGATGAACCGGCCCTGCCGGGCAGCCGCGGCATGCAGATCGATATAGCCGGCCAGGTCGCAA
The DNA here is from genome assembly GCA_035624985.1 of Syntrophobacteraceae bacterium. Taxonomy (GTDB): domain Bacteria; phylum Desulfobacterota; class Syntrophobacteria; order Syntrophobacterales; family Syntrophobacteraceae; genus SbD1. Next base: position 1,567 of record DASPQK010000313.1, on the reverse strand, counting down.
TCGTCGATCTTTCGAACACCGTCGCCAAGGGTGCACGGCCTCTTGAGGCGAATGAAAAAATCCGAGCGCCTGAGTGCGTCAATCTGTTCCAAAACCCTGGCCGTGCTGATGCCCAGGGATTTCATCTGCTGACGGTCCGCCTTGGTAAACCTGAATGTCATCCATGCACCGGGGTTTTTCCTATTCACTCATCAACCGGTTGACCGGCTTTTTTTCTAGTTTTTTACGAAAACCTCTATCTTGGCTTTGGACTTGAGCGTTTCTATATACCTGGGGATTTCCCGGGACATTTTTTCAGACCTTAGGTGTTGTTCAATGCGAGGCTTGATTTCATCAAAGGACAATGTTCCAGGTTCTTTCCTGTCCGTCACTCTTATTATGTGATAGCCGAACTCGGTTTCAACAATATCGCTGGTTTGCCCGGGTTTCATTGCAAAGGCGGCCTTTTCAAACGGCGGCACCATCTGGCCTTTCTGGAAAAAGTTCAAATCGCCTCCATTGGCCTTGCTTGGGCAGTCGGAGACTTCTTTCGCCACCTGGGCGAAATCCTCGCCTCTCTGGATTCGTTTCTGAATGCCCTTAATTTTTTCGAGCGCCCCGGCCTTCTGCTCGGCGGTGGCATTCTCATCGACCTTTACGAGGATATGACTGGCCCGGACCATCTCCGGGGTTTTAAACAGCTCGGGGTTGCCGTCATAAAACGCCCTAGTTTCCTCCGGGGTCACCGTGATTTTAGATGACACGTCCTGTTCTATGAGTTTTTTAATGGCGAACTGAGAGGCAAAATAATCCTTCAACGACGATTCGGTCATATTGGCCTGCTTGAGAGAGTTTTGGAAATTTTCAGGAGTAGAGTTCTTCTTGACGGCATCCAGTTGAGCATTCACCTCGGAGTCATCAGCCTTTATTCCTCTTTTCTGTGCTTCCTGCTTCAATAGTTCGACGTCGATGAGGTCATCGAGAACTTTTTGCTTTAAGGAAGCCATCTCTTTTTCATCAACCTGGCGTCCGGTCATGGAGACCTGCCTGTCAAGCTGTTCCATTCTAGCCTGATAATCCATCATGGGGATAGGCTTTCCATTGACCGTTGCGGCATTTTCCTGCTTAGCTTCATTCTTTTTGCCGGAGGCGGCATCGTCTTTTGCTGCCTGCATTTTGGATTGGCTGTCGGCTGCCGAGGATGGATAAAGGCCGTAGCCGGCCAAAAATATAAAAAGCAAGAGTACGGAGGCGATTAACCCAGCCTTTTTCATTTTGTTCTCCTCATCAAAAAATTACCTACAGAGGCAATCTGCAGGCACAGGGACGTTAAACTGAGCAGGTGCATCCTGCACAGGACCCAGTATAGCCGTGACTTCGCCTGGGAGTCAACAACCGATCCCGAGGTCATCTATTTTGGCAGGTATTAAAAAAGAATAGGGCGGCCTGGTATTTTGCGATATTCTATGAGTTAATGCGGCCGACCATTTCGGGGGAGTAAAATGTTGGTCAGGGAAATCGGAGAGTTTGGTCTGATCGAGCGCATATCGGCTATGCTTCCGGAGAAGGCGGCAGGGGTCGTAAGAGG
>DASPQK010000312.1:0-2313 GCA_035624985.1 Syntrophobacteraceae bacterium | reverse complement strand
TGGAGGAGGCTTACATGTTCCTGAACCTCAGCGCTTCTTTTATTGCCATAATCATTCTTGTGCTACTTTTCCTCGCCAATGCGATTCGTATTCTAAACGAGTACGAGCGCGGCGTCATCTTTCGGCTCGGACGGGTCATCCGCGCCAAAGGCCCTGGAATTATCCTGCTTATACCGATTATCGACAGGATGCAGAGGATAAGCCTTCGTCTCATCGCTCAGGAGGTACCTACACAGGATGTTATCACCCGCGACAATGTCTCGGTCAAAGTCAGCGCCGTAATTTATTTCCGGGTAGTCGATCCGGTCAAGGCGGTCATCTCGGTGGAAAATTACCTTTATGCTACGAGCCAGCTTGCACAGACGACTCTGCGCACTGTTTGCGGACACGGCGAACTTGATACCCTGCTCTCTGAACAGGAGAAGATAAATGCTCATATCCAGGAGCTTCTCGACAGTCATACCGGCCCGTGGGGAATAAAAGTTTCGCTCGTCGAACTGAGGCAGATCGATCTGCCCCAGGAGATGCAACGGGCAATGGCAAAGCAGGCCGAAGCCGAACGCGAACGGCGCGCAAAGGTGATTGCCGCCGAAGGAGAGTTCCAGGCCGCCGACCGGCTTGCTGCGGCTGCCGATATTATAGAAAAAAAACCCGTAGCGCTCCAGCTTCGTTATTTGCAGACTTTACGCGAAATAGCAACGGAGCGGAACTCGACGACGCTTTTTCCGATCCCGATCGACCTGGTCAAGCCGTTCCTGAAGATTTCCGAGTTCTTGGATAAGCAGGGCCAAAAGGAGCAAGAATAATGGGCAAGAAAGAAAAAGAAAAAAAAGAAAAACCACTCGACAAGATGACGGCCAAGGAGCTTCGCGAGGTGGCCCTGACCACGGGGGAGATTATCGGCGTTCACGGCATGAACAAGGCCGAGCTTATAACGGCGATCAAGCAATTGCGCGGGATCGTCGATGAAAAAAGCAAGAAAAAAGACGTCGATGTGCGCCATCTGAAGGTAAAAATCAAAGCGCTCAAAGACAAGCGGCAAAAGGCTATCGATGGCGGCAACACCAAATTGGCCGATTCTTTCCGCCGCAGGATCAGCAACCTGAAGAAGAAGACCCGCAGAGCCGCATAACTGGTGAATGGTTATTAGCGGCTGGTGATTAGTCAATCCTGAAACCGGCGACGCCCTTTTTCCATTCACTATTCACTGCTTTCATGGAGTTTGCGATGAGTGTTAGTCCAAAGCTGATTGCGGCCATTTCAGCGGCTGTCGGGTATTACCTTCAGGACGAACAGAAAGCGCCGGGTGCTCAGCAGCCACAGAGGCGGCGGGCGCCGCCGCCCGAGGTTGTGAGCAGCCCCTTTGCGCTCGCTGGAAGACAGGCTGCCATGGACATCAGGTGGATGTGGCAAATGCGAGTGCCCAGGTAGAAGCGGCCGGTTCCGGCGGGGTGATGTTTAAAAGCGCCTGCCGGTGGGAAAACAACATCAAAAGGACCGATGATTTCGTCATTCCGGCGAAATAAAACCAGCGCCGGTAGAGTATTTGAGGCTTGGAAGGAAACATGGATATGGAGACCTCACATTTGCACGGAACTTCACTGATTGCCAACCTGCTTGATGAACAACCGGTCGAGGTGGACAATCCGGTCAAGATATGTGATTTGACTTTCCGCGACGGCCATCAGTCTCTTTTCGCCACCCGGGGGAGGACTGAAGACCTTTTGCCCATAGCCGAAGAAATGGATAAGGTCGGCTTCTGGGCGATGGAAGTTTGGGGCGGCGCCACTTTCGACACCATGCACCGCTTTCTCAACGAAGACCCGTGGGAAAGACCCCGCCAACTCAAAAAACACATCAAGAAGACAAAGCTCATGATGCTGCTTCGCGGCCAGAACCTCGTCGGGTATCGCAACTATGCCGACGATATGGCCAAGGCTTTTGTCGAGCGCGCGATCGTAAACGGCATCGACATCTTCCGGACCTTTGACGCGCTAAATGACTTCCGCAACTTCGAAACGGTGATCAAGCCGATCAAAGAAAGCGGGATGCATTTCCAGGGGGGCATTTGCTTCTCGCTGACCGAACCAAGGATGGGCGGCCCCGTTTACAACCTGGAATATTATGTATCCAAAGCCAAACAGCTCGAAGACATGGGGGCCGACACGGTTTGTATCAAGGACATGGCGGGCCTCATCGCTCCCTATGACGCCTACTACCTGGTCAAAGCCCTCAAGGAGAACCTCAAGGTCCCAGTCCATCTGCACAGCCATTTCACTTCCGGCATGTCGGACCTTGCGCTGCTCAAGGCTG
>DASPQK010000311.1:0-8860 GCA_035624985.1 Syntrophobacteraceae bacterium | reverse complement strand
GTGATAGAATGAATATGCGGCGGACTTTGATTGTCCACATAAACTATGTCAGGATTCCCGGAGAGGTTGAGATTGGCCAGCCAAAAAGACTGGTAATTCGCATTGTATGCCGCTGTTCGCGTAGCGTTACCATTATTCGTCACAATATTGCCGGTACTTCCGGAGGGATTGTCATCGAATACGATCCCTGTTAACCCGCTAGTCGCCCAGGTGATTTTTTGCGTTGAAGCCACGCCCGTATAAGATATGGGCACCTCCCCCACAAATTTGTTCCCGCACGACTGATATGTGAATGCGTTGTCAGGCAGAACGCTGCGTGTGGTGGCTCCGTCGCTTCCATACTGAATAACCTGTTTCAGGAGTGATCGGGAGGTGTCGCCGCTTTGGGTGTAGGTGAGGGCGTACTTGCTGACGAGCTGCCATTTGTTGTTGACCGAGGTGAACACGGAGATTGACCGCAAACGATATGCGGTGCTGACTTGCGCCTTGCTGGCGTAAGAAACGGGAGTATCCGCAGCCGTCCTTGCCTGTGAAGACAGCGTAAAGACAACCTTGTTCGAGTAGCTTAGGCTTCCGTTCGCCGTGTAGTCGATCTCCTGGAGATAGAGCTGACCGTTGGCCGAATCATTGTAGTATGAGAGGGTCATGTAGTTCCCGTATACGTCCTGAACCTTGTCAAAAAACCACCTGAACGTTCCGAAGCTGTTGTACAGTCTGGAGGCCGAAGTGCTGCCATAATAATGGACCGTCCCCTGCTTGTCGGTTACTTCCCATCCCCGGGTCGTGGAATTGAAATAATACTTGGAGAAGTCCTGTTCGATTTTTTTCCCATAGGTGTGGTTGCCTGAATCCCAGTTGGGCCGAATGACCAGTTCACTGGAGGAGCCGTTTGCCGACACGAAAAAATCCGATTTTTCATAGTTGGTCCCGCACTTAGTGGAACTCCAGCTCCCCGGGTCGCAGGCATAGCTTGCGCCGTATTTTGTAGACCTTTGAATGTATCCCATATTCAGGTCCCACCCGACGCCGATCCAGCCGTTACCGACAAAGCTGTTGTAATAGAGATTGATACTGGGTTGAATGCCCCCGCGCCCCTGGGGGACCTGGATAGGGATTTTGTAAGTGACCGCGCCAATGAATGACGAAACGTCAGGAGCAAGTATTTGCGGTAGGTAGAGAAAATTCTGGTCGAAATCATCGTCCGCTTTTGCGGGTCCGTAGAACGCAATCATTGCGACGATGACCAGGAAGATACCGATGAGCAATCGAAATCTTTTACCGGTCAGCATGACGGGATCCTCTCACTCTTGGGATGCATGTCACTTTACGAACTTCGCCCTGGCGCGCCCCTTGCTCCCAAGGGATGGTTTACCCCCAGGTCCGGAAGAGCGCAAAAATGCCTCCCGATCATAAGCGCAGATTTCCGGCTCATTTGAAAAAAGATGAAAAAATGGCCCTAAAAGAGGAAAAACAGGCCCAAATCAGCCCTTATTTGTGATTGAACCCCTGTTGCCGACGTGGAAAATTTGCGGCTCCATTCGTCGATGCTGTCCATGTTGGATACCCAGATTCCATTGGCGCCAGCCGTCTTCCGCGCCGGGAACCCCGCCGTCCGGATCAATTTCAGAATAAGGCCCTCGGACACGCCCGTATACCCGGCAATCTCCTTGGTGCCGGTAAGAATCTTCCTGCTCGCGCCCATGTTGCCCCCTGCTGGTATTATTTGGCGTGTTGTCTCCAGAATACGGCCTGACCTCCACACGAAAGCGACCATGTGGGACCAGGCAGATGGGCGCCACACTGGGAAGATGGACGGCTGACACGTTGACTCGTAAAGTGGAAGGCAAAGATGCCGGATTGGGCCTCGCCACGGTGGGCGTAAAAAGAGATGAGAAAAGCAAGATTTGCCGGTAGGTTATGTGCGGTGGGCGGGGACATTTAGGCTTCCTCGATTGCCTCCTTATTTGCGAGGACGGCCGAGCTCAACGGAACGCGTCGGACCCTGGAGGAATTACTTGTATATAGCGCTGATTGATAGTGATAGAGGGTATGATGTTATATACAAAGTCAAGGAGAAAAGTCATCCGCTGACGAATGTTTTAACTTTTTATTAACACCTGGGGACTTGATTGACAATCAGGATTTGATACCAATTTTTGCCGTAGAAAATGATTTCTCATTTCAGAGTCGTTTTTTAGGCCTTTTTGTCTTATTGGGTACAGTATCCCACAGGTGTTCAGATTCAAAAGCCGTCCTCCAAAATCGAATCATCTGGACGCAGGGGTGACGAAATTGCTGGTCCAAACTATCAGGTCATTTATGGAATGCAACGCTAGCAAAGTGATTGCCTGAGACATGCTGAGCGCGAGATCGTCAACTCCCCTATTTGCTTTTCGCCACTCACTCTTTTCTCCTCACTCCGCCAGCTCTGCCGCCAGTTCAACCGAACTGCAAACCCTGAGGAGAGGATAGATGGGGTTGCGGCGGTAGGTGTTTACGGTCCAGTCATGAATTTCTTCCGACGAACTTGCGGAGCAGTCTTCGAGCAGGACGGCCCGGAAATCGGAACATAAGGCGTCCAGAATGGTGGCAAGGACACAAAAATTGGTTGTAATGCCCGCCACCGCGCAGAGGGTAACTTTGTCGCGTTTTAGCCTTTGAGCCAGGTCGGTGTTAAAAAAGGCGGAGAGCCTCGGTTTTGGCAGCCAGAGGTCCTCCGGCCTCCTGTCGAGTTCGTCGATCACTTCAGCCCCTTTCGTTCCGGCCAGGGAGTGGGGCTTCATTCGACCTGTGAAGATGAAATCCTCTTTTTGAAATGCGTCGGTCGAGAATACGACCGGCCAATTGTGCAGCCTGAAGATTGCGATCAGGTTGTTTATCGGATCGATGATTCTTCGAGCGTAGGGGGTGATGGGAAGGTTTTTCGCTTCGTCGAAATTGTCCTTGACCATGTCAATAATCAGGAGCACCGGTCTTTGTTGCCTGTCCATTCCCCACAGCCTCTATTCTGAAATCCGAGGTCCGCGTTATTTCTCGATTGCCCGCGACGCCCCGCGCAGTTCTAATGCCAGTCCGTGGTCCGTGACCCGGGACTGGCGAGCCGAAAAAAACCGTCTGCAAGGGGCTATGCCAGCGCCCATTAACCGTTTTTCCAGACGGGCTTGCGCTTTTCTTCGAAACTCCTTATTCCCTCCAGGGTATCCTCGGTCTTCATGAGAGAGTTGAGGAAATAGTCGTTTACCTTTTTGGCGGCTTCCCTGAATTCACGTCCCCTGGTCATCTTTATGGCGCGTTTGTTCATTCGAATGATGAGCGGGCTACAGTCGCATATCTCCGTAACCATTCGCTCGACGGCCTGAATAAAGTTCTCCTCGTCGACAACCTTGCTGACGAACCCCAGTTCCAGGGCTTCCCGGGCCGTGTACGTTTTGCCCGTAGTGCAGACCTCGATGGTCTTTGCCACCCCGATCAATTCCGGAAGCCGCACCACCGCATAGGGCGGGAAAAAGCCCAGCTTGATTTCGGGCTGGCCGAACCTGGCGTTTGACGATGCGACCACGATGTCACAGGCTATGGCAAGCTCCATGCCCCCGCCCAGGCAGGCGCCGCTTACCGCTGCAATTGACGGAATGTCCAAGTGATCGATCAGCCAAAGCATCCGGTCGAAAGTAGCTATCATTCCCTGGGCCATCTCGGGCTTGTGATCGGCTACTTCGACTCCCGCGCACCAGCTTCTGCCCTCAGCGAGAATCACCAGGCACTTCAGCTCATCGTCGGCCGCCAGCGTCTCGATAAGGGAGTTCAGCTCATTCATCATGTCGATGTTCATTACATTGTGTTTCGGACGCGCAAGAGTCAACCGCGCGACCCCGTTTGCTTTTTCAAACCTGACGAATTTGAATTCGGGCATATGAGTCCTCCTGTTCAGCCATTGACCGGGGTTTTATACCAGGTTGCGTTCAAGACGGGCGGGGATTAACCCCGCCGCTACGTAGGGGAGGGGGAGCGCAGCGCTGTATGCCCTCCCAAAATATTTCATCTTGAACGCAACTTGGCCTTAGATATATTGCCCGCCATCCACCTTGATGACCTCGCCGGTTATGTGGCGCGCTTTGTCGGAGGCGAGGAATGCAACGACGTTGGCGAGATCCTCCGGCTGCCCCAGCCTCTTTAGGACGATCTCCCCCATTGCCATCCCGATGATTTTTTCACGGGACTCGGATTCCCGCAGCATGGGAGTTTCGATGAGGCCCGGAGCGACAGCGTTTACGTTGACGTTAAACGCCCCCAGTTCCTTGGCAACCGCTTTGGTGAAGCCGATTATGCCAGCCTTGGAGGCGGAATAATTCGACTGGCCGAACTTTCCGCGAAGACCGTTGATGGAGGTGATATTTATTATCTTTCCATATGCCTGGTCTTTAAACAGCGGGGCGGTATTGCGGGTAAAATTAAAGTAGCCCTTCAGGTTGACCTCCAATACCCTGTCCCACTGCTCCTCGGTCATCTTCCAGGATACACTGTCCCAGTTCATCCCTGCGTTGTTGACCAAAATGTCGATGCGGCCGAATTCCTCGACTGCGCGCTTTACGACCTGTTCGACTTCGGCAAACACAGCGATGTCGCACTTTAGCGCGATCGCCCTGCGCCCCATCCTCCGAATCTCGTCGGCAATTGAGGCGGCCTCCTGCTCGTGCCTGCGGTATGTCAGGCATATGTTTGCGCCCTCACGGGCAAGTTCGAAAGAGACTGCGGTGCCGATACCCTGTGACCCGCCGGTGACAATGGCGTTTTTCCCTTCCAATAACATAGCGGCCCCCGTGAGTTTTGAGGTTGGAATTCTGAGAGTTTCCCGATGAGCTATAATACAGCTATAATGTATTTAGTCAAGATCAACTTTAGCGAAGTGAGAAAAGTAGCTGCAACAGCCACAATGTGATTGGTTTGTAGCTATAAAATAGCTTGACCCGGTGTGGGGTAAGTGGTAAATTAAATTGGTCGGTATCTTCATATCCAGTGGCCAACGGGAACGGACCCACGGGAAAGACTTTGCAAAAAAGCAAGGGATTTGAAGCTATTGAACGCACAAGAGGAACAAAAAGCAGATCGTTGGGACTCTGAGGCGGCCTGTGAGCCTGAAGCGGGGTCCGGCGATGGACCGATGAAAAAAGCCGCCGGCTTCGGCAAAGATGCAAAGGCTGATAAGGCCGAAGCTTCGCCGACGAACGAGGAGCGGGCCACCCGTAATATGGTTAAGTTTGAAGTCTTTGGCGAGGAGATGCTCGAAAAACAGGTGAGAGCCAGTGGCAACAGCGGCAGGGTTTACCTGCCTCCCGAATGGGTCGGCCGGCGGGTGAAGGTGATAAGAATGAGGTGAAGCGGCACCCTCCGGACTAATGAGGACCCATAGAGGGGCAGATGCCTTAAGGTTGGAGAGGGTCACTATGTCTTGACCCTCTGGATAGAATGATGGTACCTTAAAAAGGTGTAGAGGATGTCCTTCTTTGGCGCCAACGTGTGCGCCGGCCGCCGAAGAATTTATCGTGGAAGCTGCTGCCGAGGCTGCCAAAGTGCCGATGGAAAAAGATATGACCGAGGAACAGGCCACGAATGAAGCGATACTCGAACCGGAAATCGTTCCCGATGCCGCTACTTCGATGGTGAAGTTTGAAATCTTTGGCGAAGAGATGCTGGAAAAGCGGGTCAAGCTGAGCGGGAACAGCGGCAGGATTTACCTGCCCCCTGATTGGGTAGGGCATCGAGTGAAAGTGATACGGATAGATTGAAATCCCACTGGAAAGAAGACTGGATGATATGGATTCAGCTGATAGAATCGGCATCAGGCAAATGAGGTCTGAAGATTTCGGGGAAATATCCAGGATCTCCAGCGAGATCACGAAGAAACCGTCCAATGACGATTTTGCCTCAATGATACGGGCGTATGCCCGGGATAAGGAGTCCGCGAGCCTTGTTGCGGAGTTGGACGGAAGGGTCATTGGATTTATGGTCAGCTATATAACCATGGGCTTCGGCGAAGAAAAAAGCGCCTGGATCGCGGTCATGGGCGTAGACCCAAGGCACATGGGGGAAGGCATTGGCGCGCGTCTGGCCGCCGAAATCCTTAAATTTTACGAAGCAAGGGGGATTACCCGCGTCTATACGGCCGTCAAGTGGGATTCCACCGATGTGCTGTCATTTTTCAGGTCTCTGGATTTCGAGAGAAGCGATTTCATCAACCTTGTAAAGAAGCTTGATTAGTCTTTGCCGAGTCCCGGGGATATAAGCGCTTCGACCAAAACGAAAGCTGCCTGGAGCGCCGATGTAGGGCAAAGGGGAAAACATTCTTTGCAGTTCCAGCACTCCGCAGCGGCAAGATGCGGAATGAAACTTATCTCCCGCCTTGTTCCTCTGTCAACAAATCCAACAGCGTTTTTCTTTTTGACCTCAGCACAGTACCTTACACACAGGCCGCAATGAATGCAAAAAGAGGCCTCTTTTTCAAAACGGTCCTTATCGGCCCCGTATTCTTCGGCCAAATTCCGCAACGCGGGGGAATCCGGGGCATGAGCCAACAGCAGCTCCAAGATCATTTTGCGGGTTTTATCTATTTTTTGAGACCGGGTTCTAACCACCAAGTCTTTTTCCACCTGGTAGAGGCAGGAAGCGACGAGCTTTGTCCAGCCGCGAACTTCGGCTTCCACTGTGCAAATTCGGCAAGCCCCATAGGGTTCCAATTTATCATGCTGACAAAGTGTCGGTATAGATATCCCCGCATTTTGCGCCGCCTCCAAAACGGTCATCCCTTTGGCGGCTTTGACTTCTTTTCCATCGATATGCAAGAGAATTTCACTCATTGCTGTTTACTCTTTCTGGCTATAATTCTTGCTTCTTCAGGGACAGGAGAAGGGACGGGCTCGCCGGAAATTTTCCTTACCGCTGCGAAGCGGGCGGGGCAAACTTCCAGGCAGGTCCCGCACTTTGTGCATTTGTCCTGGTCGATTACATGGATAAGGTTCTTGCCGCCTGAAATGGCCTCCGCCGGGCATTTTCGACCGCAAATCATGCACGCCGCGCACTTGCCGGGATCGATATAGAAGGCTATCAGGTCCTTACAGGAGAGGGCGGGGCACCGTTTTTGCCTTATGTGCGCCTCATACTCGTCTTCGAAGTAGCGTATGGTGCTCAGGACCGGGTTGGGAGCGGTCCTGCCCAAGGCACAGAGGGAGGCGTCCGCGGCCACCTCGGAGAGTTCCTCCAGGAGATCGATATCGCCCTCTTTGCCCTTTCCACTTGTGATATTGGTAAGGATTTTGAGCATCTGCCTGATGCCTTCACGGCACGGGACACACTTGCCACAGGATTCATCGGTCAGGAAGTCGAGGAAGTACCTGGCAACATCAACCATGCAGGTATCTTCATCCATAACGATCATCCCACCCGAGCCCATCATCGAACCGGCCCTGGTGAGTTCATCGAAACCAACCTGAAGGTCCAGCAGTTCCTCGGGAATGCATCCTCCCGAGGGTCCCCCGGTCTGGACAGCCTTAAACTTCCTGCCTCCCGGAATTCCACCGCCAATCTTGTAGATGATATCTCTGAGGCTCATGCCCATCGGCACTTCCACAAGACCGGTATTGTTTATCTTGCCCACCAGGGAGAAAATTTTCGTTCCCTTGCTTTTTTCAGTCCCGAATTGAGTAAACCAGTCAGCGCCTTTGTTGACGATGACCGGCACATTTGCCCATGTTTCGACATTATTCAAAATGCTGGGTCTATCCCAGACTCCCTTGACGGCGGTGTGGATATATTTGGGTCTTGGTTCTCCCGCCCTGCCTTCAATTGCGGTCATCAAAGCGCTCGATTCGCCGCAGACGAAAGCGCCGGCTCCCCTGTGCACAACGATATCGAAATCAAAACCCGAACCGAGGATGTTTTTGCCAAGAAAACCATATTCTTGAGCCTGCCTGATGGCGATGTTGACGTTTTCAACCGCCAGGGGGTATTCCTGTCTAACGTAGATGAAACCTTCATGGGACCCGACTGCATAGGCCCCGATGGTCAACCCTTCCAGGATCGAGTGAGGGTTACCTTCAAGCAGGGCCCTATCCATAAACGCCCCCGGGTCACCCTCATCGGCATTGACTATCACGTACTTGATTTCATCGGGGGCGTTTCGGGATTCCTCCCACTTTCTCCCCGTGGGAAAGCCGCCGCCGCCTCTGCCTCTCAGGCCGGACTTTTTTACTTCCTCCAACACCTGCTCCGGGGTCAACCGGAAAAGGGCTTTGGATAAGGCGGAATATCCGCCAAGCGCCAGATAGTCGTCGATGACTTTGGGATCGATCTTAATGTTGGAGCCGATTAAGTTTCTTTTCTGATTGCTGTAGAAAGGGATATCGGACTCATGGACCGCTTTTTCACCGGTGGTGGGGTCCACATAGAGGAGGCGATCGACGATCTTTTTCTCCTTTACGGTCTGAGAGACGATCTCGGGAACGTCCTGAGGGGTTACCTGGAGATAGCAAATCTCCTCAGGATAAATGACCACAACGGGCCCTCTTTCACAAAATCCAGGGCACCCGGTCCCTTTGGAATCCACGCCGGTCTTTAGGCCTTGTCTATCTATTTCCGCTTTAAAGGCGGCTATTACTTCACTTGCGCCGGAGGCAAGACAACCGGCCCCGGCGCATATGGAGATGCAGGGTCTTGCCGGGTCGGTACGGGACACTATTTCCTGTCTTAGCTTCTCCATCTCCTCAGGGGAGTTTATCCTTGGCATAGTTTTCCCTTACTCGTAGTTTCTTAACACGTCACCTGCCCTGGCGGGCGCCATCTTGCCGTGATGATTGCCGTCGACTTCCAT
>DASPQK010000310.1:0-4651 GCA_035624985.1 Syntrophobacteraceae bacterium | reverse complement strand
AGCGATCTTTCTTCCCCTCCCGCCCCCGGACGGGCCGAAGGCGAGGGGGGAAGGACTAATACCTGGTTGCGTTCAAATGGTTACCTTCGGGAGGGCCTAAAGCCCTCCCCTACGTAGCGGCGGTCCCGCGCCGCGCGGGATTACCCCCGCCCAATATTGAACGCAACTCCGTATAACCGCTTTTAACCCGCCTAACCTAAGTCCTATCAACGAACAGCAAATGCGCTTACCGGAGAACCGGTTGCTCCCGCCAGAGGAACAGGCGCAAAGACAAACAGGAATTCATAGACCTTGTCTTTGGCAAGTTCCCTCAAATCCAGGTTCTGGAGTTGCCCGATTCCGTTGACGCATTCCAGATAGCTATGCGCCGGAAAAGGATAATCCGGGTCTTCTCCCGGAGCCGCATCGAGCGCCGGCCAGGTATCCGCTCCTACTATGCTCACCTCTTTTTGGACAAGGTACTTCAGACCCTTGATTCCCACACCGGGGCAGCCATGGTTGTAAACCTTGGGATCCCCGTCCCAGAGTTCAATCCAGCCGGTATTGAATAAAACCGCGTCTCCTTTCTTAATGGGGGCAATTCCCGCGGCCCTGATACAGGTTTCAATATCGTCAACCGTAATTATCTCGCCTTCCTTCATGGTCTTGACGCCTTTTAGCCCTGCTGCGTCAATGAGGACCCCCCTGGTTACATAGGGCACCAGGAACTCAGGACCGTTGTGTTTGAGTCCGTGGGCATTCTCCGCAGAATGCCGGTTAAAATCACGCCCGTTATACCATCTGTAAACCCCTTCCTTGTCTCTTAAGCCAATGTGGCCCATACCGTCAAATTGAGTCCCTACCTGCGCAATTTCTCCGACCAGAAATTCGTCATTCCATACGATTCCCTGCTTCCCATACGGGCCTCCGGTGGGTATGCCAGGGATAGTCAGGCTATAGGTGCGCCCCCACGGAAGCGGCATGTGATTGGTATAGGGCAGGGTAAGCCTGTAGACTTGCCCGGTCTTTGGTATCTTTAGAGCAGGCAGGATTACGTTTGGCGTTATGTAATTATTGGCGCCTCTCTCATCGTCAGGCCCCCACTTGGATGGCCACCATTTTTCCGGTATCAGGCCTGTTCCCTCTCCGGCCCGGCAGGTGCCGGCATAGTGGGACCCGATGAAGACCACTCCCAGAAACGCCACCGCCAGGAAAATCACAAGAACTTTGACTTTTTTCATGATAATCCTCCTCCTTAAAATTTTTGTTCAGAGCATTTTTAAACCGGTAGTTTACGCCCAACCATGCTGTCCCAGCTGTTGTTTTCCCCTCCTTTCTGTCTGGCCGCTTCCGGAATCGGTTTGGCGGCAAATTGCACCTTCTCGATAGGCGTACCAACCACCTCGATACCCTTCATGTTTCCGAGGCCTTTTTCATATGCCTTTCTGATATGGCCGATAGCGGCGGCATCAAATCCCATGATAGTGCTTCCCACCGCATCAACGGCAACATAATCCGGACCTGCTACGATAGTGTTCAATGCTTTTGCATCCACCTGAAGAGGTCCCAGACCTTCACCGGCATAAATCCCGGTCACAATCCCGTAATGCGACTTGATCCGTTCCTTGGCAATGGACGTCAGGTCGACGATGACATCGGCGATATTCGAATGAGGCAGTCCGGACTTATAGCTCCCGTACACCTTGTTGGCCGGTAAGCCAACAAAGTTTTTCATGGTCATGGTGGTTCCAGCCCACATATGGGTCTTCATGGGGGCGACGCTGATCATCGTATCGGCCTTCTCTACGGCATCGAATATCGCGTATTGGGGGAGCGCCAGCGCCGCCTTTTTCGGCTTCATCATCTTGTAAGAGGTCCCGTCCAGGTAAAGAAGCTTTACAGCCGGGTCCTTCAGCGCGGCAACGCCGGTTTCGTAACCGCTTTCCTGGAAAAAGCTGTGGCAATTGCTGGCATTGCTTTCTGCGATGATGACCGTTTTGGCGCCCTGTTCCCGGGCGATTTTTGCCGCAGCAATAACTACTCGCGGGTCACTGATCGTTGCCAAGGCGCGCGCGGCAGAGTAATTAGCCAAGAGGAAAAATCCCAGATGAGGCGTCTGCACGACGTTGGGTTTGATAATAACGGTGTCGCCCTTTTTCACAGGAAGCCCGCCGGTGAGTTTAATGGCGCTCCTGAGCATCTTCTCGACCTCCGCCATGCTTTCGGGTGTCCAGGTCATCTCCATCAAACCCAGTTTCTGCTTGGATTTTGCAGTGTCGTCTCCCCAGACCGACATATCAAATTTGCAGGCCCCCCCCAGGTCCATGTCACTTTGCACAACCGCCACAGCCGTTTTTGTCATAGCCCTGAGCACTCCCGGGACGCCGCCCAAGGCCGCGACTCCTGCAACTACTGCTGTGGTTTTTACAAAATCTCTCCTGCTCATCTCTTCCATGGCATTCTCCCCTTTGCTCTGTGGTTAAATCTTCCTGGCTCACCGATTGCCATCCCACCGTTGATCGTCTTACGTAATGATGCCATCCCTCCAAATACCCATTTCGAAGTACCTGTTGACTTCCGTGGTGGTTCGTACCTCACCGTTAGCGACCTTCAGCATGAGTTCAAGCAGCTTATGGGTTAGCTCTTCCATACTCGTTCCACTAAGCAGGACCCCCGCATCGAAATCGTTCCACTTCGGTTTACGTTTGTAGAGATCGCTGCTGGTGGTCACCCGAAGCAGCGGCGCCGCAAACCCTCCGGGCGTACCCCGTCCGGTTGTGAAGAGAATCAACGTACAGCCTGCGGCGACCTGGCCGGTAATGCTCACCAGGTCATGCCCCGGGGCTTCAAAAAGATTAAGGCCGGGAACTGCTATTCGCTCCCCAAAGCGAATGACGCCGGCTACCTTTGATTTGCCGCCTTTTTCCGTACACCCCAGGGACTTTTCCTCCAGCGTGGTAAGACCGCCGGCGTAGTTTCCCGTGGTGGGATTGGCGCTTACACCGATGCCATACTTTTTGTAGTAGGCTTTGAAGTCATTAATCAGCTTAACGATATCGTGAAACACTTTCTCATCGACCGCCCGATCCATCAGAATCTGCTCGGCGCCAAACATCTCCGGAACTTCCGTCATCACGGAAGTACCTCGCTGAGCGGTCAGGATATCGGTGATCTCCCCGACCAGCGGATTTGCGGTCAGACCTGAAAAACCGTCCGATCCCGCGCAGTTGGCGCCCACAACCAGTTTAGAAATCGGAACGGATTCTCTCTGACAGATCACGGCCTCGGCATGCAGTTCCCGCAATAACTTCAGCGACTCTTCGACTTCATCTTCAACATCCTGGTAGACGATGAACTTGATGCGTTTGGGATCGAAGTCTCCAAGGCTGGGTTTGAAGGATTCAATGTCATTGATCTCGCATCCCAGACCTACAAAAAGGACCCCCGCCGCGTTGGGGTTTTTCGATATCCCGGCAAGGATCGAACGTGTGTAGGAAAGATTGAGACCGGCCTCGGCACACCCGCATTCATGGGTAAACGGGATAAAACCGTCGAAATTGCCCGACTGGGGCATCCGCTCATTGGCCACGGCGGCAAGCCTTTGTATGGGGCCGTTGACACAGAACACCGTGGGAATAATGTAGATATAGTTTCGAATCCCCACGCCGCCATCATCACGCTTGTAGCCGTTGAAACTCAATTCCCTCGGAACTAATGGATTCGTGGAAGGAGCGCGTTCGGGATGGTATTCATAGGACACGGATTCCGTGAGGGCTGATTTCAGGTTATGAAGATGGACCCACTCCCCTTCCATAATATCCCGCGTCGCAAGACCAATGGGATAGCCGTACTTGTAAACGACCTCATCTTTTTTTATTTGCTTTAGCGCAATCTTGTGTGGAACGGGAATATCATCCATTGCGACAATTTTTCTTCCTCCAACATCTACAGCTTCATCTTTCTTAAGCTGCCTTACAGCCACAGCAACAGAGTCCGCTTTGTTAATGACGATCACGTCTTCCGTTACGTGCATGCTTCACCTCCCTTCCTTAAAAGCAAAGTCTACGGCAATTGCCGGGGGACTACTTGTTAACGAGCTTGGACGGGACGAAAAAGATCACCAGCGCTGCACCCAGGAATGCGGCTGTCGCCAGAACGTAGAGGCCGGCATTTGTACTGTGCGTAAGGGTGGTAAGCCAGCCGACCAGGTAGTTTCCCAAGAATCCGGACAAATTGCCTATGGAATTGACTACGGCAATCCCGGCGGCTGCCGCTGTGCCGCCCAGAATGGCAGTCGGGAGGATCCAGAATACCGGCAGCGCGGCGAGACTTCCGGCCATGGCGAAACTAAGCAGCACGACAGCCACGGATGTATCTTTTCCGTAGAGCGCGCTGAGAATAAGGGCGATGCAACTGACTGCCGCCGGAATCGCACAATGCCAGCGCCGTTCCTGAACACGGTCCGACCTGCGGCTGAGCAGTATCATGCAAACCATCCCCGCGGCAAAAGGAATGGCGGTGAGCAACCCTACGTCGAGCACGCTCTTTACGCCGGTCGCCTTGATGATTGTGGGCATCCAGAATGTAACTCCATACATCCCCGTCAAGAGACAGAAATATATGAAGCTCATCAGCCACACCATCCCGCTGCGGAAAGCTTCACGCAATGAAT
>DASPQK010000309.1:0-2191 GCA_035624985.1 Syntrophobacteraceae bacterium | reverse complement strand
ATGTCAATGACAAGTTTGTCGAGTTGAGCGGGTTCACGAGGGATGAGCTTTTGGGCAGGACCTCCCAGGAAGGCGGCTGGGTGCGGACTAAAGACAGGCTGAAACTGATCGAGCAGATCCTGAGGCACGAAAATCCCGCCGGCGTGCAAATCACTTGCTACGCCAAGGACGGCAGACCCGTGGAATGTTTGGTCAGATCGGGGCTGGTGACAATCGGCGGAGCCAAGCGGCTTCTGACTATGGGGATCGATATCAGCGATAAGGTGCAAAAGGATCGGCAGATCGAACTTCTGAATCGGCTGTACCGTGTTCTCAGCCTGGTGAGCCAGGCGGTCGTGCGTGCTGTGTCACCCGATGCATTCCTTGAGGAGGTGTGCCGGATTATTGTGGAAGAGGGCCATTTCCTCGTGTGCTGGATCGGCTGCGCAGACCCGGCGACAAGCGCCGTTTTGCCCGTGGCGTCATGGGGTCAGGCGGGTGAATATATCAACGGCATAACGGTCTATGCCGACGATCGTCCTGAAGGGTGCGGCCCGACCGGCAGGTGTATTCGAGAACGGCGTGCTGTCGTTTACAACGACTTTTTGCACGACCCGAATAGTTTGCCGTGGCAAGAGCGGGCTGCTCTTTTCGGCATAGCCGCGGCCGGCGGGTTTCCCGTCCAATCGGGAGGGCGAGTGTGGGGCGCCCTGACAATCTACTCGGACGAGGTTGGCTTCTTTGGCCGGGAGGATGTGATACTGCTGGAAGAGATTGCCTGGGATATAGGATTTGCCCTCGACAACATGGAAAGGGAGCGTCTGCGCCGACAGGCGGAAGAGACGCTGCGCATCTCCGAGGATAGATACAGAAGACTGTTCGAAGATTCCGTGCTGGGCATCTTCCGGTCAACCATGGATGGAAAGATCATCGACGCTAACCCCGCTCTTGCGCGCATTTACGGTTTTGATTCACCGGAGGAAGTAAAGAGTGAAGTAAAGGATATAGCCGTCGATATCCATGCCGATCCCTCGCGACGAAAGGAAATCATGCGCATGTTATTGGAATCCCGGGGACCCATCCATATGGAGTTCCTTAACAAAAGAAAGGATGGAAGCGCCTTTCCAGTCAACCTTCATGTCTGGATGGTGCATGGTGGGGGTATAGATGGGAGGCAGTTGTATCTTGAAGGTTTTGTAGAGGATATCACCGAGCGAAAGCGCGCCGAGGAAGAAAAAGAAAGGTTGGAAGCTCAGCTTCGCCAGGCTCAGAAACTGGAGGCCATAGGGACTCTTGCCGGTGGAATAGCCCACGATTTCAACAATATTTTGGCCCCAATCATCGGCTACGCGGAAATGGCCATACGTGACCTCCCAGACTCGAACCCGATGAGGTTGGGACAGCAGCAGATATTGAGCGCTGCACTCAGGGCGAAGGACCTGGTGAAGCAGATTCTGGCCTTCAGTCGCCCCAGTAGGGATCAGCGACAGGAACCGGTTGCGATCAGTTCGATTGTTCAAGAAGCTCTAAAGTTATTGAGGGCTTCACTGCCCAGTTCTATCAAAATCACGCATAGTATCGAAGATGCTGTCGCAAATGCCGATCCGACTCAGATACATCAGGTATTGATGAATCTTTGCACCAACGCGGCCCATGCAATGGACGATAAGGGCGTTCTGGAGATCGGGCTGTCCCGTGTCCATTTGAGCGAACAAGATTTGACCGGTCGGTCGATTTTCGATTTTAAGCCGGGACCGTACCTGAAACTGAGCGTTTCAGATACGGGCAGTGGCATGGATAAAGCAACTTTGGAGCGAATCTTCGACCCCTATTTTACCACCAAACAGGTGGGAAAGGGGACCGGGCTCGGACTCGCTGTCGTTCAGGGGATAGTCAAACGCCATGGTGGGGCCATTACCGTCCGGAGTGAGGTGGGCAAAGGAACTACATTCAGCACGTACATTCCTGCATGGGAAGGCGGCGTCGAGGCGGCTGGTGAGACCATGCTAAAGTTGTTAACAGGCACAGAGAGGATTTTGCTCATAGATGACGAAGAGAGCCTTGTTGAAATGTGGGCCGCAATCTTAGAGCGGCTGGGTTATAAGGTTACCCCCGAGACGAATAGTCTGCGCACCCTTGAAATTTTTCGCTCCAGACCCGGCGACTTCGACTTGCTTATTACAGACTACACGATGCCGAATCTGAGTGGGAC
>DASPQK010000308.1:0-10796 GCA_035624985.1 Syntrophobacteraceae bacterium | reverse complement strand
CCAAATCTTTAGACTTTGCCAAAAACATGCCAGACCGAAGAAGTGTAAGGCTCCCCTTCCAGCGAACACCACGTTCACGCGATTTGCGCTTATTTAATTTAAGGATCTCTCCTGGTTTTGAAATCCGGATTTCCCGAGTTTGAGCAATCCCGCGCTCCGCGCGGGATCGCCGCTCACTCGCAAAGCGACCGCACTGGTTGCGTTTCTTTGAAAAGTAAATTTCCCTATATTTATAGTGAATGCAGCGAGAACCTCTCCCCGTCCATCCACTCCCCTCCGCTCCTCCATCCGCGCCCGGGGCCAAGGAAGCTGCCTCCTCACCGTTCACTCCTGCTTCCCGCTGTTCGCTCCCGCGTACCCTGCCCCGCGCTTCGAGGGGTTCGCGGTTCACGGTTCACGCATCACGGATCACGCTTGACCCTTCTCCGTTCACCCCTGTTTGATCGCCTGGTCGTTGCTGCTCACCGCCGCCAATGTCTTCTCGATTGCAGACGCCGTCGAGGACAGGGTAAGCTGAATCTGGTCCATGATCTCTTTCTGCCGGCCTGGATCGGCTTCGACTTCCGCAATGGATGCGTCCAGCGATTCAAGCGTCGCCTGGATGGTCTCTATGCCGTTTCGGATTATGGGTTGATTGCTCACCATTCCCTCCAGACGGTGGAGGGTGGACTTTTTTTCCGCCACCATTTTATCCAGACCTTGTTCACCGTCCGCTATGCGTTTTTCCAGTGTTCTCACCTCCAGGGCCAGGTAGTTGGGATCCCTGGTCTTGATAAATGCCTTGGCCCTGCGATATTTCTTGGCAAAGTCCGCCGCCCCTGCCAGGTAGTCGTGTACCAGTCCGCTGTAGGCTTTTAGAATCTCGGCTACCACCTGATTGTCTTTTTCATCATAATTGACGAGCCGGTCGCCGATGTCCAGGATGGAGCGCAACTGTATGGTCAGCTCATCGGCCATTCCTGTCTCTGACCTCAGTCTTTCAAGCGGTTCTTCCTTATCCGCTTCGGCCGCCGCTTTGGTCTCACCGGCAGCGTCAACCTCCTTTTGAAACCTCTTTTTCAAACCCTCGCGCGCAGCCCAATAAGCCAAAGCAGCTCCGGCGATAAGAACGATTGTGCTGAATTCCGGGTTTTCCATAAATATGGCGATAATCACGGCCGCAATCATGATGCCCGCCGGCGCCACATAAATTTCTTTCGGGATTTTCCCGGCTTCCATAACCCGCCTCCCTCATTCGGATCTACATGGAGTTGGCGATGAAAACAGCCACACTGATTTGTATACTGGCCGTGAAAACGGCCACAGCTTCATTACGCTGAACATCCATTTCCTCAGCATAGGAAACTCGGGGCATAAATATCTTTTCCGCCAGGGCCTTAAAAACAAAAAGAGCTATTAACCCCAGGGCAAGATAAATTCCAAATCCTTCAAGTCCCGGCCACCATCCGGTAAACGGCCCTATAATGCTTGCCCTCAAAATAATGGAGATAGCGATCAGCATTCCGGCTATATCGATTCCCTCGGCAATGTTGCCCTTTAATTCGATCTCCTCCTGGATGTTGCGTCTTGCAATGGCTGCATCCAGATAGAAGGCGATCACCAGAGCAATTTGACCGAGGATGAAGAATGCCGCCGCAACCGGAAGGCCTCCGCCCTCCCCGCTGAAAGCGCCGTTCATTATTATGCCGGTGCCGACATAAGTTGAGAATTCAACGGCTCCCACGGCTACATTACCTTTGGCTACCGCCTCGTCATTATTCACTTTGCGCAGGATTATCCTTTTGTTGAGTTCAAAGGTCAGGAAAAGGAAAATCACGACCATTACGGCAGCTTCGAAGAAGTTCAACAAATCGACCAGGATTTTTGGCGACTTGCCGGAAAGAACGCCTGCGAGCGCCAGAAACAGGCCAAGACATATGCCGGCCTTTCTCAGCCCGACGGCCAGGTTGCTGTCCATAAGCATTGCCCTGTCTTCATCAAAAGACATGCGCCTGTCGTCGGCCGCTTTGACCAGCCTTACCACCAGCATTCCCAACAATGGATAAATTGTTACCTGAAATATTATGTATAAGAAATTCACCTCAATCTCCTTTCGTTCTCAGGCGTCTCTCACTCGAATCTGTGCGGTGCAAATGGACTCAGGTTATTAGTTACAATAGACCGGGATTCCCGGATGCCCATACCCGCGCTATGCCCGCCAATGACCCAGCAGCCAAGCACAGGATAGTTTCCATCGATAGGGACAACAGGGGCCAGGGATTGATAAATATAGCCTTCTTCGCCATAAGTGCCGGTGGTATGAAGTCCTTCCCTGCCATCGTGATAGACTGTAACGTTTGCGCCCTCTCTTGAGAGCAGGGGTTTTCTCACGAACTCCTTCATGCCCCTGGGGCCGTCGAAATAGGCCTCCAGGAGATTGGGGTGCCCTGGATTAAGTTCCCAGAGCACAGGCAGGATTCCCTTGCTGGAAAGAATGAGCTTCCATATCGGCTCGATCCAGTTCATCCCGTCGAACGTCTCGGCGATGTACTGCCCATACTTGTCTGCCAGAAGCCACTCCCATGGATAGAGTTTGAAAATGTTTTCGATAGTGATGTCGTCCAGGGTGGTGAATCGAGTGAATGGGTCGAGCCCCAACCCGATGTCGCTGATGAAAATCATCTCGGCTTTGATCCCGGCCTCAACGGCCGTATCCATCAGGTATGTGGTGGTGACCAAATCTTCCATGCTGTCTGTGACACAGGTCAGGTAAAGGGTGCTTGCATCCTTCCATTGCCGCGATATTTTGGGCCAGATTTCCAGGAGTTTTTCGTGGATAGAGTTAAACTGATCCGATTCTGCGCCGAAAACTTCCTGAAGCCAATACCATTGAATTACGCTGCTTTCGAGTAAAGCCGTGGGGGTATCGGCGTTGTATTCCAGCATCCTGGGCGGGTTAACCCCATCATAGGCGAAGTCAAACCGGCCATAAAGCGTGAGTTCTTTCCCGTTCCAGGATTTCTTTATAAGGGGAACGGCTTCTTCGACAATGCCCAGTTCCGCGAAACGGTTATTGTCAATTACATGCTGGACGGCTTTGAGGGCCAGTTGGTGAAGGTCGTTGGCCGCATCGTCGAGAACATCGATTTGTTCGGAATTAAAAAGGTAATAAGCGCTTTCGTTCCAATAGACGCCCTCAGGATTATGATGATAAAGCAATCCCGATGCTTCCACCCTGCTCTGCCAGTTTTCGCGGGGTTGGATTGTTATTCTCTTCATATTTTTCTCCTATCCCCCGATGCCGCCGCCGTGAGCGAAGGCGCTGCCGCCGAAACCTCCTCTGCTGACAGAGCCGCCACGGGCTCCCGGACCGCCAAAAGAACCTTCGCCCGAAGGACCTGCCCCGGGGGAAGCCGAAAAGCGCCCGCCCGAGTAATATCCTCGGGGCGGATAATAATTGCCGCCACTGGCAATACTCCCCGGGGTATATCCACCGATGCCGCCGAAGTACCAGAAGAACATAGAGGGACCACCGCCGTAATAGTATCTGGCTTCCTCATCTCGGCATTGCTGTTCACTTACCACGGTGCCGTTGCTGTCCACGCATCGTCTTTGCTGAGCGGAATCTTCGCAGCTGGTCGCGGTTGCCACGAGGCTTAACATAGCAACGCCCAGCACGATTTCACGTGACTTCCTTATCTTTCTTCGTCTTTTGCGCGTCACCGCCGGCCTCCATTAACAGAAATCGTGCCCCGGCATCAGGTCTTTGCCGACCCTTAATAGCTCTCCAAGGACCGGCATGGCTCTCTTGCCAGGTATTGGGATTATGTTTGCATTTTGGAGAATATGCAAGGGTGTGCGGAACGAGAAGGTAATTTTTAAGTCTCTCTCTCGGCTGCGAGCCGGTGTTTGATTTCCGCCAAGGAGTCATAATTGTTCCCGAATCCAGAAAACCTGAGCGGCTGGGAGGAATTTTCTTGCATTTTCCTTTGCGTTCCATAAAAATCTAACCCTTGGTCGATTGGACCACTCCAGGGGCAGGCGAAAAATACCAATCTGAAGGACCGCCACGCGCTGGATAGCAGGCGTGACCGTAATTTGGGAACTGATCGAGGGTGGCGCCCATCGACAGAAGAAGGGGGAAGCTTTTGTTCCTGTGCCCACGACCGCTCCAACCGCGTCAGGAGAAGACATGGAAGTGAAACTGCTTAACATCGGTTTTGGCAACACGGTGATCGCCAACCGCGTGGTTGCAATCGTATCGCCTGCGTCCGCTCCCATGAAAAGGCTAAAAGAAGACGCAAGACAGGGGAACAAATTGATCGACGCGACCATGGGCCGCCGCACCCGGTCAATAATCGTCACTGACAGTGACCACGTCATACTGTCCGGCGTTCAGGCCGAAACCATCGCCCAGCGGCTGCTTATGGACGGCAACTCTAAAGAAGCCAACCTGCTAAAGCAGCTTTAATATCTTTTGAGGCCTCAGGACAGGTTTATGTCCATCTCAGCCGCTGCCGGGCAGCTTTTTATCGTATCAGCGCCTTCGGGAGTCGGGAAATCTACCATTATCAGCAAAGTGATCGCTGCTTGCCCGAAGCTTCAGTTCTCCATTTCCTGCACTACCCGCCCGATGCGTTCCGGGGAGGTTGCGGGGAAGGATTATCATTTCATATCCAGGGAAGAATTTGCGCGTGGCATTAAATCGGGGCGTTTCCTGGAATGGGCCGAAGTCCACGGCCACCTTTACGGAACAGACGGGCGCATCATTGAAAAATGGCTCAAAGCTGGAGACGACGTCCTGCTGGACATAGACGTTCAGGGTGCACGCATGGTTCGCTGCGCTTACCCGTCGGCCATAACGATCTTTATTTTACCCCCTTCCCTGGATGTGCTCGAAGAGCGCCTCCGGAACCGTGCAAGTGAGACCAGGGAGCAATTCGCCATTCGCATCTCGGCCGCGCGGCGTGAGATCCTGGAATCGCCCTGGTATGATTACATTATAATCAACGACAGTTTGCAGGATGCGGTCGATGACCTCAGAGCAATCCTGAGGGCTGGCCGATCCAGCCGGGCAATGCGGGCGCCCAAGCTGAAGGCGTTTCTGATGTCGGTTTAAGCATGAAAAAGATTCATCCCCCCGAGCACGAAATCTGGATTTCCGGAGTAAATCCCGTGAGGGAAGCCCTGCGCGCAGGGTGGGCTGCCGCAGGTGAGCTTGTGCTTTCAAGAAGCAACTCCAAAGGCCGGGAGATCGAGGATCTCGCAATGAAGCGTGGGATTGCCGCGACCAGAAGCGTCCGTCAAAGGATAACGGAACTGGCCGGTCACACACACCACCAGGGAGTGGCTCTCAGCATATCCCAATTTCCTTACGCCGATCTCGAGAGCCTGCTTGAAAAACCCCTTCCGGAACGGGAACCTGTGGTTGTCCTGGACAGCATTCAAGACCCGCAGAACCTTGGGGCAATCCTCAGGAGCGCCTGTTTTCTGGGCGCAAAAGGGGTGATAATCCCCAAAGACAGATCGGCGAGCGTAAGCCGCGCGGTAATAAAGATCGCCTCCGGAGCTACTGCTTATATTCCCGTCGCCCGGGTCACCAATGTCGCAAGGTCTCTCCAGCAACTCAAATCGGCTGCCTACTGGGTTGTGGGCCTGGAAATGACAGGAAAGAAAAGATCCTTTGAGGTGAACTTAAACGTTCCACTCTGCCTGGTGATAGGAAACGAGCAAAAGGGCATCCGTCCGCTGGTGAGAAGCGAGTGCGACCTGCTGATCCAAATTCCGGCCGGCGGCCCCCTGGAATCGCTAAACGCCGCATCCGCCGCAACGGTGGCTCTCTATGAAGTCTTGCGGCAAAGACTGGTATCGGGTTGGGAAGCGTGAGCTATCTGTTCCGGCTGCCAAAAATAGCCGTCCCGATTCGCACCAGTGTCGCACCCTCCTCTATGGCCACCTCAAAATCACCGCTCATCCCCATTGAAAGCTCGCTCAGACTTTCAGGCCGGGCGGATTTTTCTTTTAGCATATCGAGAAGTGCGCGCATCTGCCTGAAGTAAGGCCTTGCCGCCTCCGGCCGGTCAAAAAAGGGTGGAAGGGCCATCAAACCGCGAACATCGAGCCATTCAAAACCTGAGGCGAGTTCGAAGAAAGAATTCAGATCAGCGGGTTGCACGCCGCTCTTGGTCTCTTCGCCCCCGATATTTATCTCGATCAGGACCGGGACCTTTCTACCGGCGCTTTGGGCCCTGCGATTCAGCTCTATTGCGAGGGCTTCACGGTCCAGGGTCTCGATCCAGTCGCAGCACTCGATGGCCGTCCTGGCCTTATTTGTCTGCAAGTGCCCGATACAGTGCCAGGAAACGGCAAGTCCCGCCAGGGCCTCCTTCTTTTTCTTCGCCTCCTGGATGTAATTTTCACCCAGAATATCTATTCCAGCTTCTATTCCCTGGCGGATTCTCTCAACGGGGACCGTCTTGGTCACGGCGACCAGCTTTACCCCTGCGGGGTCGCGTCCCACACGCTCACTCGCAGCCGCGATTCGCTCCCGGACCTCAGCCAGATTGAGGGCAACATCGCTGCTCGCCATCGCCTCTTACCCTCCTCCTACCAGCCTTATTATCTCGAATTGGTCTTCCGATTCGACCGGTTCGCCTTCCATCAGGCCCCGCGGAACAATTCTTAAGTTGCGCTCGACGGCCACTTCTTTTGGATCGATCTCAAGGGAACGAAGGAGTTCTCCTAAAACGGGCGGCCCCAAATAATCGCTGCTTTCGCCGTTGATGCTGATTTTCATATCAAAGATTCTTTCCCAGAAAAGCCTCATCCCAATCTTTCCAGACGGGTTCATAACCTTTTTGCCTTATGACTTCGACGACTGTTTCCGGGGGCCGCCGATCGGCTATTTCGAACTGAGCTTCAGCCTCGTTTGCCTGCGGATGAGTGTATCCACCCGGGTCAGTCCTCGATCCTGCGCTGAGCGATGTGACGCCCAGAGGGATCAGGTAGTCTCGAAAATCAGCGGGCTCCCTTGTAGAAAGGGTAAAGCCCGTGTCGGGCAAAAAGAGCCTTAAGGCCGTCAGCAATTGCACAAAATTGAGGTCGGATACCGGGCGCGGAGGTTGAAAAGACCCTGCTGCCGGCCGCAGCCTTGGAAACGAGACGGAAACCTGCGATTTCCAGAATTTTCGCATCAGGTATTTCGTGTGGAGACCCAGGTAGAAGCCCTCCACGCGCCAGTTGCCCAGGCCCAGCAAAGCCCCCAGCCCGATTCGCCGAAAACCGGCTTGGCCGGCCCTGTCCGGTGTTTCAAGCCTCCAGCGGTAGTCACGTTTCTTTCCGCCAAGATGGAACTCTTTGTATAGCGCTTCGCTGTAAGTTTCCTGAAAAACCGTAAGTCCGTCCACCCCGGAGGCGATCAGGGCGCCATACCGGTCCACGTCCATAGGGTAGATTTCAACGGCAATAGATGAAAAAAGCGGCCTGAGCAGACCGGTTATCCGGACGAAATAATCGAGGGAAACCACCTGGGGGGCTTCGCCGGAAACCAGAAGCACGTGCCTGAAGCCGAGCCGGTGAATGAATTCGCCCTCTTCCCTGACCTGTTCGGGTGTGAGAGCCAGGCGCCTGACAGGGTTTCTGGAATTGAAACCACAATAAGCGCAGCTATTGGAGCAGAAATTCGAAACGTAGAGCGGCGCAAAGAGGGTAATGGTTCTCCCGAACCGCTGCTGCGTAATCAGGTGGGCTTCACCGGCCATTTCTTCGAGACTGCTTTCGGCCGCAGGTGAGAGCAGGCTCAGGAAGTGGTTGAGACTGACTCCGCCGGTCCGGACTGCGCCCAATGCATATTCGACATCGGTCTCGGTGCGTGTTTCGATTTCTCTTTCGATTTCGGACCAGTCGGTTCGCCTTATTTCATCATGGAAGCTCATTTTGTTACCCGATCATCTTAAAAAACCGGTGAGTGGACTCGATGGCGCCGCCTCTTTGCGCTGAGCGCCCAGTCCGGCCAGGAATGCCTCTCTGCCGGCCTCCACCCCCTTCTTGAAAGCGGCAGCCATCCTTTCCGGATCCCTGGCCACGGCAATGGCCGTATTTACCAGCACGGCGGCGGCCCCCATCTCGAGCGCCTCGGCGGCATGGGATGGAGCGCCAAGACCTGCGTCCACGACAACCGGCACGTTTGCCCCTTCTATTATAATTTCGATCGCGTCCCTGGTGCGTATTCCACGATTTGAGCCGATAGGGGAGCCAAGCGGCATGACCGTTGCCACGCCTATATCTTCCAGGCGCTTTGCCAGGATAGGGTCTGCGTGAATGTAGGGCAGGACTATGAATCCGTCCTTTATAAGAATTTCCGCCGCCTTGAGCGTTTCGACAGGATCCGGCAGAAGATAACGGGGATCGGGGGTTACTTCGAGCTTGATCCAGGGTTCGCAGCCCGCCGCCCGGGCCAGTCGCGCGAGCCTCACGGCCTCACCGGCGTCCCTCGCCCCAGAGGTGTTGGGCAGAAGCAGATATCTACCGGTGTCGATAGCGCTCAGAATGCTGTCCCGAGGGTTCTCGAGTTCCACACGGCGCAGCGCAACCGTGACGATTTCCGCTCCGGAGGCTTCGATAGCTTTTTTCATGAGATCCGGAGAGGAAAATTTCCCGGTCCCCATGAGAAGCCGAGAGCGGAAAGCGCGCCCCGCAATCATCAGCGGCTCGTCCATCCAGACCCCTTTCAGCAATAAAAAAGACCGCTCCCCTCAAAGGTTGGGAAACGGTCTCGTAAAAAGCGATAAGGGTTTTTCCCAAGCCATTTCCCTACGCTGGCATTACCCAGATCAGGTAAACTGAGGGTTTTTTCTCAGCCCGGCGCCCACCGGACACCCCTAACGGCTCCAAGCAATACAAATCTTAACTCAGGTCCGCCATATTGTCAAACAAACAAAGACAACAAACAAAGACATTCACCTGTTCACCCGACCTTTCTTACGGAATGAAAAAATCATCCGGTCGAAGTATTCATCCATGTTTTCAGGGAGCAGATCGAGCGTGGCAAACCCGCAGGATTCAAACGCCGCCCTCAACTCATCCTGCGACAGAGCGCCGCTCATGCACCAAGCCCATGCATCGGGCTCGGAGGCGAAGTAATCCGGCAGAATTTGCCTCCGGCACAAATCGGCCCCAGCCACGACTCCACCCGGTTTCAAAATGCGGTATAGCTCGACGATCAGCGGCCCTTTGTGCTCAAAGAGATTGAACACGCCGTTTAGAATTATCGAGTCAAAACAGGACGGCCCAAACGGGAGGCTGTCGCCTTCCGCACAAACAAATTCAAACTCGATGCGCGGGAAAAACCGCCCTGCCAGGCGACGTGCCTTCCTCAACACCGGCAGGGCCGCATCCAGATTCACTACCGTGAGTCGAGCGCCAGCGCTGATCCTGAGGACGATCGAATCGACCCCGGCCCCGCAGCCAAGGTTAAGGACCATGTCGCCCGGATTTGGATGGAGATGTGGAAGAACGTTTCCGCATGACAGGAAATCCTCCCATATCTCGTCAGGAAGTGAGTCAATGACTCCTGGAGGATAACCCAGTTCCACCGCCAGGGGCTTGCCGCCCAATTGGCGCACTTTATCGCCCTTTTGCCCCTGGTAGAGTTGCTCGTAATATTTTCGGATATGTTTTTTCATTTATCGCTCTTATCCGCCTTTTACGGCCTGCGGCGATTGTTTACGCCAGCGCCCATTCGCCTTTGACTTTTTGACGAAGTTGGTTCATTTTGACAAGGTTATAATAACCATAAATTCACTCTGCATTCCAATTGGAGGGATCGATGAAAATAGAACAGATTCCGGTCGGTTTCATGCAAGTCTTCTGCTACCTGGTCTATGATGAGGACACAAATGAAGGCATCCTGATTGACCCAGCCGGAAATGAAAAAGAGCTGATCGCACATCTCAGAGCTAAAGGCGTAAAACTCCACTATATAGTGAACACGCACGGGCATGCCGACCACACCTGCGGAAACGATCCCATACGGCAGGCGACCGGCGCAAGCCTGGTCATGCATGAAAGTGACGACGTGATGTCTCAAAAGCCCGAGAACACGAGGTTTGCCATCGCGATGGGTTTACGGCCCTCAGGACCCGCTGACGTTCGCGTGCACGACGGCGATGAGCTTTCGTTCGGTAAGTTGAAGATGAAATTCATTCACACTCCCGGGCACTCGCCGGGAGCCTGCTGCATATTGATAGACGGGAACCTCTTCACCGGGGACACCCTTTTTGTGGGAGCGGTCGGACGCACTGACCTTGCAGGAGGGTCTTTCAAACAATTGATTAAATCGCTTCAACTACTTGTTAAGACGCTTCCGCCTGATACCGTAGTATGGCCCGGACATGACTACGGAGACCGGCCCCAGTCGACTCTGCGGCGCGAAGCTCAAACGAATCCGTATATAGTGGAGTACATGGATGGCTGAGAAACTTTCACTGAAATACATTACCTTTCCGACGACGCTTGGGTGGCTTCTGGTCGCCGAAAGTCCGGAGGGAATCGCACTGGTTGAATTTCTTGGCCCTGATTGCCCTTCGGAGCATGCTATCATCTCGACCTTGGCCGAGAAGTATCCGGGTTCCACACCGTCGCCGGGGGCCGACTCGGAGTTGCTTGGAAAAGCCAAGGCTTATATTTTGGGATATCTGACAAACGGGACGCCGCTACCCAAAATTCCGCTGGACCTCAGGAAAGGAACTCGTTTCGACCGTCGCGTCTGGAAAGAAATCGAGGCCATTGCATTTGGAGAATCCCGCTCCTACGGCCAG
>DASPQK010000307.1:0-63150 GCA_035624985.1 Syntrophobacteraceae bacterium | reverse complement strand
CCGAAAATCCTGCGTCCCTATATTGACCTCTCCAACTATTCTGCTCTTTCCATGGATCTGGTCGTCGAAGGCAAGCTCTTGGGAGCATTCACCGTACTGGCGGAAGGAGAGGCCAGGTTCACTCAAACGCATGTCAACCTTGTCTCGCTTCTGAGGGAACCCTTTTCGATCGCGATGTCCAATGCTCTGCGCTACGCAGAAGTTGTAAGGCTCAAAGACATCGTGGATGCTGAAAACCGGGAGCTCAGCCGGGCGTTGCGGCGCTTTTCAGGCGACGAAATAGTTGGCGCCGAGTACGGCCTGAGAAAGACAATGGAGATGGTCCGGCAGGTAGCCCCGCTCGACAGCCCGGTAATTCTGCTTGGGGAGACCGGCGTTGGCAAGGAAGTTATTGCCAACGCGATTCATGCCACCTCATTGAGGAATGAGGGTCCCTTAGTTACGGTGAACTGCGGCGCTATCCCGGAGAATCTGCTGGATAGTGAACTCTTCGGCCATGAGAGGGGCGCTTTTACCGGGGCCATCGCCCAAAAAAGAGGGCGTTTCGAGCGGGCCGATGGAGGGACCATTTTTCTTGATGAAATCGGCGAACTGCCCCCCCAGGCCCAGGTCAGATTGCTGCGTGTTCTTCAGCACAAAAAGATCGAGCGGGTGGGCGGGACAAAAACCGTCGCAGTGGACGTCCGCATCATTACCGCAACCAACAGGGACCTGGAAGAACTGGTTAAAACAGGTGCATTCCGGGAGGATTTGTGGTTTCGCATCAATGTATTCCCGATAGCGATCCCTCCTTTGAGGGACCGCAAAGAGGACATTCCGGTCCTGGTCCATCACTTTATCGAGAAGAAATCAAAAGAGCTCAAAATTCATCCGCCGCCTTCGGTTTCCAACCAAGAGGTCGAGCGCCTCAAAACTTATCACTGGCCCGGCAATGTACGGGAGCTGGAGAACCTGATTGAACGTGAGCTCATCCATAATCGAGGCAGGGGAAGCGGTGGACGGCTGCAATTCGAACATCTCGAAATACCGGGCAAGACGGAAGAAGCGGTCATGGAGGACCATGATGGCGCTAAATTGCTTACGCTCGATCAGGTCGAGTCGCGGCACATACGCCGGGCGCTGCAAATTTCACATGGAAGAATAAGCGGCCCGACTGGAGCGGCCCGGCTCCTTGGAATCAATCCCAACACGCTCAGAAACCGTATGATAAGGTTGGGCGTTCCCTTTAAGTATTCTTAAAAGTGGAAGCCTTGAGGACGTAGAGCGGAGAAGGCGGAAACCCGCGCAGCGCAGGGCTCTCAGGATCAGACCGTCAAGAGGAGGAGGCGGCATCGCCGCTCGCTCTGGCTATTCCCTCACCAGCCCGGTCATCCCCGGCCGTCACTTCCCCTTTCCCGAATTTTGCCCAGGTGGAACAGCTGGGTCAGGACCGTGACCCAGAAAGGGCCTGGTCGGGGGTCCGGCCACCGGGGGGTCGGATGAAATCGGAGACAAGCTAGGGGCAGCTAACTTATTCCCCTGAGCGGCAAAGGCCATGAAAAGGCAGACGATGGATGACAAAGGCCGGGGGAAGATCGTCAATTGTGGGGCATCCTGGTGGGATCATGTGCAGTGTTCGGAACAATCTTTGCCTGTGGCCGATTCTGCATGGCCCGACCCCGGACTGCGATTCACCGGGCTCCTTACTCACTCTAGGTCTCGGTGCTTCATCGATGTTGCATTGCGGCCTGGAATTTGGATGTTACAATTATCGTGGAAAAGATCGGACCTCGATTCCATTGGTACCCCAAAAAGAATACCAGATAGCGTCCTTTCAGAAACGGCCAAGTTTATAATTATCAAGACATCGCCGGCAGAACGTGCGAAAATGAAATCTATCACTCATAATTTTTTTGCGAGCTGCGAAGAGAAAAGGTGAACAATGCTCCATAGATCAGAAGCGCCATTGCGGCAGACATCCTTCGTCGGAGTAGAGCCGGCAAAAAAGAGGATCGTCAACGTTGCTTCTGTGAGACAGCTTAGCCCCTTCAGGTATCCGGGTGGAAAAACCTGGCTTGTGCCAACAGTTCGCGAGTGGCTTAAGAGACGGCAGCAAAAACCGGCCGACTTTATCGAGACCTTCGCCGGTGGAGGGATCATCGGATTGACTGTCGCGCATGAATACCTAGCGGATCATGTGACGATGATTGAGCTAGACCCTGAAATTTCAGCAGTTTGGCATACGATCTTGAGTGGTGACGCGGAATGGTTGGCCCAAAAGATTTTGGCCTTTGACCTTAGCCTTGCTAATGCGAGGAAGGCTATAGAAGAATCCGCCACTACCACGAGAGAGAAAGCATTTCAGACTATTCTGAAAAATCGAACGTTTCATGGCGGTATTCTTGCAGCGGGAAGCGGGTTTCTCAAGAATGGCGAGAACGGCAAAGGAATAGCTTCGAGGTGGTACCCCCGGACCCTGGCCAAACGAATCCGCTACATCATGAAATTTCGTGAGCGGATTACCTTTGTTGAGGGCGATGGCATGCAATACATGCGTAAGACGGCGGACAGGCCGGATGTTGTCTATCTCATTGACCCGCCCTATACCGCACCGGGAAAGCGCGCTGGTAGCCGCCTTTACACTTTCTTTGAAATCGACCATGAGCAGCTTTTCGACATAGCAAAAACAGTCCGGGGCGATTTCATGATGACCTATGACGACGCCGAATCAGTGCGGAACATGGCCGAGAGGCGAAATTTCCACATCTCGACTGTTCCCATGAAAGGAACCCACCACAACGAGGTCGAGGAGCTTTTAATCACTCCTCATTCTCGTTAAAGATATCTTGTAGTGTAGGGGCGTCCGGCGCGCTAAGCCGCCCATGCAGTTTCAACTGAAGATGTTCCATGAATTCCTCTATCGGGCCGGCCGGGGCTTTTGTGATGAGTTCCAAGGCAGGCTCATAAGCCGTGTAGATTGTTTGGTGTTCGCTCAAGGTGAAACGGTTTTCTCCCTTGCTCAACTTCAAATCGTAAAGAAACCAGGCTATATCCGCCTTTTCAGGCTTTACCTCCGGCAATGCAGGCAGAGTTGCGTAAAAGGACTTATGCAAAGCAACAGCTTGCTTTTTGTTCCATTGCCTGAATATTCCACCCTTGTAAAATATTTGCGGAGCCAACCTCTTACGGGATGATGACAAGTAATCGGCGCGCGGGTAATTTGGGCCATCCCATCCCTTTTTTGAATAGCCATCCGGATCTTTCATATAGCTAGCGAAGGGGTTTCTGATATTCCCAGAGATGTAAACCGCCTGCACTTCCAGAGAGCCAAAATCAAGAATCTTCCCCCATTCATCATAAGATACAAGAACAACGTCGATGTTGCCGGCTGACAGGCCGTTACCGTCTTTTAAGCGTACCTCTGTCAGTGAGGTCCAGAGAGAGTTCGGTGCGAAGAAAAAGGCAGCGGCATCCTCCGCAATTGTCCAATTTTGGCGGAAGCGAATCGGGCAAGTTACAGTTGGGTCACCAGCCTCATCGAAGATCGAGCAAACTCCTAAAGGGTCTAAAGCCTTGTCCTTCGTGCAGTTGGGGACCCTGTTGTTGAACGGGCATAGCTTCCCTTTTCGGTAGCGTTTCGCTTCTTCGGACATGTTGTCTATGGGAAAACCAAAAACTTCAGCAAGTGGATTGTTCGACACGTTGAATCCTTGCCCTTGTTGTTATTGTTGCCACCTTCTTACCACATCTTTCCTTCATTTTGTTTGCAAAAAGCCCTTATCAGAGGCAATCCATCAAATGTCCGGAGTGTCGAACCAAGATAACAGCCCAATCCCTCAGGGAAAATGTCAAAAGCGCATGGCTTAACAGCCCTTAGAAGCCCACTTCGGCCCCAAATTGAGGCTCTAAGCATCGGGCCTCTCCCCAGGGCGGCTCCTTCATCCGCGCCGGAAATCCTCCGCGCTTTCGCTCTCGTCGCAAGCCCCGTCACTCGGTAATCTCAACTGGACCACGAGTAATCGTTCAGGGAGTATCCCAAATCCATGATACGCTAGGAGTGCGTTTCGGAACAATAGTTTCCAAGCTTTGTGCCAGATGTCCACCCAACAGCGGCTATACTATCGTGCGTTTAAGTCCAGCGTCCAAAAGAAAACGGGCCTCTGCATCCTTTCAGAAGCCCAAAAAAGCAAGGGTCTTCCGAGAAACGCGTACCTGAATAGTCTTTGAAAACAAAAAATGGACATGGCAAGTTCCGTCCGTGTTGTTTGACGGCAATCGAACACTACGGAGGAGGTCCAAACCATGTCCACGTCGATACTGTACCATGCTTTTGGGCTGAAGGGTATTGAGTACCGAGGAATCAGTTTTCTGGCAGACACGATGATTTTCAGAGCCGAAATGAACAAACAGGTTATCCGGTGTCCTCATTGCGGCTCCCGACGAACAATCTTTAAGGGGCAGAAGCGAAGGTGGTTCCAGATGGGGCCCATTGGACGCAAGAAGTGTCTCCTGGATCTTGTCCTCCACCGTGCACAGTGCTGTGAGTGTTCGACTCTGTGGTGGCCTGCACTTCCATTTATGGTCGGGACCCACCGCTTTGTTCGGTCTTTTGCCCTGACTGTGCTGGACCTGCTCAAATTCGGGACGATCCGCTCGGTCGCAGAATTCCTTGGCGCGGGTTGGGACCTGGTCAAAAACATCCACAAAGAGAGGTTGCGATTCCTTTATCGGAAAATCCCTCTTCATAAAGTGAAGGTGATCGGCATTGACGAGTTCAGCTTTAAAGAGGGCTACCATTATATGACCGTAGTTACCGATCTGCATTCCGGCAGAGTCCTTCACGCTGTCAAAGGAAAGGGCAAAGAGGACATCCTGCCCTTCCTGAAAAGTCTGGCCAGGAGAGGGAAGAAGCTGGAAGCCGTGGCGATGGACATGAGCAGTTCTTACTTCTGGGCGGTCCGTGAAACGCTGCCCGGCGTAAAGGTTGTCTTTGATCGCTTTCATGTCGTCTCGCTCATGAACCAAGCCATCGATGAGCTCAGGCGCGATCACCAGGCAGAACTCGATTCCCTGGGTCGTCAAACCCTTAAAGGTAGCCGTTTCTTGCTGCTGCGTAACTACGATTCTCTTGAACCTGACCACAAAGCCAGGCTCGATGCCCTGCTCAGTGTCAACCGCCCTCTCTTTGAGATCCATTCCATGAAAGAACAGTTGAGACTCTTCTGGGAAAAGACGGACCGCAAAGAGGCCGAGCAATTTCTCGTCATCTGGTGCCGGGATGCCATGAACTCAGGGATTAAGGCCCTCAAGCGAGTTGGAAAGACCCTTGCCGCCTATCGCACGGGTCTTCTCAACTACTTCGATCATCGCATCACAAGCGGCGCTGTCGAAGGCCTGATCAATAAAATCAAGACTCTCAAAAGGCAGGCCTACAGGTTCCGAGATGCTGAGTACTTTAAACTCAGGCTCTACCACCTTCATACACAGAGGTACTCGTTAGCCGGATGAACCAAAAGCAAAACCGCAACCATGGGCCGCAATCAGAATTTCGCGATTTTCTTAGATGTGGAGCGGGAGACGGGCTTAAAACCCGGTTTTTGGGTTAGCCGGTTGACTCGTCAAATCCAGTAAAACTCAAGATGTACGACAACATAGTCTCACCTTGTCATTGTTTTGAGTCCGTTAAAATCCGTCAACTTTCGCCAAAATTCGTCTCGTTTGGCGAAAGTTTAGCGAAAGGTCGGGGAAAGTGAGTCTATGCATATCCACCTTGACCACGAATCCCGCAAGGGACTATCATTTCAATAACATTCACTCCAAAGCTGGCGTTTTCGAAATTTGACATCCATTTGCCGAAGACGTATAATTTGTAATACTTATACGTCATAATTATGGAGATGACCAGTGCAGAGTAAGCTGACGTTGCGCCTGGACGAAGGGCTTATCAGGAAAGCGAAGAGGTTTTCAAAGAAGACCGGGAAATCGGTCTCAAAAATAGTGGCTGATTACTTTGAAAAACTCGATGCGCCTCCACCTGACGAGATCGAAGAGATCACCCCAAAGATTGCATCACTCAAAGGCCTGCTCAAGGGGACTGGCGCCAGGGCGGAAGACCACCATGGATATCTTGAGGAGAAACACCTTTGAAAGTGCTCTTCGAGACAAATGTGATCTTGGACCTCCTGCTTGACAAGGGGCCTTTCTCACAGGACGCCGCCGGATGCCTTTCGATGGTTGAGTCCGGTGAGATTGAAGGTTGGTTGTGTGCATCAACTGTGACAACGCTCGACTATTTGATCGGAATATCGGCGGGAGTTGTAAGTGCGCTTGATCGTATTTGTCTTTGAAATGATATGTTACTCGTTCGCCGCTTGAGCTATTGGCTTGATCCGCTCGTATTCGCTTCCGTGTGTCCGCAAGGTGTCCCACATGTCGACATCCGCCTGAAGTCCGATCCAGAAATCAACCGTCGTTCCAAAGAATTTCGAAAGGCGAAAGGCGGTATCGGGAGTGACGCCCCGCCTTCCACGGATAATCTCGTTAACTCGGATCCTTGTTATCCCCAACGCTTCGGCCAGTTCCTTCTGAGTGAGTCCCAGGGGTTCGATAAACTCGTGCAGGAGTATCTCTCCAGGGGGCGTGGGTCGTCGGCTCTTGGGAATCATGGTTTACCTCCTGTTCAGTGGTACTGGACAAGCTCCAGGTCAAAGACATGTCCACCTTGAAAGCGAAAACACAGGCGCCAGGGACCGCTTACCGAAACAGCCCATTGCCCCCGGCGATTTCCGCGCAAAGGGTGGAGGCGGTTTGAAGGTGGCGCAGCCAAGTCCCTTAGTTCTTTTGAGCGGTTAACCATATCAAGCTTCCGGAGGAGCCTCTGAGTGAGCTCTGCGGGCACATGTCCGTGCTTCCCTTCGTTCCAAAAATCTTCGAGCCAGGCCTGCGCAAATCTCTTTATCATGATGGCGGGTTGTAACATGTTATGTTACGCATTACAAGGATTGAGAAAAAGGAATTGATAAAACATCCCAAGCTGAGATTCTTGCCGCAGATCATGCCGTGCCTTCTTGACGTCCGATCTCCTTGTGGCGCCTGTCCAGGCCGCGAGCCTTTCTCCTATATTCTTAGGGTCTTCCGGGAACCGAGCACCCCCGAGCTTTCTTCGTGGTCTTCATCTTTTGCTTCGTGGCCACGCTGCCCTGTCCCGGCTGGGCCGCCCCGAGGGGCTTCAAGCTGGTTTTGGTGTTTGACTCTCCTGTACACGGCAATTCTGTTGGCATGGCGCTCCGGCTGCAATGCCTTGCTGTCTTAGCGCTCTTCGCGACGATGCTTCTTTCACCACGAAGGACACGAAGAGCTCGAAGAAAGACAAGTGTACATTGTGAAACCGAAGACCGAAAAACGAAATGTTCTATGCTCCATTATCCGGCGTTCTCTTGTACCCTGAACTTTTCCCGCCGAGCGCTTTGCTTCGTGATCTTCGTGCTCTTCGTGGTGAGAAAAATGCCCTTCGCGCCCTTCGTGGTTGAACAAAAACTGCGGGCGGAAGGGGTCACCACGACACGAAGAGCTCGAAGAAAGACAAGTGTACATTGTGAAACCGAAGACCGAAAAACGAAATGTTCTATGCTCCATTATCCGGCGTTCTCTTGTACCCTGAACTTTTCCCGCCCAAGCGCTTTGCTTCGTGATCTTCGTGCCCTTCGTGGTGAGAAAAATGCCCGTGGTGCCCTTCGTGGTTCAACAAAATCGGCGGGCGGAAGGACTCACCACGAAGATCACGAAGAGCCACGAAGAAGATAAAAAGTCAAGAATCAACATGGAACCTTTTTGCTTCAAAAGAGTAATAAAGCAGATCCATTACGTCCTAATTCCATTTTCGCAAAGAGTTTGGCTAAGACTTCCACGAAGCGGGCACGAAGGCCGCGAAAGGGGATCTCAGCGGCTTTTCGTTGATCACCGCACATGCTCTTTTGCCGGATGAACCTTGATTCCTTCGTCCCAACCCGGTAGCACGCGTCCAACAGGAAAAAAGTCTTTTTTACTTCATTTATTTCTTGACATCACTTCTTACAATGAAGTACAATGCAGCCCGGAATTTACGGCCACAATCTTCACAAACTCGGCAAATCTCTCATCAGGCGACCGAACGAGGGGCCCGCAGATGAATAAAAAACTCATATCCTCTTGTTTTTATGACAGATTTTCAATAACTCCCGCTGTTATTCGCTGTTATTTCAGACGGCAAAATCCAAAATCTACAACAAAATCAACATGTTGTCCGGCAGGAGGAGCGAATTTCCCTGTATTAACAGCGAATGCAGCGGGAAGCCTAGCGTATGTGGCCGAATTTTCGTTCTCTATGTCCGCTGTTCACTCGCAAAGCGCGGCGGTTATTCACCGGTATTGCCGTGAAAACGGAAAGGGTTTTTGTGAACTTAATGATCTTTGCCCCGCTGCGAGGCTATGAAGCCAATTGACACGCGGACTTGCTTGCTGTTAGAATTTTAATTTAACTATCCGGACAGCACGTAACAATCGGCCCTCTCGGGTTCGGGGTTTCACCTGCTGGTATCCACAATATGCGCTTTGACAGTCAAGGCATAAAAGGGGGCAAATCAAGGGTTTCCATGAAATTGAAGGGTTCACAAATATTTTTCGAGTCTTTGAAAAAAGAGGGTGTCGAGGTCATATTCGGGTTTCCGGGCGGCGCGGTTTTGGACATCTATCATGAGATGGCTAGGCATAACATCAGGCACATCCTGGTTCGCCACGAGCAGGGCGCAACCCATATGGCGGATGGATACGCAAGGGCATCGGGCCGCGTGGGGGTCTGCCTGGTGACCTCCGGCCCTGGAGCAACGAACACGGTAACGGGCATTGCCACTGCAAATATGGATTCTGTCCCGATAGTCGTATTCACGGGCCAGGTCCCGACCCCCCTCATTGGAGACGACGCCTTCCAGGAGGTGGATATCATCGGCATCACTCGGCCCTGCACCAAGCACAGCTACCTTGTGCGGCACGTCGACGATCTGGCTGTGACGATAAAAGAAGCGTTTTACCTGGCGCGTTCCGGCCGCCCCGGGCCGGTGGTTGTTGATATACCTAAAGACGTGGTTCAATCCTTTGCAGATTTTAAATACCCCAGGAAAGTGGACCTGCCGGGCTACCGCCCGACGATCGAAGCGCATGCCGGGCAGATCGCGAAGGCTTACCAGCTTATCTCCAAAGCCAGGTCGCCGGTCATTTTCGCCGGGGGGGGCATCATTATATCGGAGTCTGCGGATGAACTGGCCAGGTTTGCCAGGCTCATCCAGGCGCCGGTTACCTGCTCCCTGATGGGGCTGGGCTGCTTTCCTGCTACCACCATTGACGATAAAGGCCTCAGGAGGCCTGACCCGCTCTGGCTCGGTATGCCCGGCATGCACGGCACCTACCAGGCCAACATGGCCCTGTCTCATGCGGACCTTATCTTTGCGGTAGGCGTGCGTTTCGACGATCGTGTAACGGGAAAGATCAGCACATTTGCCCCAAGAGCCAAAATAGTCCATGTGGACATCGACCCGACCAGTATCGGCAAAAACGTTGTCGCCGATATTCCTGTTGTGGGCGACTGCAAAAATGCGCTCCAGCAGATCATAAGACTCGCTGAAAACGAGCCGATCGAGGGTCTTGCCGAAGTGCGCGCTCCATGGTTTGACCAGATAGCAAAGTGGGAAAAGGAACACCCCCTTTCCTACTGCCCGGAATCCGATCTGATAAAGCCGCAGTACGTTATCGAAAAGATTCAGGAGGTCGCGGGCTACGATGCCATAATTACAACCGAAGTGGGCCAGCACCAGATGTGGACCGCTCAATTCTTCAAGTTCAACCGCCCGCGCACCCTGCTCACCTCGGGCGGCCTTGGCACAATGGGGTATGGTTTTCCGGCGGCGATCGGCGCCCAGGTGGCTTTTCCCGATAAGCTCGTGATAGACATCGCAGGTGACGGAAGCATTCAGATGAACATTCAGGAACTGTGCACCGCGGTTTGTAACAATATCCCGGTCAAAGTCGTCATCATCAACAACACCTATCTCGGTCTGCCGCGCCAATGGCAGGAGCTTTTCTATGAGAAGGAATATACGGGGTCCTGCCTGGAGGGCTCCCCCGATTTCGTCAAGCTGGCCGAAGCCTATGGGGCCGTGGGACTGAGGGCCCAGCGGCCTGAGGAAGTCGAACCGGTCCTGCGAAAGGGTTTCTCCGTTAAAAGCCCGGTCCTCATGGATTTCCATGTGGTTGCCGAAGAAAACGTCTATCCGATTGTTCCGCCCGGAAAGAGCATTACCGAAATGCTCCTTACGCAGCTGTAGTTCCGCCCGCGGCCTGGAGGACTGAGCGCTGAGTGGAAAAAGGAAGGGCGCCCTCACTGCTCGCGACTCACTGCTCACTGGATTTGAACAGGAGTTTGTTTGCATGATAGTCACCGGCGATACACGCCATACCATAGGCATTCTGGTTCAGAATGTTCCGGGTGTCCTGGCAAGAATCGTGGGGCTTTTCAGCGGACGCGGCTATAACATTGAAACCGTCACGGCTGCGGAAACCAACGAGAAGGGACTGACGCGGATTACCCTTGTCACAACAGGCGATGAAAGGGTGCTTTCCCAGATAGTTAAACAGCTAAACAAGCTCATCAATGTGATCAAGGTGTTCGATTTTGCGGAAGGTGAATTCGTTGACCGCGAAATGGCCCTCATAAAGGTTCGGGCCGAACAGCAAACACGGGCCGAGGTGCTCAGAATTGTCGATATCTTCCGTGCCAAAGTGGTGGACGTATCCCCTCATTTCTATACGCTTGAGGTCACCGGAAACGAAGGAAAGATCGCCGCTATAGTGGAACTCCTTGACCAGATCGGAATAGCGGAGATCGCACGTACCGGCAAGGCCGCTCTGGCTCGCAGCAAGAAGAGCAGTTAGAAGGACGCTTGTTGGTTTCTAAAAACTCTTCCAGGAGGCAATGATGCGAATTTTTTATGACACTGATGCCAATCCGGATGTTTTGCGCGGCAAAAAAATCGGTATCATCGGCTATGGGAGCCAGGGGCACGCGCAGGCTCAAAACCTGCGTGACTCGGGTTTTCAGGTGACCGTGGCCGACCTGCCGGGTACGCCCAATTACGAAAAGGCGATCGAAGACGGGTTCACTCCTGTTCAAGCCCGGGAAGCCGCCCAAAACTCCGATATCATCCAGATCCTTACCGAAGATCACGCTCAGGCGGCTCTTTATCGAAACGACATCGCTCCCGCGATGAAAGCCGGCAGAACGCTCCTTTTCTCTCACGGGTTCAATATTCACTACGGCCAGATTCTGCCCCCCAGGGAAGTGGACGTGGTGATGATTGCACCTAAAGGTCCGGGGCATCTGGTGAGGAGCGAATACGTGCGCGGCGCGGGCGTGCCGGCTTTGGTGGCCGTTCAGCAGGACCCCTCCGGCCATGCCCTTGAGACCGCCCTGGCATACGCCTCGGGAATCGGCGCGACACGGGCGGGTGTCATTGAAACCACCTTCAAGGAAGAAACCGAAACAGACCTTTTCGGCGAGCAGACCGTGCTTTGCGGCGGAGTATCCGAACTGATAAAAGCCGGCTTCGATACCCTTGTCGAAGCAGGCTATCAGCCTGAAATCGCTTTCTTTGAGTGCATGCACGAACTCAAGCTGATCGTAGACCTCATATACAGGGGCGGACTCGCTTTTATGAGATACTCGGTGAGCGACACGGCGGAATATGGCGATTTGACGCGCGGAAAACGGATCATTAATGAGCAAACTCGTGCCGAGATGAAAAAGATCCTCGAAGAGGTCCAGTCCGGGCAGTTCGCCCGTGAATGGATTCTCGAAAATCAGGCCGGGCGCCCCATGTTTCAAACAGTCAGAAACCGGGAAAAGCGGCTGCTCGTCGAGCAGGTGGGAGCAAAGCTGCGCTCTATGATGTCTTTTCTCGATGCGGTAAAAATGGTCTGAGAGCAAGGATCGCACGTGCCGGCCGGGGATTTCAGGAAAAAACAGGCTCATGTCCCCATCGCTGGGGAGGGAGTTCCTTACATTCTTGCCGCCATGTTTGCCACCCTGATTGCGGCGGTGCTTGGGTGGGCCATTATTGCCCTCCTGCTGCTGGCCGTCACTTTTCTGATCGGCCACTTTTTCCGGGACCCCGAACGGATTTCGACCGCTGGCGAAGCTGATATAATATCTCCGGCCGACGGACGTGTTATCGCCGTCACAAATGTTCGCTCAGCCAGGTTTACCGACAAGCCGGCAATGAAGATTAGTATCTTCATGTCGATCCTGGACGTGCACGTCAACCGGATACCCGTCTCGGGCACGATCCAGGGCGCTTATTACAGGAAGGGCCGGTTCCTGGCCGCAAACCTCGTCCAGGCAAGCGATGAAAACGAGCAGAACTGGCTCTGGATCAGGTCCGACTTGGGTGCCGACATAATCATCACCCAGGTCGCCGGCCTTATTGCCCGCCG
Source organism: Syntrophobacteraceae bacterium (assembly GCA_035624985.1). GTDB lineage: Bacteria > Desulfobacterota > Syntrophobacteria > Syntrophobacterales > Syntrophobacteraceae > SbD1. Next base: position 50,652 of record DASPQK010000307.1, on the reverse strand, counting down.
GATTGTGTGCTGGCCCGAAACTGGAGACCGCGTGCTCAGGGGGGAACGCTTCGGAATGATCCGGTTCGGCTCCCGTGTGGACCTTTATGTGCCCGAAAATAGCGAGATCTTTGTGTGCCAGGGCAACCATGTTTATGGGGGAGAAACCCTCCTATGCAGATTGAACCCCTAAGAAAACGGCGCGCCCGCAGAAAAAGATGGCGCAGGGAAGGCGAGCTGCGCCGCGGGACATATATCTGGCCCAACCTCTTGACTACGGCGAACCTTTTCAGCGGGTTTTTCGGCATCGTCAATTCCATCAACGGCAATTTTGAGGTGGCCGCTATTGCTGTCCTTGCTTCCTGCTTGTTCGACATCCTGGATGGCAAGGTCGCCCGGTTGACCGGAGCGACGAGCCGTTTCGGGGTCGAATACGATTCGCTGGCCGACGTGGTGGCATTCGGTGTGGGACCCGGTCTATTGATGTACCTGATGGCCCTCAAACCCTACGGGCGCGTCGGCTGGCTTGCCGCCTTCGTATTCATGGCATGCGGCGCCCTCCGGCTTGCTCGTTTCAACGTTCAGGTTGAAACGACCGGCAAGAAATATTTCGTGGGACTGCCGATTCCGGGAGGAGCCGCCCTGATAGCAACCACCGTCCTGTTTGTCAACCATTGGGACTTTGCCGTCCACGGTTCCTTTGTGGGACTTGTCCTGCTGGTCATGACGTATGTACTGGGCTTTTTCATGGTCAGCACCATGCCCTATAACAGCTTCAAAGACGTTGAATTCATAAAGGCGCGGCCTTCATTCGTCGTGTTCGGCGTAATCGTTCTTGTCGTTATAATAGCGTTTTCTCCCGCATTTATGCTCTTTTTGACCCTGGCCGCATACACCGCTTCGGGTCCGGTCAGATGGACCGCCTGGAAAGTCCAGGGGAAGAAAGGATTCCAGGAAGCCGGCGGCCTTGTCCAGCAGGCCCCTGCATCTCCCACGCCGGAGACTGTCCCGACTGAAGAGCAGCCCGCGCTGCTGGAAAAGCCGGGCGAAAAATTGGAGGCAAAGGTCTAGTTAAATGCCCAAAACTATCAGTGAGAAAATCTTGGCCGATCACGCCGGCAAGCGTGAGGTCTTCCCCGAAGAACTCGTGGAAGTGCGCATCGATTTCGCCTTCGGAAACGATATAACGGCCCCGCTTGCAATTGAAGCATTCAGACGCTCGGGGGCCAAAAAAGTATTCGACCGCGAACGCATCAGCCTTATACCCGACCACTTCGTCCCCAACAAAGACATTGCCTCGGCCGTCCAGGCCCGGATGCTGAGTGAATTTGCCAGGCAGTTCGATCTGCCTTACTATTTCGAAGTGGGACGCATGGGGGTTGAACATGCGCTCCTTCCCGAAATGGGACTTGTTCTGCCGGGAGATGTAGTAATCGGGGCTGACAGTCACACGTGCACTTACGGCGCGCTCGGTGCCTTCGCAACAGGGGTGGGCAGCACCGATCTGGCAGCGGCTATGATAACGGGGCGAATTTGGTTCAAGGTGCCGCCCTCCATTAAGTTTATCTTTAGAGGAAAACTTCGGCCCTGGGTCGGGGGAAAAGACCTCATCCTCCACACTATAGGGCAGATAGGCGTGGAAGGCGCCAGGTACCGCGCAATGGAGTTCACAGGCGAGTCGATCGATTCTCTTCCAATGGCGGATCGGTTTTCGATGTGCAACATGGCCGTTGAAGCGGGCGCCAAGGTCGGAATCATAAACCCTGACTCCATTACCGAACAGTACGTAAGCTCTCGCGCAAAACGGCCTTACAAATTCTACCACAGTGACCCGGAAGCTTCTTACGAAGCTGTGTATAAATGGGACTTGTCCGGCCTCGAACCGGTCGTCGCCCTGCCTCATTCCCCTCAGAACGTCAGACAGGTCACCGAAATACCTCAAACCCCCGTCGATCAGGTGGTCATAGGCTCATGCACAAACGGCCGCCTTGAAGATTTGAGGCTGGCCGCCCAGGTGATGAAGGGGAAAAAGGTTGCGCGGCAGGTCCGCTGCATAGTGATCCCCGCAACCCAAAGGGTGTACCTTGAAGCCATGGAAGAGGGGCTGCTCGAAATTTTCATCGAGGCTGAAGCCGCTGTGAGCACCCCGACCTGTGGTCCCTGCCTCGGCGGGCACATGGGAATTCTTGCGCCTGGCGAAACGGCTGTGGCCACTACCAACCGCAACTTCGTAGGCCGGATGGGCCATGTGGAAAGCAAGGTCTATCTGAGCAATCCGGCGGTTGCCGCCGCTTCCGCCATCCTCGGGCGCATCGCGCATCCCCGGGAGGTGTTGACCCGATGAAAATCAGGGGAAAGACCTGGAAGTTTGGAGATGATATCGATACGGACGCCATCATACCGGCGCGATACCTGAACACGACCGATCCAAAAGAGCTTGCCGCTCACTGCATGGAAGATGCCGATCCTGAGTTCGCCCCCCGGGTCGGACCGGGAGATATTATCGCAGCCGGAAAAAATTTCGGATGCGGCTCCTCGAGGGAACATGCCCCGATTGCAATAAAGGCAGCCGGTGTCAGCTGCGTTATCGCGCAAAGCTTTGCCAGAATCTTCTATCGAAATGCCTTCAATATGGGTCTGCCGATCCTGGAGTGTCCCGAAGGCGCCCAGCGTATCCGGAAAGACGATGAGCTGGAGATCGACCTCGATTCAGGCCTCATAGAGAACCTCACCAGGAACGAAACATACCGGGCTCAGGCCATCCCGCCTTTCATGCAGAAACTGATCCGGGCAGGAGGACTGATGGAATATGTGCGGGAACAGATGGCCGAGGAGAACACTGAGCGCTGAGCAGTCTTCTTGAGAAGGAGGGTCCCGAATCTGACACACGACTGATTCTCAAGGCAAATAGGGTTGGTATTGTATGGGCAAAGAATACCGTATAGCAGTTATTCCAGGGGACGGGACGGGCCCTGAGGTGGTGCGTGAAGCCCTTAAGGCGCTCGATGCCGCATCGCAAAAAGCCGGGTTCTCAACCCGGAAGGTCCAGTTCGACCTGGGGGGCGAGCGATACCTTCGGACCGGGGAGATTCTGCCCGAAGGAACAGTTGAGTATCTGCGCAAGTTCGACGCTATCCTTCTTGGGGCAATAGGACACCCTGATGTTAAACCGGGGATACTGGAAAAGGGCCTTTTGCTCGAACTGCGCTTCCAACTTGACCAGTACGTCAATCTCAGGCCCGTTATTCTATACCCCGGCGTGGATACTCCTCTAAAGGACAAGGGACCCGATGAGATAAATTTCGTTGTCGTCAGGGAAAACACCGAGGGCCTTTACGCCGGAGCGGGCGGATTCCTGCGCAAGGGCACCCCTTACGAGATCGCCGTCCAGGAATCGGTCAACACCCGCCTCGGCGCTGAACGCTGTATACGGTTCGCATTTGAGTTCTGCCGCAAACGAAATTTGCGCAAAAAGCTTACCCTGTGCGGCAAGACCAACGTGCTTACCTATGCCTTTGACCTCTGGCAGCGCGCCTTTGACGATGTGGCCAAAGAATACCCGGACGTACGGACCGACTACGCCCATGTTGACGCCATCTGCATGTGGATGGTCAAAAACCCCGAATGGTTCGATGTCATCGTAACCGACAACATGTTCGGGGACATAATAACCGATCTCGGCGCCATGATTCAGGGCGGAATGGGAGTCGCTGCCGGGGGCAATATAAATCCGAACGGGGTTTCCATGTTCGAGCCTATAGGCGGCTCCGCCCCGAAATACACCGGTCTTGACATCATCAATCCGATTGCAGCGATCGCGGCTGCTCAGATGATGCTGGAGCACCTGGGCGAAACCGGTGCTGCCGCCCTTATCGAAAATGCTATAAGAAAAGTGATCTCAAGCGATCTCAAAAGTCTTGCAGCGGGCCGCATGGGTTATTCCACAACACAGGTTGGCGATTTGGTGGTAAAACATATATCTCGATAAAACTAATTAAGGATACCGATCAACTATGACCAACAATGGATTCAGAGTGGCTGTAGTGGGGGCTACTGGAGCAGTTGGTAACCTGATGGTCAAGGTCCTCGAGGAAAGGAACTTCCCGGTAAGTGGGATCAAACTCCTGGCTTCGGCCCGCTCTATAGGAAAAACGCTTCCTTTTCGCGGCAGGCAGTTCGCCGTTGAGGAGCTGGCGGAAAATTCATTTGAGGGAATTCAGTTGGCCCTCTTTTCCGCTGGAGGCGCAATCAGCAGGATATTTGCTCCCATAGCAGCCCAGGCGGGCACTGTCGTCGTCGACAACTCCAGCGCCTGGCGCATGGACCCTCAGGTCCCGCTGGTCGTGCCCGAAGTAAATCCGCGCGCTGCCCTGTCCCATAGCGGCATCATTGCCAACCCGAACTGTTCCACGATTCAGATGGTTGTGGCGTTGAAGCCCATATACGACGCGGTGGGGATCAGGCGGATCGTCGTGACTACTTTTCAGGCGGTTTCCGGCACCGGGAAAAGAGCCATCGAGGAACTGCGCTCTCAGGTCTCCGATATCATGTGCGGTCGTGAGATCGCTCGGCAGATATATCCGCACCAGATCGCGTTCAACTGCTTTCCGCATATCGGCTCTTTTCTGGACAACGGCTTCTGCGAAGAAGAGATGAAAATGGCCAACGAGACCCGGAAGATATTCGATGATGCTCAAATCAGGGTTTGTGCTACCACCGTCCGGATTCCGGTCATCTATGGCCATTCCGAGTCCATAAACATAGAAACTGATAGAAAAATTTCTCCCGAAGAAGCGCGCGAACTGCTCAAAACCGCCCCCGGGGTCATAGTCATAGACGATCCTTCCAACGCGGCCTATCCCGTCCCTTTGAATGCCGCCGGCACGGACGACACTTTTGTTGGCAGAATTCGCACGGACCCTTCGGTTGAAAACGGACTCGCCATGTGGGTGGTTGCAGACAATGTCCGAAAAGGAGCCGCAACGAATGCCGTTCAAATTGCGGAAATCCTGCTCAAAAGCGGACGGTTGTAACTGAACATGCGTATCATTGCGGGCGAATTCAGGGGAAGGCGGCTCCATTCCCCTCGCCCAAAGAACTTCCAGATTCGCCCGACTACCGACATGGTCCGGGAATCGGTCTTTAACATTATTGCCGACAGAGTCCAGGGGGCGAGGGTGCTGGACCTGTTCGCCGGAACCGGGGCCATGGGCATGGAAGCACTCAGCCGGGGGGCGCAGTCTTGTCTCTTTGTGGACAATGGCGCCAAGGCCGTGCGCATTATACGGGAAAACGTCCAATTGTGCGAAGTGCAGCACAGGTCACGGATTATCCAGGCCAAGGTCTCATCGGCGATCTTTCGCCTGCGCTCGGAAGGCGAGTTGTTCGACCTCATCTTTATGGACCCCCCGTACCGGAAAGGATACATCGAGAAAACGCTGCAAATTATCAGCCCGGTTGCAAACGAAGACTCACTGGTCATCGCCGAAAGACATATAAAAGGTGAACCGCCGATGGTTCCGGTTCCAGGGTGGCAAAAGAAACTCGATCGAAGATACGGTGATACGTTGATCTCTATATACTCCAGGCTCACAATCCTTTAAGCAACCCGACAGGAGGAAAGATGGCCAGCATAGCGGTTTACCCAGGCTCATTCGACCCTATCACGAACGGACACATCGACTTGCTTGAACGCGCCCTAAAGATCTTCGACAAAGTCATCATCGCCATCGCGGTAAACCCCGCGAAGCAACCCATGTTCACGCCGGAGGAGCGCCTCGAGATGATAGAGCACTCCCTGGCGCAACATCCCCTGAAAGATCGGATGAAGGTCGACCTTTTTGAGGGACTGCTGGTTGACTACGTGAAATCGATCCCGGCCAAAACAATAGTAAGAGGCCTTCGGGCAGTCAGCGACTTTGAATATGAATTCCAAATGGCGCTTATGAACCGAAAACTCAACAGCGACATCGAAACCGCCTTCATAATGACCGGACTGCGTTGGATTTATATCAGCTCCAGGATCATAAAGGACGCGGCCATGGCGGGTGGAGACTTATCGGGCCTGGTCCCGGATAACGTTGTAAAGAAGCTGATGGAAAGACTGGCGGGCTGGGAAAAATAGGCCGTGGTTTCCTTTGGCTCAAGATTATCCCAAGCAGAGCAAAATCTGCCGGATTATGTTATGACATGAAATACAGATCCGGGATGCAGGCACACGCTTATATACGGAGATCGGGTGCCGGACAGAAGGTCGGAATCTTTCGGGCATCCGACAGCCGATGCCCCATGTCTGCCCGTTATCGACCCAGCACCCTGTCCAGCACCGCTCTTAGGTCCTCAAGATCGTAGGGTTTCTTCAAGACGTCGCAAAAACCGTAGCTTCTGTAATCGTGCATTATCGGAGCGCTGAGGTTTCCGCTCGATAAGATTGCACGCACTTCCGGATCGAGATACCTTAGCTTTCCGATTGCTTCTCTTCCGTCCATTCCAACCTTTACCGTCAGGTCCAGGATTACCGTGTCGTAATGCCTGCCTGCTTCGAGCGCCTCCGAGTAAACTCGGACTGCCTCCTCGCCATCGTGGGCGGTATTGACCTCGTAGCCCAGGTGCTCGAGCATCGTTTGGATGAGATCGCGCAGCTGCTCTTCGTCCTCCATCACCAGTATCCGTTTCCTGGCTCTGGAGATATGGCGCCGGCCCGTGGGCAGCACTCCCGCACGCGGCACCGTCGCGGGAATGAGGATGGTAATGGTTGTCCCCTTGCCGAGAGTGGACTCCACCTCTATGCGGCCTTTGTGTTTCTCCACTACCGAACGGGCGATGGCAAGTCCGAACCCCATTCCTTTCCTGTTGCCCCGATATTTAGTGGAAAAGTATGGATCGAATATGTTGGGCAGGTTTTCTTCCTCAATCCCAATTCCTTCATCCGAAATGACCACCTTCACATAATGTTCCACACCTGAAGAGATCCCTTCAAGGCCAATGTCGCCGATTTTCACGTTTTCAGCGCTGATCGAAATTAGGCCGCCCCTGGACATGGCTTCCCTGGCATTTTCCAGCAGACTTATGAAAACCTGACGTATCTGGTTCTCATCCACTTCCACTTCCCACAGGTCCCCGGGCGCTTTAATCTCACTGCTCGTAATCGAGCCGCTCAGCACCAGGCTGGCAACGTTGGAGATCAGCTCCCGCAGCGAGACAAGTCTTTTGACCGGACTGCTGCCTGAAGAAAATGTTATGAACTTCTGGGTGAGGTCCTTTGCGCGCAGGCATGCCCTCTCGGCTTCAACCAAATGTATTTGCGCCTGATGGTTCTCCTCGATCTTGAGCTGCGCCATGTTGATATTGCCCATTATGACGAATAGCAGGTTATTGAAATCATGAGCGATCCCACCCGCAAGAACTCCTATTGCCTCTAGCTTCTTGGCATCGAGCAGCTCATCTTCAAACTTTTTCCGATCCTCATCATTCATTTCTTTCTGAATACTCTCCTCTTATTCCCCGGATCGTTGACTCGATCAGATCACCGATCTCTCCCAGCCTTTCCATGGTCTCGGCCTCATAGCGCAAGACGAGAACGGGCTGCGTATTGGACGCTCGCACAAGGCCCCAACCGTCAGGGAAAGTGATCCTGGCGCCATCTATATCTATTACTTTGAAGTTTTTCTCCTTAAATTGCTTTTTTGCCCTTTCGACGACTTCGAACTTTATCTCATCCGGACACTCGATCCGTATCTCGGGCGTGGTGTGCATGGATGGGACCCCATCAAGAAGTTCGGGAATTCTTTTCGCAGTCCTGGAGAGTACATCGAGTAGTCTGCACGATGCGAATATCCCATCATCATAGCCGAAATATCCGTCCTTGAAAAAAAAGTGGCCGCTCATCTCACCGGCAAGTTGAGCGTCCACTTCTTTCATTTTGGCTTTTATGAGCGAATGGCCGGTTTTCCACATAATGGCCTGGCCCCCATGCCTCTCGATATCATCATAAAGGGTCTTGGAACACTTGACCTCGGAGATGAAAACCGACCCGGGCCGCCTGGATAAAATATCCCTTGCGAAGATGATCATAAGTTTGTCGCCGAAGACTACCTCGCCTCGATGATCGAGCACGCCCAGCCTGTCGCTGTCACCGTCGTAAGTGAGGCCGACATCGAGCCGCTCCCTGAGCACCAGGTTACGCAGGTCAGCCAGGTTTTCCATTACCGTGGGGTCCGGATCATGATTAGGAAAAGTGCCGTCCATATCACAGTAAATCGGGTATATTTGGCAGCCCAACTTCTCCAAAATGACGGTGGCCACGGGACCGCCCGTCCCATTGCCGGCGTCGACCCCGACTCTGAGTTTGTTGTCGAGCCGAATGGTGGCAGTAACAAAATCTATGTACGGGGTCAGTATGTCAAACCGATCCAGCCTTCCTTCTTTTGCTATGAAGTCTCCGGAATGCGCTATGTGAGCGAACTTCTGAATCTCAGCCCCGGCGATGGTGTCAAATCCGTTGCAGATCTTAAAGCCGTTATACTCGGCAGGATTATGACTGGCGGTAATCATCATTCCGCCCTCGCGCTCCAGATGCCTGATCGCAAAATAGAAAAGCGGCGTGGGGCAAACGCCTATATCGACAACGTCCATTCCTGATTGAAGCAACCCGCCGACCAGAAGATCGCGAAACCTCTCGGACGTAAGACGGCAGTCTCTGCCTACTACGATTCGCCTTTTACCCTGGCGCTCCATGTATGTTCCAAATGCCCTGCCAAGGGTAGACACATCCGAGTCGGTAATTTCAGACCCGGCAACTCCACGTAAGTCATATTCTCTGAAAATCTTTTGAAGCATGAATTTCTCACTCGATCTCGAAATTACCTTCACATTTCCGCAACAGATAAGGAGCAGGAAAATAAAAGCGAAGGCCCGGCAATCTCATCCACAAAGACCCTCGCTCGAAAAAGACAATGCTAAGTTTACCCGTGCCCGCCTCAATGATGCGAACCATCTTCCCCTGACTTAAGACGCTTAACGGTCAGAATAAGGGCGGAAATCACGCCTATCACAATTGCAGAAAGAGCCCCGTAAAGGGCTGCAAAAAATATTAAATGACTTGGATCATACCAGGGTATGTCCCATGGCAGCATACTGCTTAAACTTCGCTTAAGGCCTTCGCATAAAATCTCGCCCGCTCCAGACATGGACCTTCATCCCTTAGGACCCTGATGTTCAAATGCTGTGCTCGATTCCCCAAACATGCAGTCTAGCATACAACTGAAACGAGGTCAAATGTAAAGACAGAGGACGGAGAGCAGAGGACCGAAGAGAGGGCGGCCTGTATATACTATAAGTCCTACGCGTTATGTTAACTCGTAAGATTGCCCGATCTCCGTCCTCCATCTTGCGTTTCAGAGGCAGCTTGAGGCTTCCTCCAGTTCTTTCCGGGTCAACCCGATAAACACTTTATCGCAAACGGAGATCACTGGCGTGCTCCGAACGCCTCCCGCAAGTTTTCTCATCTCCAGCAATGCTTCGCTGTCCCTGGTCACATCCACAGGTCGACTTCGACACCCTTCCCGGTAAACTACTTCTTAGCCTGGTTGCAAAGACCGCACCCCGGAGTCGAGAAGATCTTGATCCTGCCTGCTATACCATCAACTTCATCGCCGATCTTGAGCAGCCTCCCGAGGAGACCTCATTGCAGACCTGCGAATCAAATCCTTATTTACTCAATCCGTTTATTCGTGATTTTCCTCAACTCTAATGTAAGCCGTCTAAGGTGCTCTTGCTCTTCTTTAATCAGACTTTTTATGAGTTGCCGGTCACTTTCGCGTGACATGGCATCCTCAAAGCTGAGGAAGAAAATTATCGAGTCCTTTTCAAATTCTATCGCCAGCTTGAGGGCGTCAGCGGCGTCCCTGAGTCGGCTGACCCGATCTTCAACCTCTTGGCTCGATACGAAAACATGATCGGCCGCCATCATCCCGATGTACTGATCTATTTCATTTTGAGGGTCCCAGACGGTGGCAATCTTAGACTCGCAAGGAAGCTCGGCAAGAAGGGTTTCGAACTTCGTTTTGTGAGCGATCTCCTGCTGGGACAGGTCGTATAAAAGCTCCTTGATTTCAGCGCTTTCTATGTTCTTGCGGCTTTCTTCATAGAATCTCCTGCCGTTTTCTTCTACCTGAATGGCAACTCTAAAAACCTCTGCCGCATTGAAACCGTAGCCCACCTTGCAGACCTCCCCATAAGATAGTTCCCGCATCATTTTTCTTTTTCGAAGTCTTGCTTGGGTGCGCCGCAGACGGGGCAAACCCAATCATCGGGCAGCTCATCGAACTTAGTGCCGGCGGGTATCCCGTTGTCAGGATCGCCGACAGCCGGATCATAGACGTAGCCGCACACCGTACATACGTATCGATCCATTTCTCCTCCTTATAAGTATGAGTATCGTCATTACTGGAACAGCAAGGGCCATAATATAAAAGGCCGTCAGCACGCAATCAAGAGCGCTTCCCCCAGATTCGCCGCAGGCGCAGTGCGTTCGAGACCACCGAAACCGAGCTCATGGCCATTGCTGCGGCAGCGAACATAGGATTGAGCAAAATGCCGAAAAAGGGAAAGAGCGCCCCGGCAGCAATCGGAATGCCTGCCGAGTTGTAAAAAAAGGCCCAGAAAAGGTTCTGCTTAACGATCCGCATGGTCAGCGAAGAAAGCTTTATAGCTGAAGGGACCAGCAGGAGATCGTCCCGCATCAGAGTGATATCGCTAGCCTCGATAGCGATGTCCGCGCCTGCGCCCATTGCAATTCCAATGTCTGCCGATGCAAGGGCCGGAGCGTCATTGATGCCGTCTCCCACCATGGCCGTGACCCTGCCCTCCGATTGAAGCCGCCGGATTTCGCCGGCCTTGTCCCCAGGAAGGACCTCGGAGAGCACCCGCTCGATTCCTGCCTGGCGAGCAATTGCCTGCGCTGTCTGCCGCCTGTCGCCGGTCATCATCATTACCTCAAGACCCATGCTCCTTAGGAGGGATACGGCTTCCTTCGCCGTAGGCCTGATCGCATCGGCAAGGGCGATGACCCCGGCAGGCTTTTCGTCTTTTGCCACAAAGACACATGTTTTCCCGGCTTCCTCCAGCGTCGCGACGTCCCGGTCGAGTGCGCCGGTGCTTACCCCTTCCGACTCGATAAACTTACGGCTTCCGATGATGATTTTGCTGCCGCCCAGCCTGGCCCGCGAACCCAGCCCGGAGACAGATTCAAAACCGAGGACCATATCCCAACTCCTGCCCGGTCCACCATTTCTATCGAGCGCGCTCTTGACTATCGCCTTTGCCAGCGGGTGTTCCGACAGACACTCCACTGAAGCGGCCATGCTAAGAACATCAGCCTCGCAAAACCCTCCGGCCGGGACGATATCGGTTACTTCAGGTTCTCCCCTGGTTATGGTGCCGGTCTTGTCGAATACTGTCGTAGTGAGGTGGCACGCGCCTTCGAGGCTTTCTCCACCCTTTATGAGTATTCCGTTTTCCGCACCTAGACCGGCGCCCACCATCACGGCAGTCGGCGTAGCCAGCCCCATTGCGCAAGGACATGAAATTATGAGAACCGACACGAAATTGAGAAGTGCGCGGCTAAGAATGTGCCCCGGCACTGCGAAATACCAGATGATGAATGTAAAGAGCGCAATGGAGATAACCACCGGGGCGAAAACGGATGCGACTTTGTCGGCGAATCTTTCTATAGGGGCTTTGGACCCCTGAGCCTCCTCGACTAGGTGGATGATTCGCGCCAGGGCCGTTTCAGCCCCAATCCTGGTGGCTTTGAAAACGAAACTCCCACTCTGGTTGATGGTCCCGGCAAACACCTCATCGGAATGCTTCTTAGAAACCGGCATACTCTCGCCCGTGAGCATTGACTCATTTACGGAAGATTCTCCGGATACCACGCTTCCGTCAGTGGGTATCCGGTCACCGGGCCTGACCACGATAGAATCGCCGCGCAGCACTTCCTCGACAGCAATGTCCATCTCGGCGCCGTCCCGTATAACCCGCGCCATTTTGGGCGTGAGTCTCATCAGCCTTTTTATGGCTTCCGAAGTCCTGCCCCTGGCCTTAAGCTCGAGAAACCTGCCCAGCAGCACAAGCGTTACGATCATGGCCGCGCCGTCGAAGTAGACAGGCGGTTCGCCGCCTGGGGCTGAAAAGAAGTGCGGGAAAATAGTTGCAAAAACTGAATAGATATATGAGGAAAGAGAGCCGATGGCGACCAGGGTGTTCATGTCCGCAGTTTTGACGAGTGTGGCTTTGAGCGCTCCTTTAAGAAACCGGTCCCCCACCCAGAAAACCGCTGGCGTGCTGAGAACCAGAAGAATATAAAGCATCACCCGGCGGGGAACGGCGTACAGAACCGGGAAAAAATGCTGCATTGTGCCTGCCATTACCAGGACACTCAGCACAGCGCCCACCGCCACCTTATGTTTCATCTCGGCAATCTCTTTTAACCGTGCAGCCTCGGCTGGATCTCCGGCCTCTTCCCGGTAGACCCCGAGGTATTCGTATCCCGCCTGTTCTATTGCCCTCCTTATGGCCGACCAGTCGGTAAGCCGGTGTGAATAGTCTATGGTAGCCCTGGACGTGGCAAGGTTTACCGCTGCGTTCTCAACACCGGGGACAGTGCTGAGGGCATTTTCCACCCGCCTGATACATGCCGCGCAGCTCATTCCTCCCACAAGAACGGCAGTCTTCCTGCGGTCCTTATCTACTTTCTCGATTTCTTGCACTCCTTGCTTAGCCAAGCTCATAACCGGCTTTCTTGATCCTCTCCCTGATAAGGTCGCCGTCCACCGGGCGGACCTCTTCGAAAGTAGCCTCCCCCGTCTCCATATCCACGGCGACGTTTTGTATTCCCTCAATTTCCTCCAGGGTCTTCTTCACCGTCCTAACGCAATGCTGGCAAGACATCCCTTTGATTTTTACAGTTCTCATGCGCTTTACCCTTTCGAAGATATTGTCTTTGACAAAAAATCGAAAATTCGGAATCGGAATTTTGAACCTGGCAGCCTCGTTCAGGTGACTTGCAAAACGATGTAGACGTCGCCTCTGCGCAGGCGACTGCCGGGAAGGAGATTTCCCATGTCCTTTAGCCGTAGCCTTGTCCCCGTCTTTACCCCCGGGGGAATTCGCACCGAAATCAGTTTGCCGCTTCCATAATGGGGCAGATTGATTTGCACGACATCGCCAAACTGCGCCTGTCCTTGAGTAATCCGCAAATTGTATGTCAATTCATGCCCAAGGGATCCCCGAGCCGGCCTTTCTTCCCGCCCGATATTTGGCTCGCTGCCTGAAAAATTCTTCAGCACATATTGCCAGGCCTTCTTCACCATCCTTCCAAGCAAAGAAGATCCCGACTCACCCTTTGGCTTTGCCGGTTTGAAAAGTCCCGGGGACCGAGCGGCAGCAGGGCGGGATGCTCGTTGTCTCAGCATGAATGGCCTGCCGATGCGAACCACTCGAATCCTGCTTGGGCCGAAAACAAAACCCTGATAGAAAATGTTTCTCCCGCCGAAAAACAGGTTGTCAATAAAGGCGGAATCGAACCTCACTCCCATGCGCGCAAACTCTTTTTCCAAGTCCTCAAAGATGTCCCGGGAATGGCCGCCCATGAAAAAATCCCTGAAAATTTCATCCTGCGAATATCCGAAGCCGCTTCCCCAAGTCCTTCCCGGCTCAGATCCCGAGCGCAGGTGCTGGTCATACTGGGATCGCTTAATGGAATCGGAAAGCACTCCGTAGGCTTCATTAATTTTCTTGAAGCGTTCTTCTGCACGGGCATCACCGGGATTTCGGTCCGGATGAGTTTCAAGGGCCAGCCTGCGGTACGCCTTCTTGATCTCTTCGGCCGATGCGTCCTGCGAGACGCCAAGTGTTTCATAGTAATCGAAATGTGACATGCAGCTCTTTTAAGTCTCCAGTCAGTTGGCACTTTCATCAAATATAGAACCAAAACCGAACAATAGCAACAGGTAACGACTTGCATCGGGCGTTTCAACAAGATGTCGCAAGAAGGGGTTGCAAAAGTCGTGCTGTTCCTCTATAATGCTGCACGCTGCCGAAGTGGTGGAAGTTGGTAGACACGCCATCTTGAGGGGGTGGTGGGGAGACCCGTGCCGGTTCGAGTCCGGCCTTCGGCACTGCCAAAATTCTCACTAAACTCAATAGATTATCGCGTACCGCCACTTCGCCAATCCAACTCATGCCTAGCAGAATCAACTACTTACGGTCCATCTGCCGAGGAAGGACTTCGGCATCGGTTATAAGGAACAATTTGTGAGGAGATCTGCCGGCCGACGGTTAGCACTCAAGAAAACAGCACCTAAATGGCTTTTTTTACCCGGACAGAAAGAGAAAGGAGGCCGCTGAGCCCCCCACGCAAGCTCTAAGAGTCAAACAAGGAGGAAATGCACCTTATCTGGTCTACGATGACGCAACAGGGTGGAATCAAGAAAGCCTTGTCTTGCTTTCGAGCTGCTTTCCGCTATATTAAGAGGCCTGAGCTTTGCCGGGGACGGAAGGACAGTTCGTTAGGAACAGAGTCTGGTTTTATCATCAACCATTCATGGAGACAGCCATGCCCACGAAATCAGAAGGCGTTCCAGGCATCACCGCCACCAGCACCAAAAAAGAAATACTCGATGCATACAACGATCTTCTCAAATCGCTTGAAACCAAGGCTCAAACCGAGCTAAAGCCGGAGAAAGCAAAAGCGGAACGAGAAAAGCAAGAGGTATTACAAACCGCCGACGCGCTCACGACGCACGCGGTGATCAAGACGGTAAACGAACTGATAGGCGAAACCGGCAAGGCATTGACTGACATTGCCATCAAACTCGAGGGAGAAACGGAACGTTACACTAAGCTCAAAAAAGCGATTGATCTCAAGGAAGCTGAACTGCGCGAGCTTTTTGAGATTGAAAAATCCGCCTTCACTCTGGCCGCTCTCCTCGAAGCGCAAAAGCAGCAAAAGATATGGTTCGAAGACGAAATGGCGAAGCGAAAGCAATCTCTTGAACAGGAGATAAGCCAGGTGAAGGCCGGGTGGGAGAGTCAAAAGAAACAATATACCGAAGAGTTGAAAGACCAGAGAGAGCAGGAAGATAAGCGGCGGCGGCGCGAAAAAGAGGAGTACGAATATAAGACGGCACGTGAAAAGGAGCAGAAGATAAACGCGCTCAATGACGAAATCAGCAAGCTTGAGAAGGACCTCCGGGAAAAGAAGGAAGAATTTGATAAACAGACGAAGGCCAAGGAAGTCGAACTCAAGGAGCGGGAGCAGGCGGTTGGCGAGCGCGAGAAGTCGATGAACGATTTGCAGACTAAGGTGGACGCCTTCCCGAAGGAGATCGAAAGCGCTGTGAGCAAAGCGGTCAATGAAGTGACAATGAAGCTCACTTCTGAGGCGGCCAAGAATGAACAACTGCTGTTGAAAGGGTTTGAAGGGGAGAAAAATGTCCTTCAAGCACGGATCGATGCTTTCGAGCAGGCGTTGGCAACGCAGAAGAAACAGATCGAGAAACTGACCGAACAACTGGAAAGCGCCTACGGCAAAGTGCAGGACATCGCGGTACGAGCGGTCGCCGGCTCCAACCGGCAGAGTGCTGCTTCATGGATGGCCAGACCGTCTTCCGAGCAGGAATAGTTGCCGGGATCCTGGCTGGTGTAAACCGTCAATCCCAGAGGTAACTGGATCATGGAAAATTCCCCGCGCAAAATTCCTCTGAAACAATATCTTGAAGCTGTGAGAGAGCATTGCCAGGGGCTCTCAAAAGAGCAACTGGTTGAAACATTGTTGAACTTGGCTCAAGAGGCGCCGGTAAGGGGGCGTGTAAATTTTTTGGATAAAATCCGGGTCCTCGCTCCGGATCCCGGAGAGAAGAAAACAGGTAAAGATCCCGAAGAAGCCTTGCTCGAAAGAATTGCCGTTCTTGGGGAGGAGATCCGGCAAAGAGTTGAATCCATTGAAAGCGGTGACTATTGGGATGATCCCGATCAGTGGGAAGATGTCGGCTACGATGATGAGGAGCCGGATTACGTAACCTCAGAGCAAGTTGAGGAACTGCAGGACTTGTTTCTGGAAACGGGTGGCATTTTCCTGGATGGCCGGTTGGAAACTGCAAGCCGATTATATCGAGCACTCTTTGATTTCATGGATGAAAACAGTCAGGTCGCCGGTTACCCCTCTCCAGAGTCACTGGACATCCGGGAAGAAAGGGCAAGATATTGCCGTTGCGTCTATGAAACTGTCGATCCGAAGCGGCGGGTTGAATCCGTTTTGGCCTGCATCAATATCGACGCTTCGCTTAACGATTACCGCCTGGACCTGCCATCCGAGAGATTTCCGATGTTGCAGGATTTGATAGACGCTCGATTTGGCGAGTTAACAGACTTGGAAACCTTCCTGCTGGCCTGGGAAAAGAGGTTGGCGCGCTATTCCGGTGACAGGGCGTCCGTTCTTAGAATGGAAGCCGTTCAAAAACTGAAGGGAGTCGATGGTATATCAGTACTTGCGAGGAAATGGAAATCCGAGCAGCCCCGCGGCTATCTATTCTGGATTCAGTGCCTGGAAAATGAAGGTAACCGGCAAGAAATGATCGATGTATGCAGGGAAGCCTTGGACGCACTGCCCAATGGGACATTCCGTGAGCAGGCGGCCGAGTATTTTACGATGGCCGCTGAGCGACTTGAAATAGCCGAATATGTACTGATGGGAAAACGGGAGCGATTCCTCTCGGTGCCTAACGAAAGAAACCTGCTCGAATTGCTTGGCGAAGCCCGGAAACAGAACGTGCGTTTTCAAGAATTAGAGACGGTTCTCTCCTCTCTGGAACGGAAAAAAGAGGATGACAAATACGGACGGGGAAACCTCTATGTAAAGGCGCTGCTGATGGCCGGGAGGCTTCAGGAAGCCTTCCGTGAAGCTAAGGGCGAAAAGAATCTTGGTTGGTCCTCCGGAAACGCGGGGGTCGTTTTTGCCTCTATTTTGTCAGTCCTCACTGATAACTCCTCAAAAGCGGTCACTGTCAGGACCTTGCTGAAACAGTATGCCGAAAGTCGTGGTTATTATGACGAGGATGACGACGGCTCCAAGCCGGAAGAGGCCTATAAGGAGATTCTCACTGGTCTGAAGTTGGTTAAGACCGGTGAACCGGAGACGCGTGAATACCGGGCATGGGTTGATAAGATTGGTCGATCACGCATTGAGGCGATCGTATCCGGCCAGCATCGGGGCGCGTATGATCGGGCCGCCGGCGTGCTGGGATCTCTGGCTGAGTACTACATCATTTCAGGCGGCATCGAAAAAGCAAGGTCTCTCCTGCATGAATTCGTTTTCGTGAAATTTCCCCGGCATCATGCATTCCGGAGGGAGGTAAAGAGCGTCGCCTCCGGTTCGGACATCGTCAAAGCTCTTCGGGTGATCTAAGATGCTTCTCTCCACAGGATTATGGTATCCGATCCGCCTCTGATGCCACCGATCTTGTGGAGTCACTTGTTATGAAAAGAGGGATTGCAAAGCGGTGGCAAATATGCCAACATTAAGCGCATGAGAAACACGCGGCCTATTTCATGGATCAAAGCGGCACGACGGGATTTCGAAGAATTTCCCGCAGATGTGCAAGGCTACATGCTAAGCGCCCTCACAATAGCCGCCGAGGGCGACAAATCGGACAATGCCAAGCCCTTGTCAAGGGCGTTGACGGCGGCGTGTTCGAAATCGCGATTGAGCATCGAGGTGATGCATTCAGGGTGATCTACACCGTTAAGATCGGTAATGATCTTTGGGTTATTCACGCCTTTCAAAAGAAATCCAAGGCCGGAATTAAAACGCCGAAGATGGAGGTTGACCTTATCCGCGACCGGCTGAAACGTTTGAAGGAGGTCCTGCAATGAACGACGATTTTGAAATCATTCGCGGCAGCGGCAATGCTTTTCGTGACTTTGGCCGCGTGAATGCCGATATTGAACAGGCCCGCGCCATTCTTGCCGCCAAGATCATACGCACCCTTGACGAGCGCCATCTGTCAACACGTGAAGCTGAAAGACTAACGGGTGTTTCTCATTCGGAGTTTTCGCGTATCCGCAATGCTAAACTGGGGCGCTTTACGCTCGACCGCATGATCACAATACTCGGAAAACTCAATGAGGATGTTGAAGTACATGTGACCTTCCGGACGCGCCCGCCTGTCCAGGATGAATTACACCCCTGAACACAAGGGTGCGCCAATCTCATGGGGTGCAAACTTGGTGCAGCTTCAAAATGCCCTTTCTCCGGTAGCGCTCTTGCCGGTGATGTCGGAGAGCCGCTCCTGTCGCTTCGATTTACGAAGTTCCGCTTCAGTACCGGCGATTCTAATCCTACATACTGTTCACGCTTCGCGCGTCCAACTCCGCCCTCAAAAGCACTCTCTTGGTCCGATTTTGGTCCGTTACTCCGGCAAAGCCTTATGTGGCCGAACCCGTGCCGGTTCGAGTCCGGCCTTCGGCATCCCACCTGATTTATGCGACAAACCGCCTTCCAAACTTCGTATTCCGGCTTAAGGAGTAATCAATGCGCGTAGGGCATATGTTTTTGTTGACGGTTTTTTTGTCCCTGTGGCTGGTTTGCCAGGCTCGTGCCGGTCTTGATGAAGCTGTGGCGGCTTACGAAAAAGGGGCTTATTCGGAAGCTTTTAAAGAGTTCAAGGTCTTGGCCGATCAAGGCAATGCTCAGGCCCAACTTCATTTGGGGGTTATGTACGACCTTGGCCAGGGTGTCCCCCCCAGCCAGACGGAAGCTATGAAGTGGTATCTCAAGGCGGCTGAGCAGGATTTTGACAGGGCCGAACTCGCTTTGGGCCTCAAGTATGCCGGTGGCATCGGCATACCGCCTGACTATCTTAAGGCTGTGAAATGGTACCGCAGGGCGGCTGAACACGGAATTGCCGAGGCCCAATGCGACTTGGGATTGCTGTATAGCCTAGGTAAAGGCGTTACACAGGACAAAGCCGAAGCTGTAAAATGGTACCGCAGGGCGGCTGAACAGGGTTATGCCATGGGGCAATGTAATTTGGGATTAATGTATGCCAGAGGGGATGGCGTGCCCCAGGACTTTGCAGAGGCTGTCAAATGGTTCCGCAAAGCGGCGGCGAAAGGATATGTCAAAGCACAATATAATCTTGGAGTAGCTTACGAAAAAGGTGACGGCGTACCCAAGGACTTCGAGTCGGCTTACATGTGGTTTCAACTGGCCGCCGCCAAGGACGATTCCGACGCAAAAAGCCGCATAGATGTAATCGCCCCGCAAATGACACCACCCCAGATTGCAGAGGCCCAACGCTTGGCCAAAGAGTGGAAACCATCAGACCTGGACAGGGAGGATACTTTGCCGGCCCATCGTTTTATAGGCGATTGATATGTTTGAAAAACGGCCAACCCTCTGGGACTGCCGGCAATAGTTTCCCTCAGCCTGAGAGGGCCTGCAAAATTTCGCGCATATGCTCGATGTGAAATTGAAGGTGGAAACTTCCCAGGGCGCTGAGCAGGCTTTCCAGCGTCGGATATTCTCCAATGGGTGAATCTCTGAGCTGGGGAATATGCGCCTTACGGTCCAGCTGCTCCACGGATAAACCCTCCGCGAACTTGCATATTCCGTCGTATTCTCTTTCGACTTCCGAGAGGAGTTGGACAAAGCTCATCCGGGCGCGGCTCTTAGAGAAAAACGAGTTTCCGGGATAGATGTCAATTCTGGGCGTATCCTTGTCCAGGTAAGCTTGAAGGATAGGCAGATGGCCCAATCCTTCCGGCCCCCAAAGGTGTGAGAGGATTTCTTTCGGCGACCATCGCCCCGATGGGGCGCGAGTAGCCGTGCTTTCATCGACCCCTTCACACACTTTCTTCAATTCTTCCTTCTTATGCCGAATGCTTTCAGCCAACTGAATTCCTGTTGAAGCAGCCATCTTACGTCACCTCCTTCAACAATCTAAACATTACATCAACAATCTGCGATCTCTTGGGGTCAACAGGTGAATATACAGCCCACGGCGCACGCCGAGCCGCAGAGAAGCCGAGGTAAAGACAAAAATAGTTCATGTTGCCAACGGTGATCGTAAGCCCGATCCGTAACCGTTGATGTTTCAGTCTAACTGGAAGCCTCGCCTGCCGGGTGGTGAAGTTTTCAGACATCTAGGGTTATTGCATATTCAGGAGTTCTGAGCGGAAATTTCGTCTGCTCGGCTCTTGCTTGTCTTCACATTGGCTTCATCTTTGCATCGTAACCCGTTGCCTTGCATTGGCGAGTGGTTGTGGGGCGGTGGGACCACGGTGTGTAATGATTGTTTGGCTCCATCACAATGAATGGAAGTTAGACCGACAAACTGGGGAGCGAATCGGAATGGATTACAACAAAATGGTAAGGGAGATCTGTGGCGATGAGAAGACCGCCGCCAGCGATCCGCATTCCGCTCGGTGCTGTAGTGTCATCTGCCGGTTTTTCTTGGGAGAATCTGAAAAGACACCAGGAATGGCTCTGTGTTCTAACGCAGATTACATAAGATTCCATGAAGCATGTCTATCGGTATTCGGGGCAGAGTGTGATTATTGCACTACTGACGAAATCGACGAAGACGATTCTATCCATATTTCACTCGACCACACTGGTAAAGATTACAGGCAATCATCAAGGAATTTGGTCTATAATATAATGCAGATTGGAATAGCAAGAGAGATTGGAATAGTAGAATATCCCAGTATCATTTTGGATGTATCGTTAAAAGGAATTGGATGTATCGTACCCGTTATTATGGAATCGTTTCCACAAGAATTCTATTTAACCAAGCATGCCTCTTTCGGTAATGTGATCAAACTAATGTGCATAACGCGCAGAGTCAGAAGACATTCCAGTGTTACTGAAATTGGTGCGAATTTTAGAGAACGGATCTCTGAAGAGCTACTTGCGTCACTATTGAGAATCGGGTAGCGCCTGAGCACAAATTCAAAAACCGGGAGTGGAAATTGAAAATTAAGAAGAGACTTGGAGAGATGCTCCTCGAAGCCGGGCTTTTGAGTGAGGAGCAACTGAAGGCGGCCTTGGCCGAGCAGGCGAAATCCGGTTTGAAGCTAGGACAGTTCCTGATCCGGCAAGGGATTGTCAGCGAGGGACTGATTATAGACATGTTGAGCCGTCAGCTCGACATAGAGAAATACCATCCCGGCGATTTCCCAGTGGATTTACAATTGGCCGACACAATTTCATTCGATCTGGCGATGAGGCACCAGAGCGTTCCTTTGCGGAAAAAAGGCAGGCTACTGACCGTCGGTATGACCGATCCGATGGACGTTGAGGCGCTGGATGCAATTGAGGTGGCCACTAATCTCGAGGTGGAACCCGTGATCTGCACCGAGAGGGTGCTGAACCAGTTGCGGAACAGCATGTACGGGATGCAGACAGGGCTTGGCAATGTATTGGAAACCATCGAGGAAGTGCAGATTGACAAGGATACCTCCGAAACTCCGGAAGAGCGCGAAAGCCAGGACCTCCAGGTCAGCACCCTCAAGGATATGGCTGACGAAGCTCCGGTCATCCGCCTGGTCAACAGCATCGTCTCTCAGGCGGTTCGGGAAGGGGCCAGCGACATTCACATCAGTCCCGAACATGCTTCCTCCTCGGTCCGGTTCCGCATAGACGGCAAGTTGCACGAGATGCCGGCCCCGCCCAAGTCCATGCTGATGCCCATCGTCTCGCGAGTGAAAATCCTTGCCGGGATGGATATTGCCACGCTAAGGGTCCCGCAGGACGGACGGTTTACCGTCAGGATGGAGAACAAGGAAATAAACATAAGGGTTTCCACTTTACCGACCATTCATGGAGAGAACCTGGTCTTGCGCCTCCTTGACATGAGCGCCGGCAACTACACGCTAGACCGTCTTGGCATGTCCGCAGAGGATAGGGAGCGCATTGAAAGTGGAATTAGGAAGCCCTACGGGATGATCCTGAGCACCGGTCCAACGGGGAGCGGCAAGAGCACGAGCCTTTACGCAATCCTTCGAAACCTCAACAGCCCGGATGTGAACATCATAACGCTGGAAGACCCGGTGGAGTACCGCGTTGAAAGGATCCGCCAGATTCAACTGAACCGCAGAGCAGGAATGACCTTTGCCAGTGGACTGAGGGCAATCCTGCGTCAAGACCCGGATATCATCCTGGTGGGCGAAATCCGTGATTCGGAGACGGCCAGCATCGCGGTTCAGGCCGCCATGACCGGTCACCGGGTGCTCAGCACTGTCCACACCAACGATGCTGCCGGGGCGATCACAAGGTTCATAGATATGGGGATAGAACCTTTTCTTGTCGCCTCCGTTCTTCTCATATCGTTTGCGCAGCGTCTTGTCAGGACCGTTTGTCAGTACTGCAAAGCCCCTTACGATCCACCCGGGGACCTCATCAAGCGGTTCGGCCTGGAAAATACGGAAAACATCACCTGGTTTCGCGGCAGGGGCTGTTTCAATTGCATGAATACCGGCTACAAGGGAAGAATCGGCATTTTCGAAATACTTTTAAACGACGATACGATACAGGATATGATCCTCAAGAGGGCCTCGGCGCCCGAGATTACCAAGGCTGCCGTAAAGGCGGGGAAGCTGCGGACCTTGAGGGATGATGCTATAAGCAAGGTCATACAGGGATTGACCACCTTCGAGGAGGCCATCTCGGCGATCCTGGTATGAGTGTGACCGTTAACTGCGAAGGAAACTTGGCAGTCCGTACAGTGGGAACACGATCAAGTGTTTTCGTTTCTGCTCTTCGTGGTGAAAGGTTGCGTTCGAGGTAGGCGGTTCTGCGTCAAAAAGATAACACACAGGTGACAGTCTTGACTGAAGGTGTAAAATGCCCAAATTCAGTTACGAAGCTACAACCGAAACAGGGGCTAGCATTACCGGATCGCTGGATGCCGATTCGGTGGATTCTACCGTGAATATGCTCCTGGCGCGAGGGCTTATACCTTTGAAAGTAGCGCCGGGCAAGGAGCATGGGGGCACTTCGGCTTCGCCCCTGAATGATCTCCAGGAACGGCTCACCAAGGTAAAGCCGCCGGAGCTGATCCTTTTCACCAAGCAATTCAGGACACTGCTCAAGGCGGGCGTCCCGATACTCACGATCCTCCAGGTATTGGAAAATCAGACTGAAAATCTCAAGCTCAAGAAAATCGCAGCGGTCATGAGGGAGGACATCAGGCAGGGCGCCACGCTTTACGATTGCTTCAGGAAACATCCCCACACCTTTTCTTCACTGTATTGCAGCATGGTGCGCGCCGGCGAAACCAGCGGGGCCGTTCCGGAGGTGCTCGATCGCCTCATTCGGATTATTCAGCACGAACACAAGGTAAAATCCGATATCATGTCCGCCCTCCACTATCCAATAATGGTTTGCGTCGCCTTGGCCGTCGCGTTTTTCGTTTTGCTCACATTCGTTATCCCCAAATTTGCCGGTGTCTTCAAGGCCGCGAATTTGAAGCTTCCGCTTCCCACGGTCATATGCATGGACTTGTACGCTTTTATCCACAATTACTGGTACTTCGGGCTGATCGGTTTCGCAGCCTTGTTCTTCGGATTGTCCCGTTACCTCAGGACCGAGAGCGGGAGATATCTCAAGGATGCCCTGATTCTGAGACTTCCGGTCTTCGGCCCTCTTTTCATCAAGGCCGCGATGTCGCGGTTTGCAAGTATTTTTGCCATACTCCAAGCCAGCGGCGTACCGGTGCTCGATGCCTTGAAGGTGCTGGCAGGCGCTTTGGGCAACAGGGCCATCGCGCTGGAATTCGAAAAGATCAGAACCCTCGTCGAAGAAGGCCGAGGGATAGCAGGGCCTCTCAGTTCCGCCAGGTACTTTACTCCGATGGTGATCAACATGGTTGCTGTCGGCGAGGAATCGGGCAGTCTCGATGAGATGCTTAAGGAAGTGTCCATCCATTACGACGATGAGGTCGCCTACGCGATAGGAAAACTCTCTGAGGCGCTCGGGCCGGTCTTGATCGTCGGGCTTGCCGCTGTGGTTGGTTTCTTCGCTCTGGCCATTTTTATGCCTATGTGGGACCTGACGAAGATGGCGCACTGAAGTAAAGAGCCTGCACGAAAATTTACTCCCACTGCAGCTTCGCCCCTGCTGCAACCCTTGCGAATCGAATCGTTATTGCTGGATGGGGTTCATAAATGCGATACTGGCGCCCGTGGGACCGTAGATAGCGAAATCGTCAAAACCAATGCTGATCGAATTATAACTGCTGCCGCTTCCGGCGACATGCAACAGGATTTCAGGGGTATAAAGCGCTTCGTTGGAAGATGTCACAAATGTAGAATCCTCGATAACGCAACCGGCCTCCGCGGAGTCTCCGCTCGGCAAGTCGGAGGATGGGGCCAGGGTGGAGCTTCCACTTGGGTTGACATAGTCCCACTTTACGAGCGTGAAATCATCCACGGATGCGGTCCAGTCGCTTGCCGTGGCGTCCAGGGGCGTCCAGTTCGCGGTCCCCAGCGGGTTAGCGCCGCTGTTGTTGTCGGTTGGGATGGTATTGGGCCCGGTTCCCTGTTGCCCCGTAGTGCCGTAGTAGGCCCTGATTTGGTTATATTTCCCACCGGAACTGTGTGTGGCTTCCTCCAGGCTGACCAGTAGCGTGGCCCAATTTTGAATACCGGTTGAGCTGTTGACAAGGCTTTGCGGAAGTACTTTATACGCAAGCCATTGATATCCAAAGTACGCCGTATTTTCCCATAGCAAAATGATGGGCTGGCCCGTCACGTTGTTGCCTTGAGGACTCGTTGGCACTAACCCACTGGGTATACCATAGTTGCCAAACCAATTTCCCCACCACGACCCCTGATTGCCCGGGAAATATGCAAATGACAATCCATAACCATAATATGAGGACCAGTATGCCGCAGTTCTAAAGCTTATGCCGGCCAAATAATCAGATGGAGCAGTGTTATTTAAATTGGTATAAACTTTTATTTGTGCTTCATAAAAATGGGTGCTGCCGTTAGCAAAAGAATTAGAAAGATTGTTATTGTCCGTGGAACTTATCGGCAAGAGCGCCCACCAGCCGTTTTGATTATCCCACCACCATCCGCCCCAGCCGCCGTTGCTGTTGTTCGTGGTCATCTGTAGATAGGTATTGCCGTTTGATGTAGTATAAGATGAGGTTCCCACGGGGAGGCCCCCGGAGGTAGAGAAGTTTGCGTCCGAACCCAGGCTGGCGCCGCCCATTGTGTCTACGCCCGCACTGCCTGAGGTGCCGGTTGTGATAACCGACGAACCCGACGATCCACCCATATTTACGGGGCCGATTTGCGCATAGTAGAGCACCGACCGGGATGCCTTTTGAGTCAGTCCGGTTGGGGACGTGCCGGTGGATTGTATTTCCACAAATTCATTGCACACTATATTGTCAGTGCTCGCAACCGTCAGGGGCAGCCCTGCTCCGGGACTGGCAGCATTTGTACTCGTTATGTTTTGAAGCGTATTGTTTGATTTTGATTGATATTGATACCAGTTGGGATTCGAGTTTACTCTGAAAGTTCCATTAAATGGAGGGAACGGTCCTGCATTCGCCAATGTAAGATTGCCACCCTGAGTAATGGATCCTGCACTCGCCGGGTTTGTAACAAAACGAACGCTGTTGTATTGCTGCACGGCAGGGATGCTTCCACTGGTTATCGTATACGTATTCCCGCTCTGACTATATCCGACGATGACCGGTGTGTTTGTACTGGGGGGCAGGCTCACATCGAAGGACCCGGTTGAAGGGAGGCTGTACCCTGAAGAGGGCGTGTTTCCCGGATAGGTCAACTGGACGGATTTGGCTCCAGCCGAATAGTTCGCGCTGTAGACCAAAAAATATGGGGTCACTGAAAGTGAGAAGCTGCCGTCCACGCCGTTGGCGCCAAGCTTTACGGATGATGTCCCGTTCACTTGGCTCAAGGCGGAAAGTTCCTGAAATTTGGCGGCTTGCTTTGCTCCTCCCGTTGAGCCGGCTCCGGCGTTGAGGAACTGGGAAGCTGCATACCTGTAACCCGATTCAGCCAGGTAATAGGCTTGTCTGGACGCGTATCCCTCCAGTTGAGAAAACGAAGAGGTTGCCACAAACGTGGACATAGCCGCCATAAGCACTGCAAGGATGGTTATCGTCACGATGACCGCGATGAGCATGGAACCCCTGTCATCCGGTAATATCTCGATGCGGGTTTCCCTTAGCTTTGCAAATATACGGGAGATGAATTTGAATAACCCCCAGGAAATAATGAAAATCACCGGCAGTCCCGCAGGCAGATAAACTAAAAAGAAAACCGTTCCGGCGATGGGAAAGAGCAGAAACTGCGCCATAATGCAAGCCCATGGCCGATTCATGACAGCATTGGCCAAGTACGGTCCGATCTGATTGTAGACCTTGATAAAGCTCCTTCCCATAGACCAGTTGCGAAGACAACGATCTCTAAATTCTCTCAGGGTTACTACAACCGGATGGTCTTCCCGACCGAAAGCGGCGGTTGCCACAAAACACGGATTGTAAGGAGGTGGACTCGTAGTGGTTGGCGGCGTAACTCCTCCCGTACTTCCATTGTTCCGCAAACTGACAGCCGTCGAAAAGTTGGCCACAGCGCCATTGCTGCAAGTCACTCCTAAATTGATGACGATATAACAGAGTAACGTAATAGGGTCGGTTCCGCATACCCATTGTTGCGAACCGGCTTTATAGAATGTCAAAGTGAAATTATTTGCATTATCGAGAAGAGTATTAGTAGTACCATTACTGTTCAGCGTTATTGTATTACCTGACAGGGCGAGTATTTGATTAAATAAAGACGGGTTTGTCGCGCTGTTCGATAACCTGGTATATGTGATACTTGCAGGAGAGGAAGCCGTCGCGCTGACTGTCAGTATTGACCTTAGTTCCAGGCCGATGCGCGTCAATGCTATCTGAGCTTTTTGGCTTATAGACTGCCCGTCACGAGCCAATAAATAACAATTGACATACCTTGGAATTATGACGCTGGCTAACGATGCCAAAACGCCCATAATAACCAGCACCGCGATAAGCTCGATCAGGGTAAAACCTTTTTTCCTTCTCACCTTCCGCTCCCCGTTCAGGCACAAGAAGGGTCATTGCGTAAAAAGCGTCGTCAGCGTGATAACCCCGTTGGAAATCTTGACCTTGAGGGTCTGCGCGCCGGTCCCCGTTCCACTGGCTGACGACTCGACACCGCCGGCGCTGTATGTTACGTAGCCGTTGTACACAAGGGTGTAGGTCCCATAATGCCCGGCGTTGTTTTGAACGCGGGTGGTAAAAGTGGCCAAAGGAGTCGAACTGGTTACCATCAAATTGTGGTAATCGGAAACCATTGCCTCCATTACCTGGTAGAGAGCCATGGAGCTACTCAGTGTATTAATCTGTTGCACATTTCCCATAAGCGAAACGCCTGTGACTTGTATGTACATGGCCGCCATTATGGCGGTAATGACAATCGTCACAATTAACTCGACAAGAGTGAAACCTCGCGATCCGGATACCGATGAGCAGTTGATCTTCATGGAATAAATCCAGTGTCGTCTCGAATTTGAATGGTAACGCTGGCCGTTCCCATCGTTAAACTGAAACCCTTGTAACCACCGGCGTTTTGGACGACAGTGGCGCCGGCATCGGTATACGGCGTCCCCCACGTATCGAAGGAGACCGTTCCCGTGGTAATGGTCATTCCGGCAGGCAAAGTTGCCGTTGCAGAACTGATACCGGGAACCAAGGGGTTGGATCCGGTTGTGCTGTTGAAAAGCGTGTAGGAACCCGAGGCAAAGGTGATGCCCCAAACGGTGCTGGTATCCATAGCCTGTGTCTGGGCGTAGCGAAGATGGCCTTTGATGACCTCGGCCTCGGGTGACACCTGGAAAGTGTTCAAAGACGGTGATCTGGCAATCGCAACTGCTGCGGCTATGGCAAGAATCACCAGCACCGCTATAACCTCAACCATGGTGAATCCCGCATGTTTCATTTTCAATGATTTCATACCTTACATTCTTTAGCCTGGACTATGCGCCTCCTTACGGTGCGCTATCGCATAAACATTTTTCCCCAATACTCGGGAGACAAGGCAGTCAAGCGTTCTGCTCAATGGGAAAATGAAATTATCGTAGATTTTTAAGAGAGTCCGATTTAAGTCCCCTGTGCCATCGTTCTTATATTTATACAGAAGGGACGCAAAAAAGCCCAAACTGTCAACATAACGGGCTTTAATCAGATTTCCCCCCGTTCGGTTTATAAGATTGATCAAGTCATTACATTTGTACCTTCGGTAATGACCTACTTTCTTGTCCATGCTGGAATATAACAGGTGGAAAGCAGGTACGTAGATCAGCAGCCTGCCGCCAGGCTTGAGCAGTCGGTGCCATTCTGTCAGCGCATCATGGTCATCTTCAATGTGCTCCAGGACGTTTAGCGCATAAATAAAGTCGAAGCGTGATCCCTCTATATCCGCTAAGCTGCGCTTTACACAAAGTCCGTTTAATTCGAGATGGGCTGCATGATTCGCGTCGGGTTCCAAACACGTCACCTCGTACCCCTCATCATGTAATGTTTTTGCAAAAGTGCCAATTCCACTGCCGATGTCCAGCACCCTCATCCCGGACCTTAACTGCCTTCGAATCAGCGACAGTATAAAAGCATTATAATTGAGCGCCTCCGCCATTATTTCGAGATTATCCGTACCGGTATAGCGGTTCATTTCTACTCACTCGAGCCCAGTACCAAAGTTTTTGCAGGCTATAACCAAAGTTAGAAGGAGCACTCAAAACCTACGCAACAATTCACGCTCGAAATTGCGCTTGCCCTGATCGGCAATCGAATCGAGCACGAGACCGATAGCGAACATCAGCAATGCCACAATTTCAATTCCGGTAGCAAGTATTGCAAGGGGCACGTGATAGATGTAATGGCTGCGAACCCAGTCATCGAACACGGGCGCTGCGGCGAGCAGCCCTAAAGATGCCAGAAGCACTCCCATCCCTCCGAAGAAGGCAAGCGGACGGTAGTGCCGCAGTATGCGAACAATTGCAGAGATCACCCTGGCGCCATCCTTGAGGGTATTTAACTTCGAAAAGCTGCCCGTCGGCCTGTCTCTATATTCGATGGGGATTTCGACGATTCTAAATTTCTTGTCAAGCGCATGAAGGGTCATGTCGGTCTCTATCTCGAAGCCTTCGACCAGTATCGGGTAGTTCTTGACGAACATGCGGTTAAAAGCGCGATATCCTGACATGATGTCAACCAGGGAGGCGCCGAAGAGCCTGTTGACAAGAGATTGCACCATTCGATTGCCGTAATTGTGCATCGGTCGCCTGTTTTCTCGCCTGTAGTATCCTCCCGTGTGACGATCCCCCACCACCATGTCGGCTCTGCCATCGATTATCGGCTGAATCAGGTCTCCAATCCTCCAGGCCGGGTAAGTAAAATCTGCGTCTATCAGCACATAAACGTCTGCATCGATCTCATGGAACGCTCTTCGCACCGCATTACCTTTGCCCTGCCTGGGCTCTGCAAGCACTCCGCCTTTTGCGCTCAACTCCTCAAGCAGTTTGCGCGCAATGTCTTCCGTATCGTCGCTCGAATTATTGTTTACAACCCACAATTCCGCCATGGGAATTGCGGAATGAAGGGCGCGGATCGTTGAGCCGATTGTCTGTGCTTCATTATATGCCGGCAGTATGACGGCTACTTTTTTATCCTCTGTTTTCTGTACGCCGACAGCTCCGGATGAATAGCCCAACTCGTTCGGGTCCACGGAGTGGCGCATGAGAAGAATTTTGACATCTCGGTCCGTTGTGTGGCTGGAAATATCTCCTTCCATTCCTTTCCTCGATCTTAACAGTCCCAAAGACAACCATCAAAACCCGCAGAACCCGCAGGATGGGTGGAACGGGGTTGGGCGGACTGCAACCCATCGGAACGTTTCGAGACGGTTGCATAATTTATTCCAAGACTTCATCCTTTGCAGGCTGCTGCGCTCCAGCCACGCGTCTGCCGCTCCAGACCGTCAGCGTTACCTCGTGCCACTCCAGACCCTCTACTTTCGGCTGTTCCTGCCGGACCAGGACCAGCCTGTCCTTTTCGGTCATCTTCCCGATCCATGGAGCGTAGCTCTCGGGCTTGCCCCTGGTGAGCTGGATATGACGATAGATTTTCAGGTCATCTTCAGGCATCCATACTGGTTCGAAGCCAAGGACGTATTTCCAGTCTCCGTGCGGATTGTTGTAAAATATAGAGTAGAAGACATCCATCCCATCGCTGTAGAGGATCCCTTCCCGTTCGGGAAGCCATTTCTTGTGCTCTGCGTTTGTCATCTGCGGCCATTGGACGCCGAGCATGCCTGTCCAACGGCTCCCGTGGTCATTACTAAGCGCCAGGAAAAGGACCAGGCAGGCCGCAGCAGTCACCACAAGCCTGCGCGGATCGAATTCGCCCAAATATTTTTTCAGCACGACCTCGATCTCCCTGGCCGTCCAGAAAGCGAGCGCGGGCCAGCCCCAGTCCGACCACAGGCGCACGGCCACAAGCCCCAGCGCCCAGCCCAGAACGCCGAGGATGAATACCGGGTTATCGACACACTCTTTGTTCCATTGCCCCCGCGCACACCTCCATATCAACATGGCCGCAATCACGACAATCGAGATCGGGCTACCGTCAAAAGGCTGCAGTTCGGAGACGAGCTGTCTTTGGAAATCATGATGCCCCACGGCAAGCGCGGCCTGGTAGATCATCTGGTTCAGCAGAGTCAGGGGTCTGCCGGTAAGAGAGGCCCCAAGGAGTATGCCCGCCGCCGCCGCCGCCGCCATAAGGGCCAACACCCTCCACTGCCGGGCCAAACCTAAAGCGCATATAGGCAGGGCAAGCAAGTACCAGGCGCCGTGAATCCAGGTGACCAGGGCCGATATTATGGCGAAAAGCGCCAATTCTACGATGGGCGCTCTCTTGTCGCGCATTCTTTCCCAGAGGAAACAGAACAGCACGATCAGAAGCATGCTGAAGACGAAAGGTCTTCCGAAGAAAAGACGACAGATAGTCCCAAAGGAAAACAGAGAAAATGCAAGCAGTGATAGAATCCAGGCCTCGGGACGGTCGAAGAAAAAGAGCGGCGTAAGGACAAAAAGGAGAAAGAGGAACAGCACGGAAAAATCGAGCAGCAGCGTGGGATCGGGCCCCGTGATTCTGGTGGCCAGTTTCAGGATAAAATGCCACCCCGGATGGCTGTCCATGACGATCTCCGGTCGTATGACCAGGATTTCCCCCCACTGCTTTCCGGAGAGCACCTTGGCTACATGCCTGAGGGCGTCATCTACGGGGGAGTAGCCATGGCCAAGAATCCGGAGGCAGGTTAGCAGAAGCGCGGCCATGCAGGCAAAAAGGACTGCCGACCTGAGAAGTCTTTCCATAGCTCCGGGAAGCGCATCATCCATAGATTGCGCAATAGGGGTGCAAACAGTCGTGCTGTTCACGATGCCCTCAAAATCATCCGTCAGCAATGCGAAAAGCCCCAAAGCGCAGCTTTGGGGGCTGACCTAAAACAGCATTTTCGCCAGACCCCCGACCGTCCGCCTCACAGCTTGCAGGTTCAGTGCCCTTAGCACCGCAGTTCCAACGCGCTGCCGGCCGGGCAACGGAGGCGGCCCGCAGGCTACTGCTGCAGGACCACAGTCTTTGTTGTGTTAGTGCTTGGCGTCGGCGTGCCGGTAGGGAACGCTGTGAGCGTAATGGTAACGGCACAAGTCCCCGCGCTGCTGTTGGCGGCATAACTCGCCGTGTAATCCCCAAGGTTTGTATTGGCGTTGGCCGCCACGTTAGCCGCTGTCAGGGCTGTTGAATTTGTCCCGTTGAGCAACATGTTTGCGTATACCTGGGAGACATTGGAGGCAGCCGCGGCCAATGCACCCGAGGCAGCGTTATTGGCAGCCTGCTGTTGCAGGCTGAGGTACTTGGGAACGGCGACAGCGGCCATAATGGCCAAAATCACCAGGACCGCTACGATTTCTATCAGCGTGAAACCCTTTCGATTTCTTATTCTTTTTTTCATCTTCATTTTCCGGATCTCCTTTGGTTAATTATCAAGATTAAGGACCGCCCTAAGCGAAAAACCAAATCCGCATCAATTGAATTCGAGCGACGCCCGCAAACGTTCTTCCTGCTCATCCCTCCTTTCTGGTCATCCTACTAATCGTCCCCATAGGATTTTTTCTTGATAATATTTTTCATTACACCGTCGAAGAACGATCAGCAGATAATCCCGGCAAGCAGAGCCAGGGCATCAGGGCATGTTGCATGCCATGGAACATCGGCAAACAATAACGAACGGCCGCAGCAGAGATCGGGAAAACCAGAGCGCGGCGCTCTCAGCCTGGCAGACCTATCCGCAGCCGCTTTGCCCGCTCCTTTTGAACCTGCATTAAAATTTAGGCGACTATCCTGACGATACCTCTTTACATTGAGGTCAAATACGGGTAACTATCGCCACAACTGAACGATTCCAGTGACAATTAAGTGCAGAAAAAGATTATGGCGCATCCGAAAAGAACCACGCTGGGGGTGGAGATCGGTCACGGCGAGGTACGGATTGTCAAGGCAGCCCAGATTTCCAGCGACCGGTGGAGACTGCTCGCTTGTGTCAGCATACCGTTCGACCCCGGGCTTTCCAGGGACGATTCCCGTTTCCACGAGTTCTTGAGATCCTCCGTATCTGCAGTTGCAGGTTCCTTCGGCAAGTGCGATCTATGGACCCTGGTATCTCCCGCCAATCTTGATGCGCGCTATATGATGATACCTAAAGTCCCCAAAGCGCAGATTCCCAACGCGGTCTATTGGACGGTCAAAAGAGAAACCAACTTCAATGAAAGCGAAAACATCCTTGATTTCGAAGTTCAGGGGGACGTGTCAGACAAAGGCATAGCCAAGATTGGTATTATGGTCTATCTCATTCCCGGTAAGGACCTCGATGAAATCAGGAACCTCTTTTCCCGAAGCGGCCTCACGGTCCGCGGTATTACGGTGGTGCCCTTCGCGATTCAGAACCTGTTCAGGTCGGGATGCACACCTCGCCACGAAAAGCCCGTCGGCGTGCTCTACATCGGCGATGAATATTCCCGAATCGACGTTTTTTCCAAAGGAAATCTCGTTTTGACCCGCTCAATAAGGGCCGGAATCGGCAGCATGATCGAAGCTTTCGCTGAGGAGACGGACGAGCAAAAATGGCAGGTTGCCGGGGAGGCGTGCGAAAAGTTTTTGACTGCTTCCGAAAATGAAGCCTTAGACAGGAGTGCAAAGGCAGAAGCGCTGCTCACGCGCATTTTTTCCGAGCCGTGCGGTCCGGATGAATCGATTGGCCCTACCGACCTGCCCGAGGAAGCAGTGATGGAGATGATCAAACCTGCGCTGGGCCGGCTTGCAAGGCAGGTGGAAAGGACCTTCGAGCATTCTTCGACCGCGCTCCAAAATGAGAAGGTGGAAAGGATTTACGTCTGCTGCGCCGCCGGACATTGGGCGCGGCCTTTTCGTTTCATAGCCGAACAGTTGAGCGCAGAAAGAGAGATCATTGACCCGCTCGGCCAGGGGGCGTTCGTGTCGGATGAAGTCATTGCGCCCGCTACGCTTGCCGGAAGAGTCCCTTTTATTGGTGCAGTCGGTCTCGCTCTGTCCGACAACGCGTGGACTCCCAACCTGATTTTTACATACAGGGACAAGGAGAAACTCGGAAAGATCACCCGGATCAACCGTGGGATTTTTTGCGCCTTTCTCGCTGCGGTTCTCGTCCTGACGGGAGTTTTTTTCCAGCAGGAGCGGCTTGCCGCGCGAAAAGCGGTCCAGGCCAGCCAGCTCCAGAAGGAGTTGGACAGTTTCAGTCCCCAACCGGATCAGACCACGATCGCGGCACTGGCCGCAAAATGGATTGCACAGCAACGCGAATTGGCGGAAAGCACGGATCGTTTTCTGGGGGTGGCCGTGATTGGCGAACTTATATCCCTTACACCTCCCAATGTGAGGCTGCTCGGTGTCAGGGCCGTTCTGGGGGGCAAACCGGACGAAGGCGACAAGAAGAACGCCTCGGCCGGAGCAGGGAGCGAGCCAGCCGAGATGAAGAAAGAGGCCAAGAAGGGCCTTGTAGTGGAAGGGATCGTGACGGGACGGCGCGATGCGCAGGAGGCATCCCTTGCGGGTTATCTGGTGAAGCTTTCCGCATCGCGGATTTTCGTGCATCCTGTCGTGAGTTCCAATACGATTGAATCCTATCCGGATGAAGGCGAAATACTCAGGTTTTCGCTGCAAATAGGGTTGCCGTAGGCTGCAATCATGCAGGAAAAGAAATTATTTTTCGATCTCCCCCGGCGAAGCCTTATCTATCTTCTGATATGCGGGGCTGGAATAGTTGTTTTTCTGCTGGCGGGCATCTACCCTTCTCACAGGAACATGGTCCGCATGAACGGGTCGATCGCAGACCTCAAGGCTCGAATCGAGGAACAGAAGGTGCTCTTCCCACTCTATCAGAAACTGCGCGAGAATCTCGCTCCGCAAAATTCGAAAGCTCAGTGGAATCCGCCCAAGTCCGGGTTGTCCTTACGGCAGATGGATAATTTATCTCCCATATTTAGTGAGATGGCCGCGCATTGCGGCCTTGAGGCCGTGGAGTTTACTCCGTATGTCAAATCGTTGACTCCGGACTCACATTTCCTGTCGGTTGGTTTGGCGCTGAGAGGTAATCTTTTCGATCTGCGGAAATTCCTGGTTGAACTGGCCGGACTGCCGT
The DNA here is from genome assembly GCA_035624985.1 of Syntrophobacteraceae bacterium. Taxonomy (GTDB): domain Bacteria; phylum Desulfobacterota; class Syntrophobacteria; order Syntrophobacterales; family Syntrophobacteraceae; genus SbD1. The sequence continues at coordinate 15,825 of DASPQK010000307.1, read as the reverse complement.
ATCTGGGGAATATTGAAGAGTTAGATATCCAGGAAGGTTCGGACGGCAAGCAGTACTTTCTGAAGCTATGGCTGATGGTAAACAAATCCCAACCGGCGTCAGGCTGAGTGAAAGCAAACGTTGACCGCGAGAAGCTATGACAAAACGTGAGACAATCATCCTGGCGGCGACGGCTGCCGCAGTAGTTGCCGGCGCAGTCTATTTCCTCACGGGTCGTTTACCGGAAGTCTCAACCGGTGTTGCCCTGATCGATTTCAAGGCGTTGCAGGATTTTGCAAGCCGCACTGAGGAAGCGGAAAAAAAAGCGCTCCTGTCGGAAGGGCAGGTTCGCATCTTGGAACTAGCCTCGACCGAATGGGCGAGCGATCCTTTCCTGGGCAAAAAACTCACGGCGGCAAAACCCGCATCGCCCAAGGCAGGGGAAACTCATACCGCTCTTGCTTACACGGGTTTCGTTATCGCCGGTCAGGCAAGATTGGCCGTTATCAACGGCATGGAGTATCAAGTCGGGGAGGTGGTGCTGGGAAGCGAACTCGTCGTCCAGGCCATAAGTCCCCAAAATGTGGTAGTAAAACAACTCAATGGCCCGGAGAGCTTCAGCGTCCCGTTTACGGGGGAAGTGTTGAGATAATGGGGACGTAACAGACTGCGGTGATAACGGGGGAGAGAAATGCGGAAGTTGCGCTGGGCTGCAGTTGCGTTGATATTCCAGGTGACCGTTTGGGGTTGCGCGGGGACGCAAAAGCCGCCTCCACAGCCCACTGTCGGGCAAAACTCCATTGAAAATTGGCAAACTCTTGCGGAAAGCTCCACCGGCTTCTCACCTCAGACCCCCCCGGCCGTTGAGCCGCCTGCCGCTCAACCTGCCCAGGGCGTAAGTGAGGCCGTAACAGGGAAGCCTTTGGCGAAGGAGCAGAGGTCTCTTCCCACCCACAAAGTCAGCCTTCGGATGCACAACGCCGACACCGCCGTGGTGCTCCGAGCCCTTGCGCGTTCCGTGGGGCTGAACATTTTGCTCAATGAGAAAGTCAAAGGCACTGTGAGCGTAGAACTCGAAGACGTTCCCTGGGACCAGGCATTCCTTGGAATCCTGCATTCCGAAGGGCTTGATTACATGTGGGAAGGGAATATGCTGCGCGTAATGACAGCCGAAGACATGGCCAACGAAGCTAAAATAGCGAGCATACGTCCCATGCAGATCAAGGTCGTTCCCATCCATTTCTCCGACCCCGCCAAGCTGCAGGAAAAGCTCAAGGAAACTCTTACAAAAGATGAGAGTGGAAAAGTTCGCGGGTACCTTGCCTACGACGAACACACCAGTTCTCTTGTCATAAAGTCCACCCCGGACGAACTCGCCGGGATGGTGGGGCTCGTCCAAAGTCTAGACAGACCCACGCCCCAGATTCACATCGTTTCCAATATCGTGGAAGCGACCAAGGACGTGACGCGTGAACTCGGCATCCAGTGGGGAGGCTTATTCCACAGCGGCAACACGTACATCACGCCGGGGGGCACCAGCACCAATCCGGTGATCAATCCCACAACGGGGCAGTTCACCTACGCACCGCTCACGGGGACTGCCGGCATCGGCGGACAGGGCTTTGCCGTAAACCTTCCGACGCAGGACACCCCGGCCGGGTCACTCGGGGTGCTGGTCGGCACCCTTGGCCACACTATCCTGGACTTGCAGTTGTCGGCCCTCGCGCAGCAGGGAAAAGTCAACATCCTGTCAACGCCGTCACTGACCACGCTCGACAATCAAACGGCCTATACCCAGGACGGCCAGAGCGTGCCCGTTGCGTCGTTGACCACCACGGGCCAGGCAAGCGTTACCTACGTCGATGCCGTCATAAGACTCGAAATCACTCCTCATGTGATTTCAGGCGATATTTTGAAATTGAACGTAGTCATCAAGAAGGATCAGCCCGATTTTTCCCAGATGGTGCAAGGCAATCCCCTCATCCAGAAAAAGGAAACCAGGACCACCATGATATGCGCCGATGGCGAGACGGTCGTGATATCGGGGTTGTCACTACAGCAAAAAACGGTGACAGAGAAAGGCGTGCCGGGCTTCATGGACGTCCCCTTGGTCAGGGCATTGTTCAAAAACTATTACAATCAAAACCAGTTTCAGGACGTTTTGATATTCATCACCCCGCATATTCTAAAAGAACGCAGAGAGAGCCGGCACATGGATTCCCCGCCGCAGACCGCCAGGCTGGGGTAAGCTCCGGCGTAAAGGCACGGCGCAGAGCAGATGCCGACTGGTTATCCGGGCTGCTTACCAAGGAGCCTTCGCGCCTCGTTGGCCACTAAAGCTGGAACGGCCTTGCTTACAGAGAGGTTTCGCAGGTCCCGGCGGTTAAGCGTTGAGGCCAGCTTTTTGGAAATGGCGGGCGGGGTCCTGGGGTTGGCCGCAAGAGCGAGCCGCACGGGGTAGAGCGCGACCCATTCCTTATCGGCGGCAATCCTGCGCAGGACCTCTTCATCAACCTGCCTGGAATAAGCTATGGCCGCGACTTCACTTTCGCTTATCCTGGGATTTGAGACCACTGCGAGTTGAATTATTCGATTACCGTCCCGTATAAGGAGGCCGCGGGTTTCCTTATCCCCTGTCATTGCAAGCCGAATTTTTTGAGCCACATTTTTTTTCTGGACTTTTTGGAACAGGCTTTCGGCCCGGAGTTTGTCCTGTTCTTCAACCACCCCCGATGCTTCATCGAGCAGGCGCACGCCCTCGATGAGCAGGTGCTCCCACGCCGCCTGGATTGTGACCTCACACTTCATGGAACGGGAAAGTATCTCGAAGCTTCCGCTGGCGGCGGCCAACATTTTGAAGAAAGCTTCCTGTCCCGCCAAATCGCCCGTTTGCGCATGACAAACCTGTCCGCCCCGGACGTGAATTGTCCCGGCAAGAGTCTCCGAACGGATTTCAACGATGCGGTCGATGCTGTCCAGGCAGATCAACTGAACTATGTCCGTCAAGCCGACGTCATTTATGCTGCCCCTAAAGCCGCGTGAGAGGCTTTGGGTCGTGGGGCCCCCGTCTTCACTGCCGTCTTTTCCCGCCTGCATGCGAACCGCCTGGATGAGAAGATATTCCCAATTGCGGTTGATTGTGGCAGGAAAATTTTCAGGGAGGGGCAGCGTTTCAAAACGGCCCCTTTCCCACTGAAGTATTTCAAAGAAAGCCTCCTCCCCTATTTTATCTCCCAATTCAGCGTGGACGACATTTCCGGAGTCCAGATAGAAGCTGCCGGTCCCGTCCGCCACGTTTAGTGAATCAACTTTGATTATGTGGCTCATTTTAGCCAGGCAGGAAACCTGAACCAGATCGATCAATCGGACATATTCTATCGTCCCGCTGAACCGGCCGCCGGTTTTGTCCATGGCGCTTTGCACGTCCTATATCTCGTATACTGTCTCCGATGGTTCGGATCTGCGGCCAAAAAAGACAGGATTAAAGACCCGTGCGAGTTTGCCGCTAAAAGATCATCGGTACTTAAAACTTAATTCTTTAGTCCAATCAGTGAGGAGGCAACTTCCTTAACCCCGGACAAGGATCGAGGGGCGGAGGCGGTGGGTGGAACGGGGAGAGGCTCTCGCTGTATTTTGCTGTAATACAGGCCAAATGCAGGCCCGCAACGAGCAGTGAAGAACCAAATTGCTTTTGGATATTCGGTTTTCAAGGAGCATTTTTGCACCCCCAATCCACAAGCCCCGCGCTATCTGTTGGAGCGCCTGTCCGCGCAAATTTCGGGCAATATTATGCTTCAAACCGGGAAGTATTGTCAGGAAAAAAATGAAGTGTATCACGACAGATCAATCCGACCCACTTTTCAGACTCGCTCCGAAGCGACCGCCGGGCACAAGAAGCAAACACCCCCGGCAGAGAAATCCCATCAAGGGTATGTAGCGGAAGAATACTGTGGCGAGGCTCCCCGTCCGGAACTTTTTATTTGCGGATGAGCCTGAAAAAGAAGAAAGCCGGGATGGGGCGTCCCGGCTTTCAGAGAGAGTTTACGGGGTCGAGGAACGAGGAAACACAGGCGGGAATATCTGCGAAGGAAATTATGCATTCATCTTTTCTTTTGAAATGAGGTGAAGGCAGTACTTTGGCTGCGGCCATACAGTAGAAACGACGATTTTCGCGATCTGCCGGCAGCGCAGCTGCATGGGTCCGGGTTCAAAGAGTCTAAGGCATTATTGGATGAGGGCGTCGGGCACAGGAGGTTTGCCTGCTGCCCCATCGGGCGGAGATAAGGTACTGATGGCTCCATATAGCTTTTGCACCGCCTCCAGCGATTCGGGAGTATCCACTCCGATCACCTCGTGTTCGGGCGCGAGCGCCATTGCCACCGGCAAGCCGTCTTCATTCATCATTTCAGCCATGTCCGGAAGGAAGTACTCGGTGATGGCAACCCAGGCGCCGTCCTGCTGCTTGCTGACTTCGTGCGGCCTTTTCTCCAGCCGGTCCATGTAGGCGAGCAGAGTCTTCCTGGCGGCGGCATAGACACCGGCGTTGCAATATTTAAGAGTGTTTTGCCTTTCCTGGGAGAAATCTTTCCAGTATTTCCATTCGACTATTCGCGTTACTCTTTCGCCTTCCATCTCCATCATGCCGTAGTGGGCCCTGTGTCTGCATTGGAAACCGAGCAGGGCGAGTTCACAGCGCCCCAGCAGGTCAAGAAGTCTGCGATAGGTGGCGGTCCGTATGAGAGGGACATCTCCCATGGTAATTATGACGCGGTCGGCGTCAGTGGAGGTCAGAAAGGGGCGCGCCGCAAGAAGGGCCCCTCCCGTGCCATTCATAACGGGCTGGCGGATGAAAGATATTCCCCGGCTGCCGGTCACGCGGCGCACCTCATCTGCGCGGTAATTGACCACTATAGCTCTTTGGCCCGCTGGAAGATTGTCAAGGACTTCCATGATGAGGGGACGGGACCCGTCGTAGCGTGATTCACCGGGAATAAGCGGCAGAAGTGTTTTGTTGCCCTCATACCCTTTCATCCTGGTTCCACGTCCGGCGGCAAATATGATGCTTGTAACCGTGCTCATTTCTTTAATCCCGCTAATCGTGATTATCCTGTCCGAGGTCTTTAGTTTTGTCTTCTGCCGGTTTTTTCTTCGCCTCGTAGTAATGTGAAACGGCGTTTCGGTGCTCCTGGGCGGTAGTGGAAAAGTGGTGAGTGCCGTCATTGTTGCTGACAAAATAGAGGTATGGGACCTTTTCGGGATAAAGGGCCGCCCTGATGGAGTTTGCCCCCGGGCTGCAAATCGGTCCGGGAGGCAGGCCCCTGATTTGGTAAGTGTTATAGGGACTTTGTCTTGTCAGATGAGCGGCGGTAACCGGTCCTGAGAACCCCGGCATGTCATAGACCGCTGTGGGGTCGCTTTGAAGAGGCATGTTAACCTTGAGCCGGTTATAGAAAACCCCGGCAATGATCGGGCGCTCGGAATCGACTGCCGCCTCCTTTTCTATAATGGAAGCCAGGGTCACGATTTCGTGCAGGGACAGCCCGAGTTCTTTGCAGCGCTCGCGCCAGTCCCGGGGCAGTTGCTGCCAGAATCGCCTGACCATTGTCGCAGCAATCGAGGCGCCTGAGACGGGTTTCCTGAACTGGTAGGTATCGGGGAAAAGGTAGCCTTCCAGGCCCTTTGCTCCTTTTACGTCGAGCGACCTGGCGAATTCGGCGCTGCCTGCGATCCCGATAATTTCAGCCTGGGGCGCCAGGTCTTTCTGGTCGATTATCCGGGCCACATCCCACACGGTGGACCCTTCGGGAAGGGTGACAGTATGGATCACCACTCTGCCATTGACGATGTTGTCAAGGACCTGTTCGGGGGTGGAGAGCGTCGAAAAAGCGTATTCGCCGGCCTGCATGCGGTGAAGCGAGTTCTTTAACCAGCCCAGGAGATAAAAGGCGGCCGCATCCCGGATGACCCCTTCGGATTCGAGAAGCCTGGCGACTTCATAGGCGCTGGTTTTGGGGGGAATGAAAAACTGCTTTTTGTCGAGGGCGGGTTTTGCCGGGAGGCGCAAAAAGAGCCAGAACTGGAAAGCGCCCAGTGTCGCGGCAATTGCCGCAAAACAACAAAGGAGCAGAAAAGACCCGAAAAGAGCCATGCAGGCCTTCTTCAGCAAAGACATCCCAACCTCCGGCGTGTTGGGTTTCATTTAACACAGGAGTTTCCGTTTTGGCAATCCGGCGTTGCGGATCATCGATTTGAACGGTGAGCGGCGAGGGGAGAAGGGTCAACATTTGAAAACCAATCCGTAGAAAAAAAACGGACTACTCTGTGGCAATGATCAGCCGTTGTCTGGTATAAACCCCGTAAAGGAAGACTGATTTTCCCCGGACCGGAGGAGTCAATGGAGCGATTTAACACGCTTATTAGCTGGTGTGTGCGGGAGGGGTTATCCGATGTGCACATAACCGGCGGCCATCCCGTTATCTACCGAAAAAACGGGCTGCTTAACTTCGACAAAGGCGGCAGGTGGTCGCACAGTGAGGTTGACCGCCTGGTGGGCCAGCTAATCGCCCCTTTGCAGCTGGCCGTTCTGAGAAAGCGCCGGTCTATCGATTTTGCAATTTCATCCAACAAGGTGCGCCTCAGGATAAATGTTTTCAACACGACTCGCGGCCTGAGCATTGCCATCAGGATTTTGCCGGGAGTGGTGCCAAGCATCGACGCACTCAATCTTCACCCTTCGCTACGGCAGATCGCCGACGCCCGCAGCGGGCTGGTGCTTATTTGCGGTGCAGCCGGGACCGGAAAATCGACGACCATAGCGGCCATAATCAACGAGATAAACCAGGTGAAGAGTTCACATGTTGTGACCCTGGAGGACCCTATCGAGTATCGGTTTGCCTCGAAAAGATCATTCATAGAACAGCGGGAACTGGGTGAGCATATTCCCTCTTTCGAACAGGGTCTGGTCGATGTACTCAGGGAAGACCCGGACGTCATACTGGTCGGCGAGCTAAGGGATGCGGAGACAATGAGACTAGCCCTCAACGCTGCCGAGGCCGGCCACTTGATAATTGCCTCGCTGCACGCGACCAACTCCGAGGACGCTGTCTACCGGATATGCAATTCTTTTCCGCCCGACGTTCAGAGAGCTGTGAGGACCCAGGTTGCTTCGACCTTGACATGGCTCATCGTCCAGCGGCTGAGTTACCTTGAAAGGGCCGGCTTCCGCGTCCCCTTCCTCTCCATAATGAGGGGCACTTCCGCGATAAAAAACATCATACGTGAAAACAAGCTTGCCCAGATCGAGAGTACGATGCAAACCTCAAAAGGTGAAGGAATGTTCAGTAGTGAAGCATATGCAAAAGACTATATCGAGAAGCGGACTTCTTTTTCGTCGCCGTCGGAAATCTTCAGGCCATCGCCTGAACTTGACGAATCAGTCTACCGATCTCCTCTTTTAGACCCGGAGGGTGTTTGCTGCACGTACCCGGCCAAATCGGAATCCTCGGGGCCGGAGATGAGGGAGGGAGCCTCACCGGGGCCAGTTGAAGCTCCCGCCGGGACCCCCATAAGGGATATTATGGTAATAGGCAGTGAGCCTCGGCTGGAAGAAGTTATAGATAACATTAAAAAATCCGGCCACTATGGCGAAGAGTGACGAGGGCTGGTTATATAAATACAAAAACGGTGCGTCTCTCCGCTTTGCTTTGATTCCAGCAAATTCAACAGATATGTTTTACCTTGATATGTGAAGTTCTCGGGCTTGCCTGCGCGGAGGCACAGTTTCTTTTTATCCGCCCCTCTGATGAGATAGCTGACAGCCACCGAGCCCTTTTGGCACTTGTCCTTTTCCGAGGTTTCATAAAGAACGATGAGAAGGCTGCCATCGAAGGCCAGAGTCGTTTCGCCGGAGCTGACCCATGTCGGTTCAAGAACCAGGTCAGGAGCCAACATTTCCTTGAACTCGTCATATTTTTCCTGCAAGGTCTGCCGATCGACATTCAAAGATTCTATTTCCGACAATTTAGCATCCAGTTTGCCCGTAAGCTTGGAAACCTCAGCTCTGGCTGTTTGCAGATCTTTTAAAGCGTCATCTAATTGGGAAGCCGTTTTAATATTTTTCTGTTCAGCGGAATCCAGCCTCGATGCAAGGTCTTTATACTGCGACTCCAGCCCGCTGTATTCATTTTCCAACTTCTGGAGCGAATTGCGCAATTCAGTGTTGCGATCCGACAAAGCTTTGTTATTTTCCTGGACGGTCAGCACCTCCCGGTCTTTATTGTCCGCCTGATTTTGATACTTAACACGCATAATCAGATAAGTCCCTGAGACAGACAATCCGATCAGGCACACGAAACAGACCAGCAAGATTACGGGATACATGCCGCTCATTTGTCTCATTTCATCCGTCCCTTCCGCAGTTAATCCTCGACCGTGCTGACTATTATTTCCTGTTCGACCTTTTTTCCTTTGCTAAGTGCGGAGTATCTTTTGAACATCCAGAGTTCGGGGATTATTTCGGAGACTATATCCCCGTTGTCGATGATGCGGACCACCGAACTCTCCGAGACGACCACCGCGACCGAGTTGGTCAGTTTAGTGATGGATGCCGCCGCCATGTGCCTGCTTCCGAGGCCGAGCGGCAGGTCGATTCCTTCCGAGAAAGAGTCAATGTAGCGGCAGGCCGATACTACTGTTCCATCATCTGAGACGACGAAGGCGCCGTCGAGTTGAGCAAGTTCCTTGACCGTTTCGCGCATGTCGGGGTCGAAGATTTGCTTGACTTTAGCAGGGTGTCCCAGGAGGGGGTCGAGAATCAGGGGGCGAGAATGTTTCATGACGTTTTCCGAGTCGGCGACCACGAACATTGTCCCGATTCTTCTGCCTTCCCTGCCTTCACGAGCGATCTCCACGGCAAGAATGATGACCTCCTTGAGGGTGTCGGGATTTATGCCTCTTTTCTCGGAGCATATCTCGCAGAACAAATCCTCGGGCATTTTCATGAAGTACCTTTCCATAAACGATCCTCCAAGCCGGCGACCAAAGGCGACGGGCAAACTACAAGAATTTTCCCGGAATGTGGAGAAAAAATTGCAAAATTGCAAACCCGATTGCGGATTGACAAACAATGGCAGTCCCGTAAGTTTGCGAAATCCCCTTTTTCGTCATCGGGCACGATTTTCCTTACTATAATCATTCGGAGCCGGATAGAACAGAAGGCAGCAAACCGACAATCGAGCGTTGAGTGGAGCACGCCTTTTGCATAAGATTTTAGCCACACACCAACCGGAGGCTTGGAGTCATGGCAGTCAGCGTCGATAATTTTTGGAACAGCGGACGGGTTGAAACCAGCGGGAGGGCCGCTCAATCCACTAAGTCCACCCATAATAAGAAGGCCGTAAATTCCAATGTGTTTCAAGCGCTGCTTAATGTGTTTAAATCCAACGAGAGCGCTACTGCCGGCAGTCCGAAAAATAAACCTGCCTCCGCCGAGCATGTGGATCACAACCGTCACAAGGCCTCGAAAAACCTTGGAGCCATTCGGAACCTGAACGAGCAAAACGTCAATAATCTGGCGGCATCAGCTCTAATTGCCATGGCGGCCATTTCCTCAGGTCCGAACCGCATAGGCGGTCTATACTGCCATGGAGGCGGGGGCCGCGGTGTGCCGGGGGCAGGTTCGTGCATGGCCGGAGTTGGCCGATCGGCGCCGGGGCTCGGTTCCAGCCAGGGTTCCGGGCAGGAAATCGGCACACTTTGCGCTCGTTTCGAATCGGGCGAATCGGGCGCGGGCGCTATAGGCTATGACGTTGCCGGCGGGACCTCCTACGGGACATACCAGATTTCATCGAGGGCAGGCACGATGAAGCTTTTTATCGATTACCTGTCTGAGCGGGCGCCGGAGATCGCCGCCAAACTGAAAGCCGCCGGGCCGTCAAACACAGGCAGTTGTTCCGGAAGGATGCCCGAGGTCTGGAAAAAGATAACCGCTGAGGATTCTGTCCGATTTGGGAAGCTGCAATACGATTTTATTGAGAAGAGTCATTATCTGCCGGCTCTTCAGGAAATTTCAGATCGAACCGGCCTGGATGTCTCAAAAGCCCCCAGGGCGCTCCAGGAGGTGCTCTGGAGCACAGCCGTGCAGCACGGCCCAAACAATGCGGCGAAGATTTTCACCAAAGCGATCAAGCGGGCACAAGACAAGAGCGACGGAGCAAAATTGGCCCATTTGATCGGCTCAGTCTACGATCTAAGAGCAGGCCAGTTCGGATCGTCGGGGTCCGATCTGAGAGCGGCTGTCCGAAGCCGTTTCAATGAGGAGGGAAGAATGGCTCTTGCCATGCTTTTCAATCCGGTGCTCAATTCCGAGAACTTGAGAGCTTAAGAGGAAATACTTGCGCACTCACTGAGAAAAAAATTCCCGCCCAGGCCCAGAGTATTCTGCCCAAAGAAAATGTTGAGTTGTAAGTCATTGGTTCCAGGACCTTTTTAGTGACCGCACCGTTTGGTATCAAGTTTGCTCTTCACTCTCTTCGGAAGACTATGGACGGGCGGGAAGAAGATTCCTTATTGCCGCCGGGGTAACCGTATCCAAACAGCATCGGATAAGAAAATGGCACTGGCACAGGTAAACGCCATGCAGCTGATGGCATCGTTTCTTGGAAGCGAAAAGGAAAAGATCAGTCAGGGCATAGTCCAGAGCGACTTTACCGGCGAACTCAAGAAGCTGATGCCCCCAGCGGCTAATTGCGCGCAGTGCGGGACAACTGCGTCCAGTGCGGATGCGGGGACAGGGACCATGAAGGGGAATGCGGCCGGGCCGGGGCCTGAGGTCTCCGGGACCGGTGCGCCCGGCCCGACTCATGGAACGGACAGCTCGCTTTGCTCTGCGGGAGGGCAACAGAAATGCGCGGGGAATCCAAAGGCGAAGATAAAGGAGATAGAAGCAAAGGCCAACGAGCAGAAAAGACTCTTTGTGACAAATCCCGCCATAGCGGAAACGGTGTTGGCCGACCTTCAATATCCTGCGGAAACCATAAAGGCGTGTAAAAACGCACAGAATAAAGACGGCCTTATTTCCATCAAGGACCTGAAATCACTGCTGACCTCTCAGCCTGCCTCTGACCCCGGCAACGGCGCCCAAGTTCCCGCCGAACACGCTCGCGCGCTGGTGGAATCCATAATTGCCGGGGACAGCGGAACAAACCAAAAAGGTCCGGCATCCGGAGGGGAGTTCAAGCCCTCAGTGCAGGTCAAGCCGGAAGGATCATACAGCCCTGACGAATTGCGGGGACTGCTCGAAAATGTTTTGCAGGAGGCGCATTCGAGGCTGAGGCAGGCTGCAGGCCCTGGCTCTGAGCCAGGTTCTCAGGGAACGGCTCAAACGAGCAAACCGGCACAAACGATCGAAACGGCTCAAGCTCCAAAAGTGGGCCAGACTGAGATGCTGGCGGCGACTGTCCTTCCCTCTTTTATTCTTGAAGGCTATGAAAGCGGTTCGATTGAAAAGGTCCTCGCCGCAAATGCCATCAATCCGAAGGTTGAAACGCAGAGCCCAAAAGTGACGGATGCAAGCGGAAATTCTTCTGAACCCGTTTCAAACGACTCGAAGCCGGACAGGCTGCCGGGCGCCGATAAAATCCCGCCGGAGCAAGCGGGCTCTCAGGCCGCGCCAACCGGTACGGGATCCCGAATAGAAGGCGAAAAGATTGCATCGTCCTCAGGTCCAGACTTCGCACCGTCTCCGGCCCGGCAGGAAAGCACGTCTGTCAAGGACCTCTACGCAGTCTTGAAATACTTCGACGCGACATTAGCGTCCGCGGACCCGCAGCAACAGTTGGAGACGACAGTGGATAGCGCCCCGGCGCCCGGCGGACTTCATGAGAGCTTGGCCGCTCAGGCCCAGAGTCTTGCTTTCCAGGTCAAAGGAGCTGAAAAGCAGGCGGACAAACCCGGGGAGGCTTTGAGTTCGGGCATATCACAGGAGATCGCCGAACAGTCCGGGACCGGTCGAATAAGGACGGTTTCGGCTGAATTTCCTTCCAATCAAACGCCTTCGGACGATACGGAGAATCAGTCCGGCGATTCCACTCGACAAACCGAGACGCCGACGCCCTCGGTAAAACTCGATTCAGAGGCTCTGCAGGCGCAGTTTGGAGAGGCGCTGAGAGAAAAACCGGTCGAGACGCCGGTCGGAAACAAGGATTCGGTCGCGCAGAGCATGGTTTTCCAGAACTCGGCCTCCGCTCCCCATAGTGAGCAAATAAGTCCTCCGAAGCCGGATAATTTGGTCCGGAGCGGATTTGATTACTACGACGCATACCAGTCGGCAGAACTTGGCCAGGATATGGGCGAGCGGCTCTCGGGCACAGCAAGCAGCCAACTGGTGCTCGATATCGACCCGGATGGACTCGGAAAGATCAGCATAAAAGTGGGGGCAAAAAAGGATGAGATTACGGTGGCGGCCCTCACGCAAAGCGAACCTGCAAGAGAGGCGCTTATGAGGAATGCATCCGAGCTTCGCCAGGATCTCCAGGACCAGGGGCTCGTACTTGAAAAATTCACGGTTGACGTGAACAGCGGGAGATCGGGCAACGGAAATTACGCGGGAGCCAACAATGGCGGCGGCAAAATCACTCCACCCCCCAAAGAAACAGGAGTCCTCAATGTCCAGACTCCTGCCCCCAGTGTCAACAATACTAATATGACCCGCCGGTCGCAAATAAGCATTTTTGCATAGATAACGAAAATCAAGAACTATGGATTCCCGCCTCCGGATCAGGTCCGGGGCAGGCTTCGCGGGAATGCCGTCCCTTTTCCTTGCGGAGCCTCGTCCTTATTTAAGCGCTTATGGGGGTTTACCCCAGCCCAATCTTGAACGCAGCACCGTATGAGAGCCCTCTGGGTTCCGCACCGGCCGCCGCCGGTGTGACGATGCGCGGTGCGCTGGAGTTACGGAGTGTAGTGACCCGATTCAACTAAATGTCGATAAATTTGTGAAACGCAACACCAGCTTAGCCGCCGGGATTGCCTTCGATCAACAAAGAAGGCGGCCAAAGCCGCCTTCCCACTGGAGCCTAATATTATTTTGCGATGTTTACCCTGGTATCAGGCCCACCACGGTCTGGAGCAGGGTGCTGCCGGTGGCGATGGATTTGGAGTTCGCCTGGTAGTCGGCCTGGTAGGTAATCAAGTTTACCATCTGCTGAGTCAGGTCCACATTTGAGCCTTCCAGCGCTCCGGCTATTATCGTGCCTGCCTGACCGGACCCCGCAGTTCCGTTTGCAGCTGTCCCGGCGCTGGCGCCGGGAGTGTACACATTGGCTCCCTCCCGGACGAGGCCGTTGGGGTTGTTGAAGGTTGCAATCTGGAGGGTCTTGATTGGAACCACGACGCCCTTTGAATTGGTCCCGGTAAGATTTCCATACTGGTCGATACCATAACTGGCGTATGGGACACCACCGCCACCACCACCAGACGTGTCGTAACACTGTATCGGCTTTCCCGTTCCCGAGGAGTTGTCAAGAACATAGTAGCCATTCTCGTCGGTTAGATATCCAGCCGAATTTATCTGGAACGATCCATCCCGGGTATAATAGACTGGGCCGGAGGTAAGGCCTTCCTGGACAGCGAAAAATCCATTGCCCTGGATCATCAAATCCGACCAGGTGCCGGTCTGTACTTCGTTGCCGGTCGACCAGTCCGACGTAACTCCAAGAATTTGCGAGCCTACGCCCTGCGCCGTAATATTGACGTCGGCGGTCGGCATCAAACCGCTCACAAGATCGCCGAAGTCCACGGTATTCGATTTCCATCCAGTGGTATTGGAGTTGGCGATGTTGTCGCTTACGATCGACAAAGCGTCGCTGAAGGTGTTAAGACCTGCGATTGCCGTGTACATCATGTTGGCTGCCATTTGCGTTCTCCTTTTCTGATCGGCCGAGTTGAACTCCGGCAAAGGCTTCCCCAGACCTAGTCAGGGACTGACCTCCGCCTCTTATGGCTTGTTAATGTTGTGACGATCCTCTAATGTCCTGATAATCCTCAGCGGATTTCACCTGCGTCTCCAAATTCCAGTGTTCCGCTCTAACTGCCGCCCACTACGCTTACATCGTCCACCGGAACCGTCACTCCAGTCGAAAGCAGGTATGTTGGAGGATTGCCTGTAAGGCCACAGGACTTGACCAACCCCTGGACCGTGGTAGTCACTGTCGTGCTGGTTCCATTGGATGCAGTCGCCGTTACCGTGCACGTGTAGGCGCCGTCGGGCACGGTATTTCCACTCGAATTTACGCCCGTCCACGGGATGCTGTAGCTGCCCGCGTCCTGGGAGCCCAGGTTTCCCGTGTAGACATTATTACCGTTGGCGTCCTGTATCGTGTAAGTGACCGAAGCCGGTGAGGCGAGCGTGTAGTTGAGCGCCGTCGGCTTGCCTGAAGTGACGCTGATTTGACTCGTTTGCGCAGTAACGTTTTTCCCCACAAGAGACGTTATCTGAGCATTGTTTATGGCAGCGGCATACTGCTGGAGGTTGTTCAATTGCGTCGTCGCCTGCGTCAACTCCTGCACGGAGGTGAACTGCGCGAGTTGTGAAGCCAGTTCGTAGTCCTGCATAGGGTTGGTCGGGTCCTGGTTCTGCAACTGGGCAAGGAACAAGGTAAGAAAAGAATTTGCGTTCAGGGTGCTCGCGCCGGTTGAACTGGAACTCGTGCTAGGGACAAACAGGGAACCGATGCCCGGCATCAACTGAGTGGCGGTGGCAGTTGTTGTCGTTGCCATTACGATCTCCTTAAAGGAATAGGTTCACGGCCTGGTTGGAGCAGGCGCAAACAGAATGAGCAATAGTGATACCAGCCCAAGGTCTTCTTTAAAATTGTTGTTAATCCGGCTGGTTAGCTTTTGTGTTTGTTTAGTCTGATATGGAAGTTCGGGAAATTTTTTCTCACAGACGATGAATATTTTTCCTGCTTACTTCTAAGAGCAAGGCATGTCAAAAGCTTGACCCGCGTTGGATCCCGCTGATATGAGGCGGTGGGGGGGAGGGTTTGGGAGCGGGGCTATGGCGATAAGGGCGGCAGTGCCCGCCCGTTTAGGCTCCCAAGGCGTTTTACCCGCATCGGTTAGCGCAAACCCATGAGAATAGTGGAAGCAGGCGATACAGGGGTGGGTGAAGGGTTGCGGCGTGTGCCGAGCGCCAAAAAGCCTGACCCCGAAGCGCTCCCTCGCGGCCACAAATTTAAGGCGTATGCGGTTTTCGCGGTTCTGGCATACTCATTGCTCATTCGGTCTCCCGAGATCTTAATACCAGGTTGCGTTCAAGATCGATGTGACCGGGAGGGCATACAGCGCTGCGCTCCTCCTCCCCTACGGAGGGGTGGGGTTTACCGCCATAAGCGCTTAAATAAAGGGAAACGACCACCCTTGACAAGCCAGGCTGCCGCCGAGGACAGGAGCAAATCCCCATTTTTTAAAGGGGGATTTAGGGGGATTTAAAGAGTATCTAAGGCCTTAGCGATTCCCCTGCCCCCCTTTACGAAAGGGGGGTGAGGTAGTCTCTCTCCTGCCTGTTGGCAGCTTATTTAAGCGTTTATAGGGTTTACCCCCGCCCAATCTTGAACGCAGTTCAGTATAGCAAGTAGAGATGAAATTTGTGTTCTCTATCATGGGAAGGAATTGAAAAATGGCTTCTGAGGAAGAGCAGAAGGCAGTGCAGCAAAAACCCAGGTCGAAGAAGCCCCTGATCGTCGCACTGCTTTTCATAGTGCTGCTGGGCGCGGGAGGAGCGGGCGCCTACTTCAAGTTCATCAAGAAGACCCCCACTGTGATGTCGGAGCAACCGAAAGAGGCGGT
>DASPQK010000306.1:0-4113 GCA_035624985.1 Syntrophobacteraceae bacterium | reverse complement strand
GCAGCGATCGCAGCGCCGGGGGCGGACGAATTTAAGGGCCTGTGCGCGGCCATGGAAAGACCGGAACTGGCCCAGGACCCCAGGTTCAAAGACCATTCAACCCGGCTCAAAGATGAAAACGCCCTTGCCATCCTCAAGATCATCGCCGATTGGGCGGCGGGTAAAACTACAGATGAAATCGAGGCGCTTGCGAAGCGCCACGGTTTTGCTGCTGTCCGCCTCCACAACGCCGTGGACATGTATGAAGACACGCATCGCAGGGGGCGTGATTTCGTGAAGGAAATCGATGATCCGATGTATGGCAGGTACGTGGAGCACGAATTTCCGGTGATGATGTCCAGGACCCCTCCCAAAGTGAAATGGACGGTAAGGCCCGTGGGCTTCGACAATGACTTCATCATGACTAAGGTGCTGGGGAAAAGCCAGTCGGAAATCGCTCATCTCTACCATCACGGGGTGCTGGGCACATGGAAGGACCAGCAGGGCCGCAGGCCGCCTCCGGATTGGGACGGGAAATCCGGAGCCATTTTGAGGAGGTAATGAGACATGAACGAGCGCAAAAAGGGAAAAAACGCATCTACATGGGCCGACCGCATCAAATCTTTTGACGATCCGGCCAAAGCTTTTGAAAAACCGGAAGCTCTCGACGACCTGGTCGTCCTGGACATAAGTTCGCGGAGCATGGCGGGTTGCTTTTGCTCTTCGCTGCTTGCGGAATTGGGGGCGAAGACCATCCGGTTCGAGCCCCCCGGAGGTGACCTTGTGCGTACCTATTCTCCGGGCGGAATCATAAACAGGGACACCGGTCTTGCTTACCTTCAGGAAGGCAGGAACAAATATCACGTCACGCTGAACCTTGAGACGGAAGAGGGAAGAGAGATTCTTAAAGCCTTTGTGGGGCATGCCGATGTCTTAATCGAGACCTATCCCGCCGGAACGATGGACTCCCGGGGAATCGGCTACGAGGAGTTGAACAGGATCAACCCGCGCCTGATCTTCACATCGATTACGGCCCGCGGACAGTTCGGTCCTGAAAGTGAAGGCCAGCCATACGATTACGACAATATCAGCCAGGCTCGGTCCGGTATTCAATACCAGACGGGAGAAATCCTGCCGGAAGGCGCGGAATTGGAACAGATGCCATACGCGGTTCCGACCAAGGCCGGCCCGTGGATGGCCTGGAACACATCGGGAACGTTTGCGGCTGTGGGCATTCTGGCGGCCCTTTATCACAGGGATATGACCGGTGAGGGCCAAGCAATCGATGTGGCGACTCCTGAAGCCTATGAACGGCTAAATGATTACGCGCTGCACTGGTACGCCGACCAGGGAGTTGTGAACGAGCGCTTTGGGAACCTCGATGCCTGCCTTTGGCTCTACGGGTTTTATCCAACAAAGGACGGGGGCGTATTTCTGGGGGGGTTGCGCCTTGAGATGTGGCAGGCCCTGGTGGATATGCTTGGAAAGTGGGACGAATGGGAAGCGGGAACTTGGACCACTCTGGCCCCTTTCATGAAGAAGGACTGGCAGCTAAAATACCAGTCCATGATCAATCCGCTTACCAGTCAGTACAAGAGCCAGGACCTGATGCGCAAGTCCGTCGATTATTCGAAAACCGGGCGGCTGGCCCCGATAACACCGGTTGTGGCCGAAATCGTCTCTCCCTGGGAAACCATGCATGACGAAAACTGGCAGGAGCGGGGGATTTTCACGCCGGTGCAGGACCCCATATATGGGTCAGTGGTCTGCGCCCAGGCGCAATGGAAGGCTACGAGGACACCGCCAAGGACCAAATGGGTTTGCCGTCCCGCAGGCTACGACAACGGCTATATTTATCTCAAATACCTGGGATACGGGCCGGTGGCGCTAAAAGAACTCGAAGCCAGGGGGATCGTTTAGTTCCACAGCCCCTCCTTCGGGGGCTGAGCGCCGGGGATTGGGCGGAAAATGGGTCTACACTTTTTGCAGTCTCAGGCGCGCAACTGAACTTTTTTCGGGCAAAGAGCCGACCGGAAAATGCGGTTGGGATGCTTGGCGCTGAAAGTTGGCGCATTATTCCGGGTCACAAGCTTCATCGGTCCAGCAGAAGTTTTTCGGGGACAGATCCTGTCGAACATGCAGTTTGGGATAGGCGGCACATGACGGATGCATCATTCCGGATCGGACCTGTCGGGGCCCGTACAGGCAGCGGCATCCCGCACTGAAGAGAGGGGGTGATGGCAAGGGTGTGATAAGAGATTATGGCGAAACTGGATTTCTTTGCTAATCAACCTGCAATGATTCAGCGTGAGAATGAAGGAGGAGGAAAATGAAAAGGTACACCATCATAATATCAATACTGGCAGGAATCTCCATTTTCTTGTCACCCTCGATGAAAGCCTGTAATGCCAAAGCGACTGCGCCTTCCTGCACTTTGGACTATTTTACAAGTTTGGGCAAAGAATTGAATACAACCTTTACCGACGCCACGTTAATTGCGGCCTCGGCACCCAATCCGGAGTACTGTCTGGTGCACGGGAAGATTTACGGGAGAATCGGCATCGAAGTCTCATTGCCCGACAAGGCGAAGTGGAACTATAAGTTTTTGGAGACGGGCAACGGGGGCTTTGCGGGCTCTTTCCAGCATTACTTTCCCATATTTTCGCAGGCCCCTTCAGCGGTGTATTTGGGATACGTACTGGCAGAAACGGATACCGGGCATCAGAACCCCAACCTCTTCGACGGCAGTTGGGCGTTGAACAACCCGACGGCGGTAGAGGATTTCCACTATCTGGCCGTTCATGAGACGGCAATGGTAACCAAAGGCATTATAAGTCATTATTACGGCCGAGGACCCCAATACTCCTATTTCGCCGGCTGCTCAACGGGCGGGAGGCAGGCGATGGAATCCTCGCAGAGGTATCCCGATGATTTCGATGGAATTATCTCCGGGGCGCCCGCGTATAAGTTGACAGGGGCAGGCATGGGCTTTGTCTGGAACGAGCAGCTTGAATATCCAGGCTTTACATCTACCGGCGAATACCCTGATTTCACCAGTACTGACGCTGCCGCGACTCCCACAGTGCCTAATTCCCTGTTGCCGGTGCTTCAAAATGCCATCAACGCGGAATGCGGCGCAGCAGACGGGTTTGTTGACGACCCGCCTTCATGTACCTTCAATCCGGCGACCCTGCTGTGCTCCAAGGACCAAAATCCGGCCACCTGCCTCTCGGCGGCCCAACTGGCTATGGTCGAAAGGGTTTACGGCGGACCTAAGACCGGGACGGGGACTAGCCTCTGGTTCGGTTTCGCTATGAGCGGCGTGGAAGCATATCCGGGGCTGGTAGCTATGGGGGCATGGCCGGAGTGGATTGCGGATGCAACATATCTGAAATACCCGACTTTCTTTGGCATCCCTAATGCTGAATACGGCTTCTCTCGCGACATGATGAGGTACTTGGTTTTTGGTGATCCCAACTGGCAAATCGACTATTTCGACTGGGACGGTGACTACCTGATGGTTAACACCAATTTGGGACCCGACAATGCTGATAATACCAACCTTGCACCGTTCAAGGCGCACAAAGCCAAGCTGCTCCAGTTCCAGGGATGGGCGGATTATGCGCTGACGCCTTATGGGACAATCGATTATTACGAGAAGGTCGTCAAAAAAATGGGTCAGAATAAAGTGGACAGTTTCTACCGCCTCTTCATGGTCCCGGGGATGTGCCATTGCATGGATGGATACGGCCCTGTCTGGACCGACTGGCTGGCTGTTATCGAACAGTGGGTGGAACACGGAGTGGCGCCCGACTCCATCATGGCTGCGGGGACGAGTCCTTTGGACAGTAAGCCGATGGAAAGGCCTCTGTGTCCGTATCCCGAGAAAGCCGAATACAATGGAGCTAATAAAGGCTGTACTGCTGACAGGCATAATGCCGCCTGTTTTACCTGTCAATAACACTCGGAGGAGACGACCCTTGCGGCCAGGGCTTATATCTGCGCTGTCATTCGAAGCTCTGCACATTTTTGACAGGAGGGGACCATGCAGTATGATCTTACAGAGGAACAGCTGCTGCTGCAAAAGACGGTCAGACGTATGGCAAAAGACAAAGTCGCCCCCGGGGCGGGCAG
>DASPQK010000305.1:0-7968 GCA_035624985.1 Syntrophobacteraceae bacterium | reverse complement strand
CTATAGCAAGCGTCAAAAGAAAGTTGACACGATCTTACGGCCCGTGGGATGTTTTTCTCTGTTTTCCGACATCCGACCCCCGATTAGATACACTTCGGGGGCCGGCTTTCCGTCGTCCGTTATAGCCGCATGTCCCGGATGATCGAGCGCCTGAGATCGCCTCGCTCGGTTTGTTCCTGCGTTCGTGCCCCCTGTGCTCTGTGCGAAGTCAAATAGCTGTCCATGAGGGATTCCGCCGTGCTACGGCTAACGTGCCTGGGCGCTGGCATAATGCTGACAAGATTTCAGTCCCGTAAAAGTCTTTATTCTGGATTGCCTGTCCGATCACATTCGGCAAACGTTTCTGTTTTAGCAGTTTCAAGTCTTGAGCGTGCTTGTCCGGCCCGCCGTTCTTGGATAGGATCGCGTCCCTCAGCAACTGCCTTGCGATGCTGCAACGCCTTCGCCCGTGCTTCCGCAAGTGAAATCGTGCGTAACGGCCCCAATCCCATTTCGCGGGCTTTCCCGCGCAGGGTGAAGCGCAATACCCATGATTTGCCGCCTGACTTGCTGATTTGCAGCCACAGTCCTTCGCCGCCGCCATAATAACCCGGCTTCTTGGCCTTCTGCACCACTGCCGATGAAAGCTTGGGTTCATCCGGCAAATGAGTACCTGCGGTGGTCGACGAAAAGCCGCTGATCTCCCATTTCGCGGTCTTCATGCCAGCTTCGTGGAGGTCTTAGCCAAACTCTTTGCGAAAATGCAATTAGGACGTAATGGATCTGCTTTATTACTTTTTTGAAGCAAAAAGGTTTCATGTTGATTCTTGACTTTTTATCTTCTTCGTGGCTCTTCGTGATCTTCGTGGTGACTCCTTCCGCCCGCCGTTTTTGTTCAACCACGAAGGGCGCGAAGGGCATCTTTCTCACCACGAAGAGCACGAAGATCACGAAGCAAAGCGCTTTGCGGGAAAAGTTCAGGGTACAAGAGAACGCCGGATAATGGAGCATAGAACATTTGGTTTTTCGGTCTTCGGTTTCACAATGTACACTTGTCTTTCTTCGAGCGCTTCGTGTCCTTCGTGGTGAAAGAAGCATCGTTGCGAAGAGGAAGATGACAGCAGGGCGTTGAAGCGAGAGCGCCAGCCCGGCAGAATTGCCGTGTGCAGGGGAGTCAAACACCAAAATCAACTTGAAGCCCCTCGGGGCGGCCCAGCCGTGACAGGGCAGCGTGGCCACGAGGCAAAAGATGAAGACCACGAAGAAAGCTCGGGGGTACTCGGTTGCCGGAAGACCCGTTTTAAGTTGGTTCGGTTTTGAGGCGCCTGCGAGGGTATGCGCCGACTAAAAACTAAAAACTCAAAACTAAAAACTAAAAACTCTCATAACAGCGGAGAGATGTCCGAGAGGCTTAAGGAGCACGACTGGAAATCGTGTGTACGCCCAAAAGGTGTACCGAGGGTTCGAATCCCTCTCTCTCCGCCAGGTAGAACTAAAAACTGAAAACTTTTTTATGTCCGATGAACAATATAGAGTCATTGCCCGTGAGTGGCGGCCAAAGACCTTTGAAGAAGTTATCGGTCAGCCGCATGCAACACGGACCCTCCAGAACGCGATTCGCCTCAAGCGCATAGCCCACGCCTATCTTTTCTCCGGAGCGCGTGGAGTGGGCAAAACATCGGTCGCGCGAATTCTGGCCAAGGCCCTGAATTGCGAAAAAGGGCCTGCCCCCACTCCGTGCGGTCAATGTTCGAACTGCCTCGAAATATCGAAAACCAATTCGGTGGACGTTATCGAGATCGACGGGGCTTCCAACCGGGGAATCGACAATATACGCGAACTGAGGGAGACTGTTCGCTACAGGCCCGCAAAGGGGCGATATAAGATCTATATTATCGACGAAGTGCACATGTTGACCGCTGAGGCTTTCAACGCTTTGCTCAAGACCCTCGAAGAGCCGCCTGCCCACGTCATCTTCATCTTTGCCACCACCGAGCCGCATAAAATCCCGGCCACCATTCTGAGCCGCTGCCAAAGGTTCGATTTCCGGCGCCTGAGCGTTGAGCAGATTGCCCAGCATCTTAAGAAAATCAGTCTGCAACAAAACGCTCATTTCTCCGAAGCAATCCTCTACGCCGTAGCGAGGGAAGCCGATGGAAGCATGCGTGATGCGCAGAGCCTGCTGGAGCAGCTGCTGGCGTTCAGCGGAGACGATCTTCCCGAGAGCGAAATCCTGGACATCCTTGGAGTACTCGACAGGCAAAGCGTATTGCGCACGGCAGAGGCGATCCTGGCGGCAAATGCGCCCGGCTGCCTGGACCTGGTTGCCGACGTGTACCGGCGCGGAATTGACAGCAGACGCTTCTGCCAGCACCTGTGCGACCATTTTAGAAACCTCCTTTTCGTCGCCATCTCCGGCAGTAGTCAAGCGCGCCTCGATCTGCCCGAAGACGAAAAGAAATTGCTAAAGGATCAGGTTGGCAGGACAACTCCGGAATCGCTCCATGTCTATTTCCAGATGCTGCTTCGGGGAGAGGAGGAAATCCGACGCTCCAGCATGCCCAAGATTGCCCTGGAGATGCTCCTTCTGCGCATGGCGCAGATGCCGAAGCTTAAATCCATCGATGCCGTCCTCGACAGGATCGCTACGATAGAGCGCAGTCTAAAAGAGGAACATGCCGATTCCGGGTGCGTCATTTCCGAGAGCAGGTCCAGCTTCCGGAAGGAGGGCGGAGCACGGAGGACCGGAGAAGGAGGACGCAGGACGGAAGACAGAAGAAGAGCCGAAGACGGAAGGAAGGCCGAGGACGGAACAGGCGCGGCAACGAGTGCTGCGCCGTCGGCCCCTGGCTTCGAGACCGAGGGCGGGGCAGATGCGCCTGAGGCATCTTCCATACTCCGTCCACCGTCCTCACTCACTGGTCCTGCGTACCCCGTCTTCCATGCTCCGTCCTCCGTCCCTGGTCCGGCATCTGCCGCCAAAGCCGCTGAGAACTGGCAGGCGTTTGTCGCCTTTCTGGAAAACCACAACCCCATTGTATGGGCCAAAGTTTCACATTGCACGCCGAGGGCCTCGGGGGAACTGCTTGAGCTGGAAGTGCCGGACATCTTTGAAAATAGCGCAAATGGTCCGCAATTTGTCCGCGAGCTCGAAGATGCCTCCCAGGCTTTCTTTGGCGCCCGGTTGCAATGGAGTATAATAACAAGATCGTCTCAGTCATCCCGGAGTGGAGCGGCTCAAGAGCGCAAGACCGGCAAACCGCCCGGCGCAAAACAGATTGCCGCGCATCCCGCCGTCCAGCTGGCAATTGAGATACTGGGGGCTGAGCTTATCGACGTGAAACCTGCAAAAGAACGTGATCCCGATGCGTTTGGCGGCGGAAACAAATATGAATAGATTTGCCTTATCCACGGACGCGGAACGGAAGTCGAAAAACCGAAGGCTGAACTACTCAAGATTTCAATAGGAGGAGAAGATCACAATGGCGAAGGGATTCAACCCGCTCCAGCAGGTTAAGATTTTGCAGGAGAAGATGGCCAAGATGCAGCAGGAGTTGGCCTTCAAGAAAGTCGAGGCGAGCTCCGGAGGAGGCATGGTGACGGTGGTGGTCAACGGCAGGCAGGAGGTCCTGAGCATTGCAATAGACCCCCAGGTGGTTGACCCTGAAGATATAGAAATGCTGCAAGACTTGATCGTTGCAGCCGTCAACGACGGTCTGAGAAGGGCCCAGGAAGTGGCCGCCGCCGAAATGGGAAAGCTCGCAGGCGGATTTAATATTCCGGGGCTGAACATCCCGGGGCTTTTTTGACCTCAAATGAACGCATATCCACCGACTTTGAGCAGCCTCATCCGCAGATTGAGCAGGCTTCCCGGACTTGGAGAAAAAAGCGCCGCCCGCATCGCCATGTATCTTCTAAAAGCGCCGGCGGGCGAAATCGAGTCACTTGCGGAAGATATCCGTCAGCTCCAAAACAATATAGGAACGTGCTCAATCTGTTTTCATTTTACCGACAAGCCGGTTTGCGCCATTTGCGGCGATCCGGCCCGAAATACCGGGGAAGTCTGCGTCGTTGAAAGCACAGCCGACCTTCTGGCCATCGAGCAGTCCGGTGCTTTCAAAGGCCGCTATCACGTGCTCCAGGGAGTATTGGCGCCTCTTGACGGGGTCGGCCCCGAACAAATCCGCATAAAAGAATTTCTCTCCCGCTTCGAGTCCGAAAGGATCAGGGAGGTCATCATAGCGACCAACCCGAGCGGCGAAGGCGAGGCGACCGCTCATTACCTTTTGCAGCTCCTCAAGGACCGCCCCGTTCGCGTAACACGGATAGCTTACGGAATACCAATGGGCGGCGACCTCAAATACACCGACCGCATAACCGTGGAAAGAGCGCTCAAGGGAAGGCAAATTTTTTAGGACAGGGCTGCGAAATTAATGCCGTCTTCACGTTCTTCGCGGCTTCGCGTGAGTTCCGCGCCGCCCGGGACTGTTCCGGTCCCTCGCGGCTTCGCGTGATAAACTTCCTCTAGCCCGGCATCAGGCATGAGTATATCCCCGTGTCCGGGCTCTGCTCGCCTTCCAGCTTCCGGAAAGGCCGCACATCGCGTACTCTGCCCGTATCATAGATGACAAGCGTTCCGGCAATTGCTCTCAGGTCTTCAGGGTCATGGGTGATCATAATGACCGGAACATCGAAAGCAGCCTGTATGCGGACGAGTTCCTTTCTCAACCTGTCACGCAGCAGCGTGTCCAGCGCAGAAAAAGGCTCATCCAAAAGCAGCAGGCACGGCTTTGGGATGAGCGCGCGAGCCAGGGCCACGCGCTGCTTTTGGCCCCCGGATAGATCCATCGGGAAGCTGTTCCTGAGGTTGGATATCTCGAAAAGTTCGAGAAACTCCTCTATGCGGCGCCTGTCTTGTCTTGACAGAGGCCACAGCCGGTCTTTCTTCAATCCGAACCCTATATTATCGGCTACGCTTAGGTGCGGGAAAAGGGCGTAGTCCTGGAAGAGGCAGCCTACTGCGCGGTCGCGGGAAGGGATATCGATGCGGGCCTTGGAGTCAAAAAGCACACGGCCGTTCAGGAAAATCCTTCCCGCGTCAGGCTTGACAAGACCTGCTACCGATTGCAGCGTTAGCGTCTTCCCCGACCCTGAAGGACCGAAAAGGACCACGAACTCTTCTTGCGAGGAAAAGGCCGCCTTGAGGGTAAAACTTCTGCCCCGCGATGCCAGCCTTTTTTCCACGTCCACTTCAATCAGCATCTACGGCTTTCCAAACCCATATCGAGAAAGGATTTCCTGACCGTCCCCGGCGAGGACGAAATCCAAAAACTTCTGAGCCAGCGGCCTCTTTTGTGTCGCAGAAACAACGGCGATAGGATAGACGATAGGTTTGTGCTTGTCCACTGGCGAGACTACCGTTACCTTGTCTTTGGCGATCTCTGCATCGGTTGCAAAGACAAAACCCGCATCCACCTCTGCGCGGGCAACATAATCGAGTACCTGCCGCACCGAGTCGCCATAGATGAATTTTGGGGCTAACGCCTCCCATAGACCATAATTTGTCAAGGCCTCCTGAGTGTAGCGCCCGACTGGAACCGTCTCGGGTTTGCCCAGGGCGACTTTGGAGACTTCTTTTCCGACCAGGTCCCCTGCGTGCCTGATGGGGGCGCTTGATGTCTTTGGAACTACGAGCACCAGTTCATTGCCCGCAAAATTTCTGCGCGACTCATCGAAAATAAGGCGTTTTTCCTGCGCCTGGTCCATGGTCTTTTGGTCCGCTGAGGCAAACACATCCACCGGCGCGCCCTGCTCTATCTGCTGAAGGAGCGGCCCGGACGCAGCAAAATTAAAGATGACTTTGACGCCGGGATTTCCGGCCTCAAACTTTTTCCCCACGTCCTGAAAAGCGTTGGTGAGGCTCGCCGCAGCCGATACGATCAGCTCCTGCGCGGCGAAGGCGCCGCCCGGCTGGAACAGAGACAGCATCATAGCAAGGAAAGCAAGAAGCCAGGTTCCATGCCTGCTCTTCATCGATCGATCTCCTTCAGATATTGGGTTCGAAAAATTCTGCCCGCGCCAACCAGCACAGTAATGCAAACCAGCGAAGTGATGAGCACGAGAATAGAGGCAAGCCGGTCATTTCCCGCCTGCACGGCATCGTATACCGCAAGGGAAAGGGTCTGAGTTTTGCCGGGCAGGTTGCCCGCCACCATGAGGGTGGCGCCGAATTCACCCATGCCGCGGGCAAATGCTAGCATAGTCCCGGCCATGACACCGTGCCACGCCAGGGGAAAGGTTACGCGCAAGAAAACTCCACTCTCGGATAGACCAAGAGTCCTGGCAGCCTTCTCCAAATTGTGATCGACATCTTCAAAAGCCGCCCGAGCCGCTTTGTAGACCAGGGGAAAAGCGACCACCGCCGAGGCGATGACCGCCCCCTGCCATGTGAATATGAGAGTCACCCCGAAAGCCTCGTAGAGCCACCGGCCGATCCATCCCTTTCTGCCGACCAGGACAATGAGATAATAGCCAAGGACTGTTGGCGGCAGAACCAGGGGCAGCGTCAAAACAGCATCCAGCAATTCCCTGCCGCGAAACCGGCAGTGAGCTGTCAAGAAAGCAAAGGCGATTCCGATGATAAAGGCAAGCACAGTGCCGAAGGCTGCCACCTTCAAGGTCAGCAGGAGAGGTGTCAGGAGCTTCATCATAGCGCAAGCATCTTTCTTACATCCAATACCGCATAGTCCTAAAGATCCCGGATCAATTGCATGGATTCAGCCTCCAATTGCCATCAGTAATTCAGCTAATTCCATCGGCGCAGTGACCACAGGGATATGCCCCAATCCAACTCATGGTATCCTCTCCCTTGCTTTTTGCAATACGAGCGGGTCATTTCAGCGTTCTGGAGGATTGCTTTAACTCCCGCGATTAGCTTTGCTTCTCGCGATTGGCTGGCTCTGAGGTGGAGGATTTGAGGGGTGTTAAGCCTCTCCCTCATGGACTCCCGGCTTTATTCAGATCCAGGGAAGAAGATTTCTTGATTCCACCACCACTCCGGGCCGATCCTTCTCCGTAGCTTCTTCCAAGCGTCTTGTTTCAAGAAGCTCCTGTCCATGTTCGCCACCATTCTGGAGAATTTTTTCATGGGTACGGCAAAGCTAAGCGTATCCTTTGGCACAAGCGGGCGGGCGGAAACGTCAAACATGCCAAGAATGCACCGGGGATGAGCAGCCTCTCTTTCAAGATACGGGAAATACACAATCGAAGCGCAACCGGATGCAAAAGGCGTATAGACAGCGTTAAGTTGGTCCTCATCAAAGTTGGCCAGTGTGAATAGTCCGGAGAGGACATCAGGCTTTGCAAAAAAAATGACGGCCTCCGGCTCATCCTGACTCTCCAGCCGATCCCATCTCTTAAAGACGATATATTTACCCGGAGCCTTGAAGGGCGGGAACCTTCCCGCCTGCCAGCGCAGGAAAAATTGTGGTTGCCTTGGCAGTTCCCCTGGTAAGGCCTTCATAGGGAGACGTGACCTTTACGCTAAAGGCTAACGAGTAATAGGGAATGTCTATCAACTGCAAGCGGCCCACCAATGCACCGGCGGCTCCGGAACTACTGCCGACTGTCCGCGCGTTATCCCATTCGTAGTTGCCGGCCGCTTCCAGCATGAACCTGCGATCTAGACCATAGGCTATCAAAGCATCCGTGAAATCGATATCCCTGGTCGAGATGCTGCCCTTATTCAATTGATGGTAGTAATCAAACCGAAATTCGCGCTCCAGAAAATTCGTCGTCACGTGCAAGAGCGCCATGCCCGGAGCCCCGTCCGGTGTTTGCCGATGTGTCCATGCCTAATCCCAACCCTCAGCGAAAAAATTTGAGAGTGTGAGATTGGAGGGCTGAGCAACAGCGGCAGATTGATACTGGGTCACGGACCCCGAGGCTCATCGGCAAGCGCCGGCAGAGCGATGAACACCGCCAACAGAG
>DASPQK010000304.1:0-25174 GCA_035624985.1 Syntrophobacteraceae bacterium | reverse complement strand
TCAAACTACGGCATCATAAACATTCAGAATCCGCTGGCCCGGATTCCGGGCGTCGCCCTGGTGAGAGTTTTCGGCGCCGGTCCATACAGTATGAGAGTTTGGCTCGATCCCCTGAAGCTCGATTCATACGGAATTACGGCCGATGAAGTGTCAAACGCCATCCAGGGGCAAAATGTCCAGGTGACCTCGGGTCAGCTTGGCGCGCCCCCCGTGCCTCCCGGACAGCCTTTCCAGTTTACGATCAACACTCTTGGCCGTCTTTCTAATGTTGACCAGTTCGAGGACATCATAGTCAAGACTGCAACCGGTCTGGCTCCGCAGATAGTGCGCCTGCGCGATGTGGCCCGGGTTGAGCTCAGCCAGCAGAACTTCACAAATTTTGCCTATCTTAACGGCCTCAAAGCCGCCCTGATCCCGGTTTTCTCCCTTCCCGATGCAAACGCCATCACGGTGGCGGACAACGTCTATAAAACGATGGCCGAATTAAGCAAAGATTTTCCGGATGGACTCCACTATGGAACACGATATGACACGACTACTTTTGTTCGCGAGGCGATCCGGAAGGTGTATGAAACTCTTTTCCTAGCCGCTGTCCTGGTGCTTATCGTGGTGCTTTGTTTCCTCCAAAGCTTCCGGGCCATGCTCGTTCCGGCGACCACCGTGCCCGTCACCATCATCGGCGCTTTCATCGCAATTGCCGCGCTCGGTTTCACAGTTAATCTCATGACGCTTTTTGCGCTTGTTCTGGCGATCGGCATCGTAGTCGATGACGCAATCGTTGTCGTTGAAGGCGCATCCTACCACATAGAAAGAGGGATGGCGCCCAGGGAAGCCTCTATAAAAGCAATGAGCG
This sequence comes from Syntrophobacteraceae bacterium, assembly GCA_035624985.1. Classification (GTDB taxonomy): domain Bacteria; phylum Desulfobacterota; class Syntrophobacteria; order Syntrophobacterales; family Syntrophobacteraceae; genus SbD1. Next base: position 24,321 of record DASPQK010000304.1, on the reverse strand, counting down.
AACTAACCGGCCCTATCATGGGAATTACTCTTGCCCTGGTCTCCGTTTTCCTGCCGGCAGCTTTTTTCCCGGGCATAACCGGACAGATATTCCGCCAGTTTGCTCTCGTGATCGCTTCAACTGCCGTCATAAGCGCAATCAACGCCCTCACCCTCAAACCCGTCCAGTGCGCTTTCTGGTTAAAACCGCGACAGCATCGCCCCAACTGGTTCTACCGCGGCTTCAACCAGATCTTTCTGTGGATGTCCGACATCTACGTGGCCCTGGTTACCAACATGGTGAAACGGCCCGTGATGATGTTCATAGTGTTTGCTTTAATCATCACTGTTTCGTTTTGGGGGTTTCTCAGCCGCCCGACTGGATTTCTTCCAACCGAGGACCAGGGATTCGGCGTCTTGTTCACCCGGCTGCCGGAAGGCTCTTCTCTGCCCCGCAATCGAGAGGTGGCGGACAAAATAAACGAGATCCTCAAACGGGCTCCGGGCGTAGCATCCTGGGTTACGGTAGGGGGCTACTCTTTCCTGGATGCCGCTAACAACCCCAGCATTTCATCCACTTTTGTGACTTATGAAGATTGGAGTAAACGCGGAACCGCCCTCAATCAGGACGTGATAATAGCAAATATCAACCGGGAACTTGCCGGACTTCAGGAAACTCAGGCATTTATAATCATTCCACCCCCCCTCCGGGGACTGGGCCAAACGGGCGGCTTTCAGATGATGGTCGAAGACCGCGGAAACCTGGGACTTCAGGAACTTCAGCAGGCCACATACGATCTTATACAGACAGGAAATTCTCAACCCAATCTGCGAAACCTGATAACATCATTCAGCGTGAACAGTCCGCAATTGTATCTGAACATCGACCGGACCAAGGCACAAGCGCTTCAGGTGCCCCTGTCAAATGTGTTCGATACGCTCCAGAGCTACCTTGGGTCCTCATTCATAAACCTTTTTAACAAGTTCAACCAGATATTCCAGGTTTACATCCAGGCTGACAGCAGTTACCGCGTCAATACCAGGGACATCGGAAACCTCTATGTCCGGAACCAGGCCGGCGGCATGGTCCCCTTAAGGACCCTGCTGGATGTTAAGCGCACACAGGGCGCGGAGCTGATCACCCGCTACAATCTCTATCCGGCCGCTCCTATTTTCGGTTCAGCAGCCCCGCAGTTCAGCTCGGGCCAGGCCCTGGCGCAAATGGAAAAACTTGCCGCAAATACGCTGCCCCGCGGCATGTCTTACGACTGGACCTCTACGAGCTACCAGGAAAAGAATGTGGGCTACCAGGCATACTTCATCTATGCGCTTTCCATCTTTCTGGTCTATATGGTGCTCGCGGCGCTCTACGAAAGCTGGACCTCACCCGGGGCGGTCATTCTCGTCGTGCCGGTCGCCCTCGTTGGAGTTCTCCTCGCTCTTTTGGCGCGCGGCTACGACAGCAATCTCTACACCCAGATCGGGCTGATCCTGATGATCGCCCTGGCAAGCAAGAACGCCATACTTATAGTCGAGTTCGCCCGCGACATGCATCACGGAGGCATGTCCATTCCCGAAGCGGCAATTGAAGCCACCCGTAGGCGGTTTCGCCCCATAGTGATGACCTCCTTTGCATTCATCCTCGGGGTTATGCCTCTTCTGGTGGCTTTCGGAGCAGGCTCGGCTGGCCAGCGCGCCCTTGGCACGGTCGTCTTCGGCGGTATGATTTCTTCCACCCTGCTGGCCATCCCGTTTGTGCCGGTCTTCTATGTTCTGCTCGAGCGGCTTAGCGAACGCATTCGGGGGATCGGACATCAAGAACGAAGCTCGGACTGATTAACCGGTAGATTATAATAATGTAAGCATTCACTATTCGGGTTTCGGATTATCGGCGGCCGGAGGCCCAAATCAAACGAGCCAGGAGTGGGGGGGTACTCTTACTCCTGGCTCTTTCTGAGGGGTAGATTAAAGGGGCGTTTAATCTCCGCTTATATAATCGGAAAAGGAGATTTTTTACTAAAACCAAAAATTCGTTAAATCAATTTCTCCCGGACTCATTCATTCCAGACATCCTCGTAATCGAAATCTGAAGCCCCGGCATTATCCCGCTCAATTGCCAGTCTTCTTAATTTCCCATAGACCTCGTCACCATAAGCTTTCCTCCAGCCATCCAGGATTTGTGAAACGGGAATATCGGCAAAGACACCGAAAAATTCCAGATAATCCATGAATCTTCGGTTTTCTGAATTATAGGCCTGAAACATGGAATCGTTACGGCCGTCAAAGTCAAGCGGAACAACGCCGTGCCTTTCGCAAAGCTCGCGATTGAAAGCCGGAGTGCATTTGACCCATTTCCCCTCCAGGTAGAATTCCACAAATCCATGGTAGGGGAACACGTCGCTGCCTAAAAATTCGATAAGCTGTCTGGTTGCCAGATGATTGCGCACCGTTGCGAACCCGACTCGAGACGGTATGTCGCATACCCTGCCAAGTGCGCAAAGAAGGGACGCCTTTGGAATACAAAAGCTTCTGCCTCTGCCGATAACGTAACTTGCCCTGTAATGTTCCCGCAGGAAAAAGGGAGAATACGGATCGTAGCGAACATTGTCGCGCACTGCGAGATAGAGCTTTTTGGCCAGATCTACAGGATCTTTTGCTCCACCGGCGCTCCTTTGCGCGTAGTCTATCACTGCAGGGTGATCGCTGTCGATGATCGATGTCGGTTCAAGATATTCCCGCAGGTCCTCTCCCATTTCGCCGGCGCCTCCGTCTGATTTCTTCAAACCCTTTCGCAGAGGTTCTGGATTTCGCAGTATAGCTGTAAGAGAGCAATCGCGACAGCGTGCTTATTCATAGTTGGTGTTCCCCACAACGGCCACCGGTGCATTGCTCTCAATATTCGCTCCAGGGCCTCATCGAAAAGGGAAGCCCGCTCAAACTCACCGTATGATTTGCCGTCCACGGCATTATGACTGGGAAACCAGATAGGCACCCATCCTTCGACTCCTTCATCGTAGCCTTCCCACACCTCAAACGGGTTCACGCCGAAGGGCAGGGTCTCCCAGTGGACCTCCGGCAGCGAAAGTGTCCTGTCAAGGAAATCTTCCAGCAGGGGGTTCGGTTTTCTGGACATAAACAGTCTCATTCAAATGTTTCAAGCCAGGAACCCGGCCAGCCTCGAGTTGAAAAGATCGGCCGATTCAATATTGCTCAAGTGCATGGCCCCCGGCATGACAGCCAGCTCCGCCCCCGCGATCCTTTTTTGGATCTCCTCGGCTGCGCTTACAGGCGCATGCTCGTCTTTTTCCCCAGTGACGATCAAGGTCGGAGCAGCCGCGTTGGTAAGTTCATCGAGGAAGTCAAAGATGCTGATGGCTCGGCAGCAGCCTGTGTAACCTGGAACGGATGTGTTAAGGATCATGTTCCGAATCCATCCTGTGATCTCGGACCGGTTCAGGCGGAATTCTGTGCTCAGCCAGCGCTCGAGCGTCTGCTCAGCCAATGCCTCCATGCCCTCAGTTTGCGCAGTTCGAATGCGCTCCTCCCAAATCGGACCCATCTCCGGAGCAACACGTCCGACGGTATTGCACAAAACGAGCTTTTCGAGCCGGTGCGGATACCTGCACGCCAGCACTTCTCCGATCATTCCTCCCATGGAAATGCCGACAAAATGAGTCCGCCGCGCGCCCAGACGATCGAGCAGCCCTATGACATCGCCGGCCAGCATTTCCATGGTATAGGGTCCCTGAGGGGCCGATGAGCCGCCGTGGCCTCGCGTGTCCAAGCGCAAAATCCTGTACTTTCGGCGCAGCGCCGGAAGCTGCAACTTCCACAGATCGATATTCGCCGCCAAGGAATGGCTTAAGGTGACCAATGGCGCATCTTCAGGACCTTCTATCTCGTAATTGATCTCCACCTCATTGACGCGAGCCTTCATTTTGCCCTTTCACCCTGCGCAGGCCGAAGTCGGCAAAAATATGAGCGCAGTCATTATGACGATAACCCTTTCCCAGTCGAAGATGCAAGTGATATGTCATTCCGATTGCTTCTCGCAATTTCAGGAAGGGCTTTTCCCCCGCAGTTGACGTCTCCTTTCGCCTTCCAGGTGCATCTGGTGGATTCTGAGTGAAAATCCGAAAGATTGTTGATACTCTGTGCGTAGGATAAGTGAGATTGGCCTGAGACCGGGCAGGTTGAAGGAGGCGTTTATGAGGCGTGTGAAACATGCATGGAAGCTGAGTTTCTTTACATTTGCAGTATTGGGCTTGCTGATGGAATCGGCGGCATGCGCATATGGGCAGGTTACCTTTATTACCAGGTTTGTGCCGCATTCATCCGGAAGGGGCGTGTGGGAAGGAAGCTGCTGGACCAACTCGATTGCGGTTGCCAGACCGGATGCATGGCGCTGTATGGTGGGAGATAATGTCCTGGATCCCTGTTTTGCATCCCCTGGCAAAATGTATGCGGTGTGCGAGCCAAATCCCGTCACGGGAGACCCCGGAATAAGATTGAAACTTACCAACCCTCTGCCGCAAGCCAATGTGGCGCCCGTGAAGTCCAAAGACAACGCATGGCTCGTCCAACTGGCAGACGGAACGATATGCAAACCGGTTACAGGCGGAAATTGGGAAGTCCAGGGAAAGTGGATCAGCCACTATTGTCAAAGCCGGGAAGAGAGCCAGGAAATCGATCTGCTGGGCGGACTTAATACGAAAAATTTTTTCTGGACGGCTGAGAAGGCGACAGTGGCCCGTGACAGGGATGGTTGGAGACTCCTGAGGCTTCAGATAATCGGAGTAAAGAGGGTCTGGCAGTAAGTTCATCGGGTATGTCAGCTAAAGTACAAGCCGCCGCTTACATTGATCGTTTGCCCCGTAATGTAGCCGTTTCTGACGAGCATAACGGCTGCTTCCGCAACCTCTTCCACTTTTCCGAACCGGCCTATCGGTATGAGAGCGGGCGTCGCTGCGAGACCTGTCAACATATCCGTTTCAATCAGCGCCGGAGAAATCGTGTTTACGGTAATCCCCTCTTTGCTCAGAATGGATGCGTAGGAGTGGGCAAGTCCCCAAAGTCCCGCTTTGGACGCAACGTAGGTCGGGGCGGTGATGCCGCCGGTCTGGGCTGCAACCGAGGAAATCATGATGATTCTTCCCCACTTGCTCTCCAGCATGCCGGGGAGGACAGCCTGGGTCACGAGGAAAGCCGATTTCAGATTGACCGCAATGACCCTGTCCCAGTCTTCCTCACCAATACTTTCGAGGCTCCCGCGGTGGGCAATTCCGGCATTGTTTACAAGAATCAGGATATTTCCAAGCTCACGCTCGATGATGCCTATCATCTGAGCAACTTCGGAGGATTGTGAAACATCGGCCCTCACCCGAATGGCTCGTGTTCCCGATTTTTCAATAAGGGCGCAGGTCTCCCTTGCCTGCTCTTCGCTTTTGAAGTAGTTTACCGCGATATCCAGCCCCTGCTTTCCGAGCGCAACGGCTATGGCGCGTCCAATGCCTCGGCTTGCACCGGTTACGAGCGCCACTTTTCCGGACAATCCGTCCATATCGAACTCCCCGATTTCAAGCGTCGATCTAGGATCATAGGTCTTGCAATGCGATTCGTCAACACGCCAGGGGTGCTCCGTGTTAAGATATTGCCGCCTGTTATCAGCCGGCTGGCTGACATGATCGGCGCGTCTGTGAGCGGCTGAAAAAAGACGAAGGACTTAATGTCGTTTTAAATCGATTTCACGGGCGGACGGGAATGTCCATACTTCTCACCTCGCGCGCCGCACGGTATGTGCAAAACACGGCGGTCATCGCGCCGGAAGGAACTTTCAGCTATGGACAACTGCTGGACGCCTCCGGCAAGGCGGCCCCATTTCTCCTTAACGGGTCCGCGGATTTGCTGGAAAGGCCCGTAGCCTTCCTGATCCCTCCGGGGTTCGAATACGTGGCGTTGCAGTGGGCTGTCTGGCGCGCCGGAGGAATTGCCGTCCCCTTATCTCTTTTCCATCCGCGTCCGGAATTGGAATATGTGCTCGATGACGCCCGCCCCGCAGCGGTAATAGCACATCCGGATTTTGCCGGTCTTCTGGGTCCCCTTGCCGAAGAACGCAACATCAGGTTCGCATTGAGCACCGAGGCGCTCGCGCATCGGGCAGGTCCTTTGCCTACCGTCGCCCAATCCAGGCGCGCCATGATCCTCTACACCAGCGGCACCACGGGGAAGCCTAAAGGAGTGGTGACAACCCATGAAAATATTGCCGCTCAGATTGCCGGTCTGGTTCAAGCCTGGGAATGGACTCGAGAGGATAGAATCCTGGAAGTCCTGCCGCTGCACCATCTCCACGGAGTCCTAAACGTCATGGCCTGCGCCCTTTGGGTTGGGGCAGTCTGCGAAATCCTTCCCGCCTTTGATGCTCTAAGTGTCTGGGAGCGCATCGCCCACGGCGGTCTGACTCTTTTCATGGCGGTTCCCACAATCTACGTTAAGCTCATAGACGCCTGGGAGAAAGCCTCTGCCGCCGAACGAAAACGAATGTCGCAGGGCTGCCGCAGGATGAGGCTTATGGTGTCGGGTTCTGCGGCATTGCCGGTCCCTGTCCTGCAAAGGTGGAAAGCTATCTCCGGCCATGTCCTTCTCGAAAGATACGGAATGACCGAAATCGGCATGGCTATTTCCAATCCGCTGCATGGTGAAAGGTATCCGGGCTGCGTCGGCACACCCCTGCCGGGGGTGGAAGTGAGGCTTACGGATGAAAAAGGAGCCGCTGTTAAGACCGGAGACCCGGGGGAGATCGTTGTGCGGGGCAAAACGGTCTTTCTGGAATACTGGAACAGACCGGAGGAAACCAGGAAAGCCTTCCGGGACGGGTGGTTCTTAACCGGCGACCTCGCCGTGCAGGACCCTAATGGGGTCTATAGGATCCTCGGGCGCAGCAGTGTAGACATCATCAAGACTGGCGGCTACAAAGTCTCGGCCCTGGAAATCGAAGAGACCCTGCTCGCCCATCCGGATATAAAGGAGTGCGCAGTAGTGGGAATCCCGGACAGGGTCTGGGGTGAGCGAGTCGTCGCGGCGCTGGTGATGCGGGAAGGCGCCGGCCTGAATCCGGACGGACTCAGGGCATGGTGCAGGGAGCGGCTTGCCGCCTACAAGGTCCCCAAAGACGCATTAGCGTTTCACGAACTGCCCAGGAATGCCATGGGAAAGGTTTCCAAACCCGAGTTGAAAAAAATCGTCCAAAGCCGTCAAGAATAAAAGGGCAGGGGAGGGAAGATATTTCGCCTCAAAAGAAGTAGATGCCCGCAATTACTAAGCCGGCGACTACCACTATCCGGCGCAAAAGGACAGGTTCAATCCTGCCGGCCACCCGGCCCCCTAAAGATCCGCCCGCCAGTGCGCCAATCATCATGACAACGGCGGCGGGCCACACGACTTTTCCCGAAAACAGAAAAAAGCCCGCAGCCGCAACATTGGCGAAAAGAGCAATGAACTGCTTGATCGCATTGAGTCTTGTAACAGTATCCTGAAGCGCCAGTCCGAGCACTGCCATGGTTATCACTCCCAGCCCCGCCCCGAAATAGCCCCCGTAAACCGACGCAATGCCAACTGCAATTACCGATAAAGCCTCGCTTTCCATCTCGCCGCTCTGCCCTGATCTGCGTAACATCCATTTGCGCACGTGCTCCTGGACACCCAGCAGCACCGATGCAAACAGGATCAGAAACGGCACCAGCCTCCGAAAAGTATGCTCTCCCGTTAACAGGAGCAGGATTCCACCTGCAATACCCCCAGCGATGCTGACCGCCCCCAGCGGCCATAATCTGCGCCTGCCCCGCAGGTCGTCGATCTGGGCAAAAGTCCCTCCAAGGTACCCCGGACACAGCGCCACCGTATTGGTGATGTTGGCGGCAACAGCCGGAACTCCTACCGCCGTCAGGGTTGGAAATGTGATAAGCGTGCCGCCTCCGGCCAGGGCATTTACAGCCCCGCCCATTACGGCGGCAACACCTATAAGCGCCAACTCCCACACGCTCATCACCCACTACGCCTCTTTAACCGTTTTCTACTCACTATTCACTGCTTCGCTGCTCGCTGTTCTTAACGATCTCCCGGCGCGCAAGCTCATCACAGCGCTCGTTTTCCGGGTGGCCCGCATGTCCTTCAACCCAGACCCATTCAATCTCGTGCTTTTCTGAAAGCTCGTCCAGGCTCTCCCAGAATTCACGGTTTTTCACAGGCTGCTTCGCCTTTGTTATCCAGCCGTTGCGCTTCCATCCATCTATCCATAGAGTGATCCCGTCCCTAAGATACCTTGAATCGGAATGGACCCTCACCCTGCAAGGTTCCTTCAGCATCCCGAGCGCCTCTATTACCGCTTTCATCTCCATCCTGTTGTTGGTGGTCTTCCTCTCATAGCCGGAGATCTCCTTCTCATTCTCTTTATAACGCAAAATGGCCGCCCATCCGCCCGGCCCGGGATTGCGCGAACAAGCCCCATCCGTATATATATCCACGGTCTTAAGCACTCGGTGAACCGGGTCGGCCTCGCCCAAGTAATACGATTTATCAATTAAGTCAAATGGTTGCATGTTGTTTGCTAATGCTTCTTGAAAGGAGAGAGCATGCGCCGAACAAACCCTTCGATCGAAGCCGATGATAATTCGCCAATGACCTCAGACAACCGCTTGAGCGAGATCTCCGCGCGCCCCATCGCCTGATGACCGCCCGCGCATCCCATCGACCCGAATTCGCGTCTCAGCAGCTTGCCGGCGTCTTTCCGATGTCCGTCGTTTCGAACCACTATAATGAGGTCCTCGCGAACGACGCCCGACACGATGCTCCATGAGATGTCGTGAATCTTTAGCAGAAATTCCGCTACCTCGACCAGGATGTCGGAACAGGGCACCTTGTCGAGGTGTGCGAAAATCCGGTCCCTTACGACATGTTTTCTTTCGAAAGCCTTATGAAAGAATTTAGTGTCACTAAGCGAAAGATCCGATATCTCGATTTTCCTTAAAATATTGTGGTCGGCATATTCGAAAAGGTATCTGAAAGCCTCGATGTCTTCAACCAGGGTGTGCCGTTCGAAGTTTCGGGTGTCCGTCTTTATGCCGTAAAGCAGAACAGTCGCAAGGGTCTGCGACGGTTTGATCTTTGCCGCTCTGAGATACTGCGTCATTATTGTGGAGGTCGACCCGTACTCGGGCCGCACGTCTGAAAAATCGGCCTCCGTTTTGACGCTCGCCGGATGATGATCGATAACAACCGTGTAGGCAAACTCCGAGAAGACATCGCTGTGAGCGGGCTGACCGTCTACCAGTACGAACTTGTCGAAGTTCCCGGCGCCGATCGTATATAAAGGGAGCAGGCGAAGGTGGAGAAGCCTGACCATGGTGAGGTTATTGAGCCTTCTTACAGGCCGGATGATGCCTATGGAAGTCGAGGCCGCTTTATGCCAAAGGAGCCTTTTAACGGCAAGCGCCGAACCGATGGCGTCCGGGTCCGGATCGATTGTAATCAGCACACAGTCTTTAGGTGCAAAGCAGGAATAGAATTCATCGAGCTGGGTCTTCCAGGTTTTTCTTTTGACGGCACGGATTTGCTGCGCTAGATCCGAAGCATTCATAATTTAGAATATAGGCAAAAACGCCTGGAAGTCCAGAAAAAAGGGTGGTCTTGCAACCACCCCGAAATGTCTGTGGAGCGGGAAACGGGATTTGAACCCGCGACTTCAACCTTGGCAAGGTTGCACTCTACCACTGAGTTATTCCCGCCTGAAACGTTGTCAATTTACTGACAAAGCAGTTTCAAGTCAAGGCGAAAAATGAGATGCAAATTATGTCTGATAATATATATTATGTAAACTTGGCCAAAACCCCATAAAAACCAAAACCGTTGAACTATTCCCCCAACACCTTATAATCTAATACTATGCTGAAGCATCAACCCAAAACCCTCGCCAAAACTCTCGACTTCATCCTTAGACGTTCGCCCGGCGAACACGGACTGTTTTGGAACCCTGACGCCACCATGCCATGGAAGGAATTCTACAGCGCCTTGCAACAGGATCCTTCCCTGCGTTTCGTCCGTCAATCCACTATCCGGGAACTCGCACTGCTCGGGATCGAACTTCCGTTTTTTTTCGACGGAAACCTGCTCCGGCTTCGTCCTGAATTTACCCCGACCTTTTACCAGCCCGCCTCAGATCTGCCTGAAAGACTTTATTTCGGCCTTAAGCCCAAAAATTTGGTCCATACCCAAAATACTGGTTTAAAAAGCAGGAGCCGGCCATTTGTGGCGCTTTGCGCCGAACGCGCTCTCGCACTCCAAATCGCCGCAAGAATCGAACCGGCCCCTATTCTGCTCGAAATACTGGCAGGGCAGGCTTGTGAAAGCGGCCTGTCGTTTCTTGACGCCGGCGGGGACCTATATCTTGCCGAATCGGTTCCGGTCGAGTTCATTGTCTTTCCAAAGGTCCGGCAGGATCTGGCCGAAAGACTCGCCCCGACCCATGCCAAGCCAAAGAACCTGCCCTCTGCTCCAACTCCTGCCGGCTCATTCATCTTAAAGCCCCATCACCTTCAACCGGCAGGCGCCGGGGAGCCGCCCGGAAAAACGGTAAAGACGGATGGAAAAGGACGCTGGAAAAAAGACAGACGAAAAGAACGGCATAAGAGAGATATTTAAATGAATTCAGAGCTTGAAAGCAGGATTCGCCAAACAGGATATCGTCTCTACGATTTGATGGAAGGAGAAGCCGGCTCTATCTTCAGCAGGGAATATTGGGTAGGCAAGCTCTTCGAGTGGTGTATGAACAGTGAACCGTTCAAAGTCCAGATGTTGCGCTTCATAGATGTGTTTCCTTACCTCAGGGATACCGATGCTGTGATCGGCCATATTCAACAGTATTTTTCCGATCCTACCCTCAACTTTCCTTCCGCGGTGAACTGGGGCATCAAATATGTAGCGCCCTCCTGGATGACTTCAAGAATTATCGCCGGAAGCATCGGAATGAACATCGCAAAAGTGGCCAGGCAGTTCATTGCAGGGACTTCCGCCAAAGACAGCCTGCCGGTTCTTGAAAAACTGCGCTCTTCCGGCCTTGCCTTCTCGATAGATCTTCTGGGAGAAGCCGTAGTATCCGAGAAAGAGGCCGATGGCTATGCGGAGAGGTATCTGCAGCTGTTCGAGTTTCTTGACTCCGCGCAGAGTAGTTGGCGTCCGCTTGGTGCGGTCCTCGGCGGCCTCGACTGGGGTCATTCTCCCAGGGTGAACGTATCGATCAAGCCGTCCGCCATGTATTCACAAATGAATGCCTGCGCCTTTGAGCACTCCATCGAAAAGTCAAAGGAGCGTTTGCGCCCGATCCTGCGCCGCGCCGTCAAAGCCGGGGCTTTCGTCAATTTCGACATGGAACACCATGGGCTTAAAGACCTGACGTTTGCTCTTCATCAAAGCATCATGGAAGAGGCCGAATTCGGCAGTTACCCGCATACGGGGATAGTAATTCAGGCATATCTGCGTGAGAGTGAAAAGGATCTCGAGCGGATCATTCGCTGGGCGAACCAGGGCGGCTTCCATCTCACAGTCCGCCTTGTAAAGGGCGCTTATTGGGACCAGGAGGTGATCGTTGCGGGCCAGAGGAACTGGCCTGTACCGGTATTTGCCGTCAAATCCGAAACGGACGCCAATTTCGAACATCTTGCCCGGATCATTCTCCAAAACAGCAACCGCCTGAAGCTCGCATGCGCCTCTCACAACATTCGGTCGATATCCGCAGTCGTAGAGATGGCGAAGGAAGCAGGCGTCGCTGGGGAGCAAATCGAATTTCAGGTCCTCTACGGGATGGGTCAGCCTGTTCGAAACGCTCTTCACAAGGCCGGTCTTCACGTCAGGGTTTATTGCCCTGTTGGCGAGATGCTTCAGGGTATGGCTTATCTGGTCAGAAGGCTGCTCGAAAACACGGCGAATCAATCCTTCCTCAGGCAGACATTCTCACAGAGGCTGCCCAAGGCCGATCTATTGCGAAACCCTGTTGACAAATTGAACAAATCCCTGCCCGGACCCCCGGGAGCCGGCCTTGCCCGCCATGAGGGACCTCCGCCCGAGTCTGTAGGATCGGAGATTGCCCGCGAGGCGGGTCACGGTGTCGGTCCGTTTACGATTGAACCCGTCTACGACTGGTCACGCAGTGAACACCGCCGCCAATTTGCTGCTGCCCTTAACAATGTGCGCGAGCGATTTCCTATACAGGTCCCGTTACAAATAGGAGGCTATAGAATTCAAACCGCATCCGGGTTCGCCTCCTTGAATCCTAATGACAGCTATGAAACAGTGGGAACTGTATGTTCAGCCGACATCAAAGAGGCTGAACTGGCGATTGCGGCTGCCAAGTCCGCCTTTCCACAGTGGCGGGACACGCCGGCCCAGCACAGAGCGGACTGTCTGTTCAAGGCTGCGGCTTCGGCCCGGCTCAAGCGCCGCGAACTTGCGGCGCTCCAGGTCCTGGAGGTTGGCAAGACGTGGAGCGAAGCCGATGCGGACGTTTGCGAAGCAATCGATTACCTGGAGTACTACGGCCGTGAGATGCTGCGGCGCGCTGCGCCTCGCCCAATGGGACAGGTGCCCGGTGAGACCAGCTTCCTGTTGTATGAACCACGGGGAGTGGCGGTGGTTATCGCTCCGTGGAACTTTCCAATGGCTATTTCGACCGGGATGAGTTCGGCAGCCATAGTTACCGGCAACACCGTGGTATATAAACCGGCATCGCAGTCTCCGGTCACTGGATTCATGCTTAACGGCATCTTCGAGGAGGCCGGCTTGCCAAGGGGGGTCTTCAACTTCGTTCCCGGTCCGGGCAGCTCGTTGGGAGACGTGCTTACGGCCCATCCCGATGTCGCTCTCATAGCCTTTACCGGCAGCAGGGATGTCGGTCTGCATATCCTTGCAAAGGCGCACGAAAATAATGAGCGATCCGCTTTTGTAAAAAATGTCGTCCTTGAGATGGGGGGTAAAAATGCCATCATTGTCGATTCTGACGCGGACCTGGACGAGGCTGTCGTATACGCGCTGCACTCGGCGTTCGGATACCAGGGGCAGAAATGTTCGGCATGCTCTCGGCTGATAGTTGTAGAGGACATTTACGACCGGTTCGTGGAGAGGCTCAAGGCAGCCGCTCAGAGCATTGGCATCGGGCCGGTCGAATTTCCGCAAAACTTCATGGGAGCCGTTATAGAGCAGGCCGCCCGAGACAGGATACTGGGCTACGTCGAAATGGGCAAAAATGCCGGATACCCTCTATTCGAACTCTCCCCCGTGGGAAGGAACGGCGCGCACCCGCACCCTGCCGGCAACGGCTGGTTCGTTCCGCTATCCATTTTTACCGACGTGGATCCTGAAAGCAGGTTGGCCCAGGAGGAAATTTTCGGGCCTGTGCTCGCGGTAATAAAGGTGAAGGACTTTGACGAAGCGCTCAGGGTGGCAAACGGGACCCAATATGCGTTGACAGGTGGAGTGCTTTCCAGGAGCCCGGCTAATATCCGCAAGGCGCGGGAGAATTTCAGGACCGGGAACCTCTATATAAACAGAGGATGCACCGGCGCCGTCGTGGGACGCCACCCGTTTGGCGGGTTCAAAATGTCGGGCCTGGGATCGAAGGCCGGAGGTCCGGACTACCTTCTGCATTTTATGATTGCGCGAAACATCGTGGAAAATACGGTTCGCAAAGGATATGCGCCGCTCGAGGGGGCGCCGCCCGACTGACAACGGGGCGCGGATACGTGGCTACAAAGCCTGTGCGCCCTCGATGGTTCGGCGTCTGATCCCAAACTGCGGTATGTCCCCCATATTGATTTCCGCTCTGTTTCAACCCTCCTTCTTAAGGACCCTGTGGCTGTCCTGCTTTATGAGCGAATATCGCTGGCCGCTGTATTCGAAAGCCTCCATGTAGCTGTAAGGAAGATTAAGCTCCTGTGCGGCCGACATGGTTTCGAGCAAAAAGGACAGCAGCATTGCGTATTCCTCAATTGAGAGAAGGAATTCGTTGCGGTCTATCCGGATTTCGTCCAGGTCGAAGAGCCCCTTGAGACCCCGTGTCTCGAAATAAGCCTCCGTACGGCTCATGATAACGCTGATTATCTGGTCGGGTTTCTTGCTGTTCTGGATTTGCAAAAAAACGGCGTTGCCGCTATCGCGTATATCATAGGTTTCCAATGCTGCTGGCCTTTTCTTTCCCCTGCTGGTTTTCCGAAAGGCATAGGGCGCGGAAAAGACATTCGAGCTGGTCACAGTAGTCCAGCGCACTTCCGAAGCAATCAAAATTGCCTTCCTTGCGTTGAATCTCCTTTATCAGCTCGGCCTTAGTCTTCCCAAAAGAATTTAATCCCAAACTCTTGGCTATTGCGCGCACCTCGTTCATTTTCATCTAACGGCTCCTTCTATACTATAGCAAGCGTCAAAAGAAAGTAGACGCGATCTTACGGCCCATGGGATGTTTTTCTCTGTCTTCCGACATCCGACTTCCGTCATCCGTTATAATAATCATTTACCGAAATCACGTCTCCAGAAGATGTCAACCCCGCTTTGCTCGGCGCCGACCTGCGTTCGGAGCGACACGCTTTTATTCAGTCTATACTCCACTTGGACCTCATTGCCCGTTGTGCCCTTCACTTCCCTTCCGTATATGACGTGGAGGTCGGGAGTAATCTCTTTGCCCATTTCCAATACGCCTGTCTCCTTGCCGGTGAGCGCCGGATTCACATCAAAGCTGAACCTGTTGTCGCGGATTCCAATGTAGCTCCTGTAGCTGAAGACGTCCGGGGCGATAACGCTGGTGCCCAGCAGGTTCTTGACCATGTCGGAACTCTCGGATCCCAGCCAGGAAGTAGCCCCGCTCTGCAGCTGGGAACTCTGCTTTGCGCTGAGGTCTCCGGCAGGACGTCCGAACATGAAATAAGAAAGGATATCGACCTGATTCATTGCCGGAATGCTGCTCAATGCTGCCCTGGGGTGACCCACCGGTCCTGAAATCAATGCCTGCACCGTAACGTCCCTTATATCTTTGCGGCAAATCATCCGCAGCTCGGGATCGGCGTGAGCGATGCCGGGAAACACCAGGGACCCTTCGGCGATCTTAAGTTCTTTTCCCTGAAAATTATAAGCGCCCCCGATGGCTTGAAGTTCACCGGCAAGCACGACAGGACCCGCGGGATTTTTCTTCAATTTCAGGCTTCCGCTTATTTCCGCTTTAAGACCTTTGCCGGTAACATAGGTCCCGCTCGGAGGCAGTTCCAGCAGGACATCCATGGAAAGCCTGTTGTAAAAACGCCCCGGATGTCTGGCGCCTCGCAGTTCGACCACATCGCCGCTCGTGTTGGGTTCGATGACCTGGATATTCTGCGCGATATTTGTTTCAAGTTTGCCAAGGCTCATCTGCGCATTCGAGAATAACAGCCTCCCGGTTAATTCCGCTGCCTCGGGGCTGTCCTTTATTTGCGCATTGCCCGAGACTTTCCCCTGTATTCCGTAAATGTCCTGCACCTGGAGGTCTTTACCCTCGGCTTTAAAATCCAGGGTCTTAAAATGTGGATAATCAATCTGGCCTGTTACCGTGACAGTTCCGCCGAGGTGGGAGACTTCAGCCTTCCTCACATAAAGACATTTTGAGTCGAGCTCCCACTGGACCTGAATATTTTCAGCCCCATGAGGCCACGGTTTGCACTGGAAAAAGCCCTCTTTCCATGTCCCGGCCCCACTCACGACAGGTTGTTTGAGACATCCATTGCAGTGTATGTCCCCATCAAAATGCCCGCCCGCTTGAGTCAAAAACTTTAGAAAAGGCATAATCGATTCGGCGTACAGCCCTGAAATCTTGATGTCCGAACGGAATTCTTCAGGCAGTTTCACCTCGAATTGAGGTGGCTTTAAGCTTAGCCGGACGGGGATTTTGGCTGAAACAGCCATCGGCTCCCGCATTGCATCGGCCTTCGCCGTCCCCTGGACCGCAAGAATTTGATGCGAATAATTTCCCTGCAAACTGAACGCTTCGATCCGTTGTTTGCCCAATACAACGCAGTTGTTTCCTTCAATTTTGAGCGAGCACTCGGGGTCCTCGGGTCTGCCGCTCAGGTGTGCTTGCCCGGAAAACGCACCGCTCACGCGGTCCTTGAGATCGAGCAGTTCGAATGCCTGCTCGGCGTTTATCGACTCCATCGAAAGCGGGATGTCTATCCTGGAACCCGATATGGCGCCGCCGCCAGCCGATATTTTCTGCCTGCCCTGCTGAAGGGATGCCGAATGGAGCCTTATTCCATCCTTTTCGATGTCGAACTTTGCGTCTATGCTGCCGCTCAGGTTCTTCCAGTTGAACCGGCCTTGAGTTGAAACGCCTATGAGCGGAAATTCCCAGATTCTTTCCAGGTTGCCTGAAAGCTGAGCCGACGCCTGGTTGAGGATTTCATCTCCCTTGAGGCGAAAAGCGCATGAACCCTTCTGCTGATCGAGATCGATGCAAAGAGAAGCCAGCTTTTTGCCCTCCATAACCACATTTTGAGCTTTAATGGAAATCTCGCGCCGCTCTTCTTTTCCGGTTAGTCTTCCCTTTCCTTTGACGCTGATCTGTTCGGCATGATAATTTGCGTACTGGAAACGCGCCCAGCTAATTTCACCATCCCAGAGCAAATCAGGCCATTTTCCATTCAGTGTCCCCCGGGAAACCACCCTGCCCTGCCCCTGCCATCGAGGAAAGAGCAGAGCGATTTTTTGGGCGTCCAAAAGGTCCGTGTCATATTCAGCTTTGACCTGCCCGCCGTTGTAAGTCCCACTGCTTTTTAGCGAGACGATTTCAGGAATGTGAACTTTGGCGTCGATTTTTGCCTCCCAGAGCCTGAGGTTCGTAAAATTACCCGGATCGTAGCCCGCCTCGACTGAAATTTTACCGGCGAGTTGCTCGTGAACTTTTAAGTTCAGTCTCTCCAGATTTCCCCTGTCAAAACTAACTTCCGCCCGCACTCCGCCTTTATGCGTGTTATCGGATAAACCCCGCAGATCGGCGATCAATTTGAACTTGAAATCGGCGAGGGAACAGCAAAGGGCGTCGCTGCTGATGCTGAGAACGCCGTCGGCAAATATGCCGTTGAGGTCGCATGATTGGACCGTTTCGGCGCCGACCGCAGATGGCTCAAGGTGGGCTGTGAATTGGGCGTTGAGAAGCTTTGCCCCTTGGATCAGCGCTTCGATCTGCATGCTGCCGGTCAGCATTGAATCGGGCATATTCGGTGACAAATGCACCTTCAAATCGGCAAAGCGCGAATCAAGCCTTACACAGCGGGCGCCCGAGGATGTTTCGTCTATATGCAGAAGGCCCTTGACGGCGCCGAGGTCCGTTGACAAGTCGTGTTCGAAAGACCACCTGCCTTCCGTGCGCCTTATTGCAATGCTTCCCGAAGCGGCATTAAGTCCGCTGAGGTGCCTCTGAAGCAGCGGGACGGCGTCCCCCGAAAAGTTGTTGATGGTAAGGTTCGCTTTGCCGTTATCGGGATTTCCAAGATCCCACTGCCCGTCCGCCTGGACCCGGCAGTCATCGGGTCCCGACAGAAGCATCCTTCGGACCAGCAACTGCCGTCCATCGAGCTCGCCGGAACCATCGATGCCCCATGCCCCAATTTCGCCGAGTTGGGCCCGCGCATGAAGTTTTTCAAAATTCATCTGCATCCTGGGGCCTTTTTCCCCCTGCACGGCTTTGAGTTGAACGGCCGCGGCAATATCCTTGATGGAAATGACGCTGTTTCCCTGCTGGATGGCTTCGATTGTGCCTGAAACAATCTGGATGCTGGGCAGTTGAATTTGAGTCCACAGGGGCTCGGTCGGCTCATCTGCTCCAGCCGGACCCCCGCTTCGTCCTCTTTCTTCGCTTTTCCCCCTAAACGCCGGAAAGAACCATTTGCCGCAGGCGTCTCTTTCAAGTTGCAAAAACGGCTTTTCCAGGTAGACTTTGTCAACGACCAGGTATGGCCGTCGTATTGACAACCTGTAATTGAAGCGAACTTCGCCGCAGTCGAGGAACTGCTTGCCTTCAGACTCGATTTTGACATCGGTTAAGTGTATGCCTGAAAAGGGCGACCACCGATAGGAGCGGATTTGCACCTTGAGGTTCGTAGCGGCCTCCACCCGCTCGATGCCTCTCAGGATGATTACTTTCTGGATTGAAGGCAGGTGCAGCGCGATAATCGCTGCCGTGGCCGCCAGAAACAGGACGCCTCCCCCCCATGCCGCAGGCCGGATAAGCAACTGCGCTTTGAAGGGAAGCGTCCTTTTTGAGTCTTTCTCGTTGGACAATTAAACTCCCTTGCATCTTTTTCGTCCGGCAATTATGAAAAATCTGCCGAAATAAATCAAGGAGAGAACCGTGAAAGCAATGGTGCTTGAACGATGCGCGCCTGTTGAATCGGCCCCCCTCAAGTGGATGGAGCTTCCCGACCCTCTCCCGGGCCCGGGAGAAGTAAGGGTCCGGGTCAAGACCTGCGGTGTCTGCCGCACCGACCTTCACGTTATCGAATGCGAACTGCCTTTCCCGGGACATCCCGTTATCCCCGGTCATCAGATCGTTGGGGTAGTCGACCGGCTCGGGGAAGGATCCAATAGATTTAAAATAGGCCAAAGAATCGGCATAGCGTGGCTGCGCCATACCTGCGGGCAATGCGATTACTGCCGCTGCGGTCGGGAGAACCTGTGCGAGAGCGCCAGGTTCACAGGCTATCACGAACCGGGCGGCTATGCGGAGATGAGCGTTATAGACCAGGAATTCGCATACCCCATTCCGGATGTATTTTCCGACCACGATGCCCCGCCTCTTCTGTGCGCAGGTATTATTGGATACCGCAGTCTTAACCGAAGCGCGTTGCGTCACGGTGAGAGCCTGGCTGTATACGGTTTTGGCTCCTCGGCCCATATCGTGATCCAGATTGCCGCCCATATGGGCTGTAAAGTCTATGTATGCACGCGAGGCGAAAAACACAGGGAGCTTGCAAAAAGCCTGGGTGCTGAGTGGGTGGGTGAAGATCCCGCGCAGTTGCCGGTCCTCACGGAAAGCGCAATCGTTTTTGCGCCCGCCGGGGAATTGGTCCCAACGGCCCTCGAGCACCTTAAGAAGGGCGGCACGCTGGCCCTTGCAGGCATCTATATGTCCCCTGTCCCTCAAATGGATTACGAAAAACACCTCTTCTATGAAAAAAATATTGGAAGCGTAACGGCAAATACTCGTCAGGACGGCATGGAACTCCTTCGCATTGCCGCCCAAATCCCCATCAGGCCTCAAGTGCAGCTTTTCCCGCTCGGCGAAGCGAACCAGGCCCTGCTTTGTCTTAAGGAAGACAGGATGCAGGGTTCCGGGGTCCTGGTTGTAGAAGCGAGTTCATGAATGAATCATCCTGACAATTCTACCGGCGACCTGCAATTGCTGATAGAGGTTATCCCGCCCCACATTCGCGAAAAGATCGAGTCCGGACGGGACCTGACTTCACTTCTTGAAATCGTGCTCGATCTCGGAAGAAGACCGGAGGCCCGGTTCGTCAACAAAATGGAGTACCTGTCCAATGAACAGGTCACGCGCGACGATATAGCCTACGTCGTCTCCCATACAGGCAGATTCTCGGAGGACAACCGGGCCGGAATCGAGCGTACTCTGCACAGGATATCGGCCATGAAAAGCAGGACCGGCTCGATCATCGGTCTTACTTGCCGGGTTGGAAGGGCGGTTTTCGGCACTGTTGACATAGTCCGCGATGTTATCGAAGCAGGAAAATCGCTTCTGTTGGTGGGGCCGCCGGGCGTGGGGAAAACAACCCTTCTGCGGGATGCGGCGCGTGTTCTGGCGGACGAACTCGGCAAAAGGGTGATCATAGTCGATACCTCAAACGAAATCGGAGGGGACGGAGATATTCCTCACCCCGGCGTAGGCCGCGCGCGCCGCATGCAGGTCGTTGCGCCCGACAGGCAGCACGCGGTCATGATCGAGGCGGTCGAAAACCACATGCCCGAGGTGATCGTAATAGACGAAATAGGCACCGAGGCTGAAGCGGGCGCCGCCCGCACGATTGCCGAACGCGGCGTGCAGCTCATCGCCACCGCGCACGGCAGGACGCTCGAAAACCTTCTTCAAAATCCGACTCTTATGGATCTGGTTGGCGGCATCCGGCCGGTCACCCTCTCAGATGAAGAGGCCCGCAGGCGTAGAACTCAAAAGACCGTACTTGAGCGCAAAGCGCCTCCGACTTTCAACGTAATGATCGAAATCCAGGAGCGTGACAGGTTGGCTGTCTATTATAATGTGGCCGAGGTGGTGGACCGGTTTTTGAGAGGCATTCCACTGTCTCCCGAAATCAGGACTCGGGTGGAACCCGGCAGGGTGAAGGTGAGCGGGATCGAGCCGGCCGAGCCGCATGCATCTGGGGCGCTAAAGGTCAAAGTCTCCGGGTTTCGAACCGCCCGTCGGCCTGCTTTTGACCAAATCCCGCCCGCCTCTCCAGCCGGATTGACGGCCTCCGCCGACCGGCCCGCCGGCCCAGATCTCAAATTGACGCGCAAACCGCGCCGGCGGAGAAACATCAGGATATTTTCATATGGAGTGAGTCGCATAATGCTCGAAAATGTCATAGCAAAACTTGGAGTACCGGCGGTGTTTGCTTCCGACATCCACAGGGCCGACCTTATTCTCATCCTGAAATCGCAGGAGAAGCGCCGTCCGGGAAGCATTCGAGAAGCTGAGGCAGGGGGAACGCCCATATATATGCTGAAGAGCAACACCGCAACCCAGATGGAAAACTTCCTCCGCTCCCTTTTCCCCTCTGCGCCCGGACATGAGATAAACCCGTGACCACTGTCCGCTGATCCGGGTTCATCTGCAATCGGTCGGTAGTCTGGGTTTTTATGCGTCCTATGCGTCTTATGCCTCCAATATCACCTGTGACCTTTCTCCTGTCACCCCTTATAAGGAGTTGCGTTCAACATTGGGCTGGAGTAAACGCCGCCCCTCTGTAGGGGAGGGCTTTACGCCCTCCCGAAGGCAACCAATTGAACGCAACTTGGTATTAAAAGTATCCGAATTCATTAAGCGCCCTTGGGTCTTTCCTCCAGTTCTTCCGAACGTGCACGAAAAGACCCAGATATACGCGGCATCCCAGAAAGACCTCAAGGTCTGTTCGGGCCTGTTTTCCGATCTCCTTTAGCATCCGGCCGCCCTTCCCTATTATGATCGCCTTTTGTGAGTCGCGCTCCACGATGATTGTCGCATCTATCTCGATGAGCTTCCTTTCAGGTATTTCGCTGAATTTTTCGACGACTACAGCCGCCCCGTAGGGGACCTCCTGGTGAACGAGACGAAAGACCTTCTCACGGACCATCTCAGCGGCAAAAAAGCGTTCAGGCTGGTCCGTGATGTAATCTGCCGGATAATATTGCGGCCCTTCCCGCAAAAGCCCAAGGACCTCCGGCAGGATGTCCGCGGTCCCATCCCCCTTCATGGCGGAAATTGGCACCGTAGCCTTGAAATCAAACCGCCCTTGATAACTCTGGATCAACGGCAGCAACTCAGCCTTGTTTCTCACCGTATCTACTTTGTTTACGACAAGGATTACAGGCGTTTGAACCCGCCGCAGGTTTTCCAGTATGAATTTTGCCGCCTCCTCTTCCATACCGGGCTCTATCATGAACAGCACTGCGTCGCTTTCACTCAATGCGGAAAGCGCTGTCGCCACCAGGCCGCGGTTGAATTCATCCCGCGCTTGATGTATACCGGGAGTGTCCACAAAGATGATCTGCCAGCCTTCACCATTGAGAATCCCGGCAATTCGGTTCCTGGTCGTTTGGGGCTTCGGTGCCGTTATGGAGATTTTTTGCCTCAGAAGTCGATTGAGCAAAGTTGACTTCCCCACATTGGGCGGCCCTACGATAGCAACGTAGCCGGATTTGAATTGACTGTTTTTCTCGGCTGACATCACTGAAGGCCTTTCCCCGTTTCCTCCGAATTAATAGGCGCGCCAAACCCTCACTAATACCAAGTTGCGTTCAGGATCGATGTGATCGGGAGGGCCTACATCGCGCGACGCATTCACTCAAACAGCTCCCCCTCCCCCACGTAGCGGCGGGGTTTATCCCATAAGCGCTAACTTAATCATCTCATTGGGATTTGTAGGGGTGGGGTTTATCCCCACCCGTATCAGGTCCCAACAAATCGTGGTAGGGGTGGGGTTTATCCCCACCCGTATCAGGTCCCAACACATTGTGGTAGGGGTGGGGTTTATCCCCACCCTATCGGCCAAACCAGAGAACCATTCCATCGATAAGCTGAAGCGCAGGAGATAATCCCCGAACGCACGGGATTCTGCCAGATATATCGAGCCACTTTTTCCAATGATTCCTCTTCCCGTAGCGCGTGGTCATAGAACCTGCGCTGCCATAATACCCGCCCGTGCTCCAATCGGCGAGCGAAGGGCGTAAGCCGGCCCTTGAACAGCCTGACGAAATCAACGATATCTTCGTCCTTCAAAAGCAAATGAACATGATCGGCCATTATGCACCATGAAAAAAGGACCGTTTGCCGTGCCCGGACCATTTCAGGAAAGAGTCGCGTGGCGGCGCCTGCAAGTTCAGGGTACAGGCCAAACCATGGATACCTTTCGAAAGTCCCAATTCTTATGGAGAATGCATAACCCTGTTGGTAGACATCCAGTGAGAGTCGTATCCTTTTGCGTATCGATAAACCCCTCATCAGGCAGGCCTCTTTAGCGCGGGGATAAACCGGGCGGGGATAAACCCCTGCACCTCAACCCTACGGAGGTCACCCCGCACGAGGTTTTAAGTTAGCGCTTATGGGGTTTATCCCCGCCCAATCTTGAACGCAATTATCGATGATGCTTAGCCTCACCCGCCAAACCCTCACTGCGGCCTGTCGTCTCTGTCGACGGTAATTTCAATTCCCGCCATGCCGGCATCCCCGGCAACTCTCACGCTCACGCCCCATCGGGCTTTCCAGTGGCCAAGGTTTGACCTTCGGTGACCGATAACATCGCTCACCTGGTTTGGAGCAACACGCAGCACTATTTCGCTCCCCAAAAATCCAACCGATGATGCAAAATGTCTATCCAGCCGGTCTCGCCACCAGCGGCATTTTACCAGGTAGCCGAAGGCGGGATGGTATGGCCCGGCTACAATGACCCCGGGCTTTTCCAGAGCAGGGTCGGGGTGCAGGCCCATCCTGATTACCCGTATGCCTGCCTCAACCGTCAGGTCATAGGCGGCTGCAAGCCAATCCAAGGCTTCATCGAGGCTCAAGGCGGCGTATAGCCCCCTTCTAAAGAAGTCGGCCAGAATGGTCCCTTCAAGGATCAGCGTCGGGTGGATGCGGAGAAAATCCGGCCCCATTTCAATCGTTTTCTTCACTGACTCGATAAACAGCCCCCGATTATCGCCGGGCAGTCCCGCCATGAGGTGAATGCCCAGCTTCCATCCGGCATCTTTGACCAGTTTTGACGCATCACGGACCGTGCTTGCGCTATAGCCCCTGCCGCTCTTCTGAAGCACGCGGTCCGAAAGGCTCTGAGCGCCCAGTTCAACCGTGCGGATCGGATATTTTGAAAGCAAATCCATCACCCGGTCTTCAAGACAATCCGGGCGCGTTGAAAAACGGATGCCCGTGAAAATCCCCTGCCGTACAAAAATGGAAACGGATGCAAGAATGGATTCCATAGCCGCCGGGGGCAATGCCGTGAAGGTGCCTCCAAAAAAAGCGATCTCGCCGGACCGCCCCGACCTTCGGACCTGGTTGGAATGCGCCCTTGCGGAACGCTCTACAAACTGGGCGATGTCGCTCTCGCCATAACCGTTGGAGACAACCACACCCTGGTTGCAGTAAACGCATCTAAAGGGGCATCCTGCGTGCTTGAGAAAAATGGGATAGATCATTTCTTCAGGAAATATCCGGGTGAAGCAGTCGGGAGTCTTTTTCGATCTCGGCGATGGCCTTCCGCGCGGCTTCCTGCTGCGCTTCCTTCTTACTCTTGCCAAACCCGTGCGCCAGCACCAGGTCCCCGATTGCAACCCTCATGAAAAAAGTCTTGTCGTGGTCAGGGCCTTCCTCAGACTCCAGGAAGTAGATGGGGGTAAGCTTCAGCCGGGCCTGCGTGATCTCCTGGAGCTGAGTCTTGTAGTCTTTATCGAGGGCTTTCAGCAGAAGATGGTCTTCCTCCCTGTGTTCCAGATAACCGCCAAAAATCCTGCGCACAAGCCCGATCGCCGAATCCAGGCCCCCGTCAAGGTACACCGCCGCAAGCACGGCTTCCAGCCC